>JANXXS010000289.1 GCA_025350505.1 Burkholderiales bacterium
CACGCGGCTTTCGCCCACTCCGAGCACATCAACCAATCTATTGATGGAGAGAATCAACATGGCAACTGCGAAGAAAGCGGCGAAGAAAGCTCCGGCGAAAAAGGCGGCGCCCGCCAAGAAGGCTCCGGCCAAGAAGGCGGCCCCGGCCAAGAAGGCTCCGGCCAAGAAGGCCAAGCCCGCGGCCAAGAAGCGGACCCCGAACGCGGCGTTCATGAAGGCGATGACCCCGAGCCATGCGCTCGCGGCGATCATCGGCGACAAGGCGCTGCCGCGCACCGAGGTCACGAAGAAGGTCTGGGAGTACATCAAGAAGCACAACCTGCAAGACGCAGCGAAGCGGACGATGATCAACGCCGACGCCAAGCTGAAGGAAATCTTCAAGAAGGCCCAGGTCTCGATGTTCGAGATGACGAAGCTGATCAACAGCCATCTGAGCTGAGCCGACGCGGCTTCGGCCGCGAGCGGTCCTCAGGAAAAAGCCGGTGCCTGCACCGGCTTTTTTCTTGGCCGCTGTAGGACCACGCCCGTCGCGCGATGGTCGCTTCATCCGACGCGCGCTGCGGTCGCGGGCTTGGATACTCCATGCGTTTCGATTCGGGACGCCAGGAGAAAACCATGAACACATTCAAGCTCTCTACCCTCGCCCAGGCCGCCGCACTCTGCGTCGGCGCTGCCTTGTTCTGCGGCAACGCGCTCGCCGCCAAGGGCGACAAGGTCGCCTACGACCAGGCCAAGACCTCGGCCAAGGCCACCTACGACACCGACAAGAAGGCCTGCGACGCGATGAGCGGCAACGCCAAGGACATCTGCGTCGCCGAGGCCAAGGCCAAGCGCGTCAAGACCGAGGAAAGTGCCGAAGCTGCCTACAAGAACACGGCGAAAGCACGCGAGCACGCCATTCACGAGGGCGCCGAGGCCGACTACAAGGTCGCCAAGGAGCGCTGCGACGACAGGGCCGGCAACGACAAGGACGTCTGCATCAAGGAAGCCAAGGCGGTGCTGGCGAAGACCCAGGCCGATGCCAAGGCGACGAAGAAGGGCACCGAGGCGCGTATGGACGCCAACAAGGACAAGCGCGAGGCCGACTACAAGGTCGCGGCCGAGAAGTGTGATGCACTGGCCGGCGACCCGAAGACCGCCTGCGTCGCCAACGCCAAGGCGCGCTTCGGGATGTAGACACGAAGACCCGAGACGAGCGCCGTGGATCGTCTTGGGCTGCGCCGCCAGGCGCGGCTGCCGTAGCCGCGTCAGCGGCCGGCTCGTGTCATCTGGCCAGGCGCCGCTCGAGAAAGTCGAGCCGGTCCTGCCCCCAGAACAGCTCGCCGTCGACCATGTAGCTCGGCGCGCCGAACACGCCGGCTTCGATGGCGCGCTGTGAGTCGTCTTCGTAGCGCTCGTGCACGGTCTGCGATTGCGAATCGTCGAGTCGGCGTGCAGCCAGGCCGCACTCGGTGAGCATCGCCTGCAGCACGGCCGGGTCGGCGATGTTGCGCTGCTCGACCCAGACGCCGCGCATCATCGCGCCGGCGACGCGCATCGCCGCGTCGGTGCCGTCGGCGCTGTCGACGGCGATGATCAGCTTGGCGGCGTCGTGGCAGTCGACCGGAAAGTAGCGCGGCTGCAGGTTGAGCGGCCGACCCAGGTATTCGCTCCAGCGCTGCAGCTCGACCAGGCGGTAGGCCTGGCGTTGCGGCGCCCGCTTGCTGAGCGGCAGTCCGCCCGAGACCGGAAAGACCCGGCCGAGGTCGACGGGCAGCACGTTGATCTTGGCGCCCGCGGCGGCAGCGATCTGTGCAAAGCGCGCGTGGCCGAGATAGGTCCAGGGCGAATGCGGCGACAGGTAGTAGTCGATGGCGGGCACGCGGCGTCTCCTTGTTCGGCTGAGCGGCGAGTCTAGGCGTTCAGGCCCGACCGCGTCATGACGGGAATCAGGCCGCGAGCAGCGGCCGCAGGTAGCGCCCGGTGAAGCTCGCCGGATTGGCCGCGACTTGCTCCGGTGTGCCCTCGGCCACGACCTGGCCGCCGCCGGCTCCGCCTTCGGGGCCCATGTCGACGACCCAGTCGGCGGTCTTGATGACGTCGAGGTTGTGCTCGATGACGACGATCGTGTTGCCGGCGTCGCGCAGCTGGTGCAGCACCTTGAGCAGCAGGTCGATGTCGGCGAAGTGCAGCCCGGTGGTCGGTTCGTCGAGGATGTAGAGGGTGCGGCCGGTGTCGCGCTTGCTGAGCTCGAGCGCGAGCTTGACCCGCTGCGCCTCGCCGCCCGAGAGCGTGGTCGCGCTCTGGCCGAGGCGGATGTAGCCGAGGCCGACGTCGAGCAGCGTCTGGAGCTTTCTCGCAATGTTCGGCACGGCGCTGAAGTAGCCGTGCGCGTCTTCCACCGTGAGGTTCAGCACCTCGGTGATGTTCTTGCCCTTGTAGAGCACCTCGAGCGTCTCGCGGTTGTAGCGCCGGCCATGGCAGACGTCGCAGGGCACGTAGACGTCGGGCAGGAAGTGCATCTCGACCTTGAGCACGCCGTCGCCCTGGCAGGCTTCGCAGCGGCCGCCGGCGACGTTGAAAGAGAAGCGTCCGGGCCCGTAGCCGCGCTCGCGCGCCGCCGGCACCTCGGCGAACAGCTCG
>JANXXS010000423.1 GCA_025350505.1 Burkholderiales bacterium
CTACGACCCGACCAACTTCACCTATCCCTCGGGCAGCTATGTGTGCGAGGTCGAGATCGATCCCGACACCGGCAAGGTGAAGATCGAGTCCTTCGTCGCCGTCGACGACTTCGGCAACATCGTCAATCCGATGATCGTCGAGGGACAGGTGCAGGGCGGCATCGCCCAGGGCCTGGGCCAGGCCATGATGGAAGGCTGTGCCTACGACCCGCAATCGGGCCAGTTGCTGACCGGCTCGTACATGGACTACGCCATGCCGCGCGCGATGGACATACCGACCATCAAGCTGGCGACGACGAACACGCCATGCAGCCACAACCCGCTCGGTGTCAAGGGCTGCGGCGAGGCGGGCGCGATCGGCGCGCCGGCCGCCTACATCAACGCCATCACCGACGCGCTCGGCGTCGTCGACGTGGCGATGCCGGCCACCACCGAACGCGTCTGGCGCGCCGCCCGCGGCACGCACGCCTGACCGCCCAAGAACAGGACCAGGAGAACATTCATGTACGGATTCGAATACCAGCGGCCCGCCAGCCGCGATACCGCCAAGGCGGCCGCGACCGGCGCCGACACCCGCTACCTCGCCGGCGGCCAGAGCCTGATCCAGGCGATGCGCCTGCGCCTTTCGCAATCGGCGCGCCTCGTCGATCTGGGCGGCGTCGCCGACCTGAAGGCGATCACCGCCGATGCCAGCGGCGTGACGATCGGCGCGATGGCGACGCATGCGGCGGTGGCGTCGAACGCCGACGTCAAGCGCCTGCTGCCGGCGTTGGCCGAGCTCGCCGGCGGCATCGGCGACCCGATGGTGCGCAACATGGGCACCCTCGGCGGCTCGATCGCCAACGCCGACCCGGCCGCCTGCTATCCGGCCGGCGTGCTGGCGCTGAACGCGACCATCCACACCGACCGCCGCACCATCGCTGCCGACGCATTCTTCACAGGCCTCTACGAGACCGCGTTGCAACCTGGCGAGCTCATCACGGCGGTGACTTTTCCCGCGGCGCAGAAGGCGGCTTACATCAAGTACAAGCAGCCGGCGTCGCGCTTCGCGTTGATCGGCGTCTTCGTCGCGCAGACGGCGGGCGGTGTGCGTGTTGCGGTCACTGGCGCGAAGGCGGCGGTGTTTCGTGCGAAGGCGATCGAGGATGCTTTGACGAAGGCGTTCACTGCGGACGCGGCGAAGGCGGTGAAGATGCCGACGGACGACATCAACAGCGATCTGCATGGGTCGGCTGAATATCGCGCGGCGATGATCAGCGTCATGGCTTCACGGGCGGTGGCGGCGGCGTTGGCTCGCTGACGTTCGTTCGTTTTTCGCGGGCTCAGGCGCAGGGCGACCGGTCGGTCGCGCAGCCGCGGCGGTCGGCCTGCGGCCGACTGCCTTGCGCTGCTCGCGCTCCGGGCGTGTCGCAGAACTCACTTCGCTCGCTTCGCTCTCTGCGTTCAAACAGGCTGCGGCAAGTCAGTCTCGCGAGGCGCGCTGCGCACGCACGCCCCGATCGCTGCGCTGCTCAGCGCCGCCGATGCGCGCCCGACGCTGCAGCGCGCCAACCCAACGGGCTCCGTCCAATTGCCCATCCGGTTAGCATGACTTCAAAGCCATGACGACACCCACTCCACTCCCCGCCGACGTCGACGCCGTTCTCTCCTTGCTGAGCGGCGAGAACTACGTTTCCGATCGCCGGCTTGCCACCGCGGTCTTCCTCGGCCTGAGCCTGAAGCGGCCCTTGTTCCTCGAAGGCGAGCCCGGCGTCGGCAAGACCGAGCTGGCGAAGGCGCTGGCGCGCGCGCTCGGCGCGCAGTTGCTGCGCGTGCAGTGCTACGAGGGCCTCGACATCGCACAGACCGCGTACGAGTGGAACGTGGCGCGGCAGATGATGGAGATCCGCCTCGCCGAGGCGGCGCACGACGTCAACGACCTGGCCAGCCGCGAGCGGCTTTCGAAGAGCCTCTACTCGCGCGACATGCTGATCGAGCGGCCGCTGTTGCAGGCGCTGACGCAGAGCCGCTCGCCGGTGCTGCTGATCGATGAGCTCGACCGCGCCGACGAGCCCTTCGATGCCTTCCTGCTCGAAGTGCTGGCCGAGAACCAGCTGACGATTCCGGAGCTGGGCACGGTGAAGGCAGCGGCGGATGCGTCGCCCATCGTCATCATCACCAGCAACCGCACGCGCGAGATTCACGATGCGCTGAAGCGCCGCTGCCTCTATCACTGGGTCGAGTATCCCGACGCGCCGCGCGAGCTCGAGATCGTGCGCCTGCGCGCGCCGGGCGCAGCCGAGCGGCTCTATGCCGAGGTCGTGTCCTTCGTGCAGCGCATGCGCACGCTCGATCTCTTCAAGTCGCCCGGCATCGCCGAGACGATCGACTGGACCAACGCGCTGGTCGCTCTGAACGCGATCAGCCTCGATCCGGCCAATGTGCAGGACACCCTCGGCGTGCTGCTCAAGCACCGCGACGACATCATGAAGATGCAGAGCGCCGATGTCACCAAGCTCTTGCAGGAGTTGCGCGACATGGGCCGCGCCGGTGTTCGCTGAGAACGTCACCCACTTCGCCCGCGTGCTGCGCAACGCGGGCATCCCGGTCGGTCCCGACCGTGTCATCGCCGCGCTCGAAGCGATCGAGGCGGTCGGCCTGTCGCACCGCGGCGACGTGCATGCCGCGCTCTCCGCCGTGATGCTCGACCGGCACGAGCAGCAGCCGGTTTTCGACGCCGCCTTCGACGCCTTCTGGCGCGACCCCAAGCTGCTCGAACAGATGATGGCCTTGCTGCTGCCCAAGGTGCAGGGCCGCGGCGACCGCGAGAAACCGCGCCCGAACCGGGTCGCCGAGGCGCTCGCGCCGCCGCGCGTCGAGCCGCCGCGGCCGCGGCCGGAGGCGCAGCCCGACGAGAAGGTCGACTACGAGACGACCTTCACCTTCTCGGACCGCGAGCGGCTGCAGCAGGCCGATTTCGAATCGATGACGGTGGCCGAGTTCGAGCTCGCCAAGCGCATCGCCGAAGAGCTGCCCTTGCCGCTGGCTCCCGTGCGCCGGCGTCGCCACGAGGCGAGCGCGCGCGGCCGCATCGACCTGCGCCGCACCATGCTGGCGATGGCGCGCCAGCCGGCGACGCTGGTGCCGCGCTTCAGCGAGCCGCGCATGGAGCTGCCGACGCTGGTCGTGCTGCTCGACATCTCCGGCTCGATGGACCGCTATGCGCGCCTCATGCTGCACTACGTGCACGGCCTGACGCGGCGCTACCTCAAGGTGCACACGCTGACCTTCGGCACGCGCCTCACCAACATCACGCGGGCGCTGCGCAACCGCGACCCCGACGCGGCCCTGGCGATCGCCTCGGCACAGGTGCAGGACTGGAAGGGCGGCACGCGCATCGCGTCCTGCCTCGACGACTTCAACCGCCACTGGGCGCGCCGTCTCCTTGGCGCCAACGCGGCGGTGCTGCTCGTCAGCGACGGCCTCGACACCGACGAGCACGGCGACCTGACCCGCGCCGCCCGGCAGCTGCGCCTCTTCGCGCACCAGATCGTCTGGCTCAATCCGCTGCTGCGTTTCGACCGCTTCGAGCCGCGCGCCGCCGGCATCCGCGCCATCCTGCCGAACGTCGACCGCTTTCTGCCCGTGCACAACCTGGCCAGCCTGGCCGACCTCGCGGTCGCCCTGCGCGCGCCGGGCGTGCCGATCGCTTCTCTCATCGCGCGCCCGGCCGAGCGCCGCGCCGCCTAAGGACGAACATGGAACTGCTCGGCAACCGCCTGATCCCCGCGCCCATCGCCACCACCTGGGAGGCGCTCAACGACCCCGAGACGTTGAAGGCCTGCATCGCCGGCTGCGAGTCGCTCGAGCGCACCGGCGACGAGGCCTACACGGCCGTCGTCGCGCTGAAGATCGGCCCGGTCAGCGCCCGCTTCAAGGGCAACCTGAAGATGACCCATGTCGACGCGCCGAACGGCTACACGATCAACTTCGACGGGCAGGGCGGCGTCGCCGGCTTCGGCAAGGGTTCGGCCGACGTCAAGCTCACGGCAGAAAGCGCGACGACGACGCGACTGGCCTACGAAGCGCGCGCCCAGGTCGGCGGCAAGATGGCGCAGATCGGCTCGCGCCTCATCGACGCCACCGCCGGCAAGCTCACCGAGGATTTCTTCAAGGCTTTCGAGGCGCAGTTGCAGGCGCGCCTCGCGCCGGCCGACGCGGCGCTGCCTGTGGCCGTGCCGGTGCGACCGCGCGAGCCGGCGGGCACGATCGGCTGGGTGCTGGCGGCGTTCGTCGTGCTGGTCACGCTCTACCTGATCCTGCACAAGGCCGGCTAGGGCTCAAGCGCGCGTCGCGCGCCGACGCACGCAATCGATATATGCCTCTCCGTCCGGCGGCCGGCCGCTGCGCTGCGCCTCCCAGAGCATCCGGCCCAGGCATTCCATCGCTTCGTGCTGCGCCGCATGCATCGAGCCGAGGCGCGCCGCCAGCAGTTCGAAGGCCTGGCGGATGCCGCGCGGCTGGTCGATCGAAACCTGCTCGCTGATCGACAAATGCATCGAGAGATGCAGGAACGGATTCTCGCGGCCGGCTTCGGGTGCGTAGACGGCGGCGCGCGCCTGCTCGGCGTCGGCCAGGTCAGCGGCGTACTCCGGGTGCGACTCGATCCAGTCGGCGGCCATCGTCTCCAGCGGCGTCAACGGCAAGCCTCCGGCGCGCTTTTTTCGCGCCTCGACGAAGAAGCCGCGAACGTCGTCGGAAGAAGGGGCGAACACGAGGGCGATTGTCGGGCCGGCGTTCAGCCGCCGCGAACGCCGACGACGAATCCCTTGATGCCTGCGCGGCGCTTGCTGTCGACAATGAAGCAATCGCATTTCCGAGGCCGATGCACCCGGCCAACCTCATGAACGTCACGACCGAACAGCTCTTCGACCACGCCCGCACGCAAAACGGCTTCACCGCCGAGCCCGTGCCCGAGGCGACGCTGCACCAGCTCTACGAGTTGATGAAGTGGGGTCCGACCTCGGCCAACTGCTCGCCGTCGCGGATCATCTTCGTCACCTCGCCCGAGGCCAAGGAAAAGCTGCTCGCCGGCATGTCGCCGGGCAATGTGGACAAGACCCGCGCCGCGCCGGTGACGGCGATCATCGGCATGGACATGGCGTTCTACGAGAAGCTGCCGCACCTCTTTCCGCACGCCGATGCCAAGTCGTGGTTCGTCGGCAAGAAGGAATTCGCCGACGCCACGGCGTTTCGCAACTCGAGCATCCAGGGAGGCTACTTCATCGTCGCCGCGCGCGCCCTCGGCCTCGACTGCGGGCCGATGAGCGGCTTCGACGGCGCCAAGGTCGATGCCGCGTTCTGGGCCGGCACCGAGGTCAAGACCAACTTCATCTGCAACCTCGGCCACGGCGACCCGTCGAAGGTGTTCGCGCGCAGCCCGCGGCTGTCGTTCGAAGAGGCGTGCCGTATCGCATGAACCCGAGCCGGCGCCGACTGATCCTCGGCGCCGCCGCCAGCCGCGCCGGCCTCGGCGCGATCGATGCGCTGCCCAGAATCTGCGACAGGCGCCTACGGGTCTGCGATCCGATCGCTATTGAATCTGAAGGACCTCCCATCGCGGGTCTTCATCGCGCGGCCCAACCTTGAGCACTCCTGCTTCCTCGAAGAAGAGAAAGCAGGAATCGTCCGGGCCAAGATGAGCGCACATCTTTCCGCCGCTGAATTCCCAAGTCCCATTTCTGGAGCGGCCTTTGCGGCCACCTCCTTCCATGGACGCACTGCCGTCCTGTCTGAAAGATAGTTCGCGGATGGCGCCATCTGCGTAGCGCTTCAAGTGCACTGTTTTGCCGACAAGGCGTGCCCTAAGAGCACTTTCGTCCAGAAACAGGCGAGAACCCGGTGTGGTGGGCGGCGTCGACAGGAGGCCGGTCTCGCCGGCCGACGCAGAGGCCAGCCTGAAGCTCGTCAGCTCCTGGCTGTACGAATTGAATCCATCGAAACGGTCGTGCTTCACATCGCATTTGGCTTCCGGCGCGTACCAGTAAGTGTCCTGCTGCTTGCCGGTGGCCCCGTTCGAATTCCGGTAGAACCCTCGATGCTCGATCTTGAATGCCATGAACTTGCCGGCCGGTACGGCAACCTCTTCATAGGCGACAACCTCGACATCTTGCTGTGTCGTCCCGGTCACTCCGTCCGAGCGACGCCAAGTGCCGTCGTAGACCCACTTCTTGCCCAGCGAGAGCGGCCACGCTCGCCAAGGCTTTCGTGTTTCCTCGCCTCTACTCCCGAAAGTCAGATCCGAGGCGATGTCCGAGCGCGCAACGCCATCAAAGAATTGAAGGACGCCGGCGTTCACGGCAACCACCGAACGCACCAGCTTTGTTTCCACTTGCTTGGTGCGAGTGTCGACCTGCCGCCATTCCCACGCGTCGCCCGCGCGAAAGTTGTCGGGAGTGGGCAACTCTGCTGTCTGTGCATGCCCGAGGCACGGCGACAACACGCAGGCCAACAACGACCCGAGGCGGGCGTACCAACGCCGGGTCGCATGTTTTGATTCGAGCGCAATGCTCGGCATCATTGCCGGCAGCAGGTTTTTGGATGCCACGCCAACTCCCAGTGGGTTCGTGAACGCAGTGTGCCGCAATCGACGTCTACGGCAAACGCCCAGGCGTCGATGCGCGAGGCCGACCAGATGCCGTCCGACTATTGACTCGCTACGGCGGCTCGCTGCCCGCGCTCCAGCCGGCGCGCGCCTGCCGTTCGGCCGCCTGCTGACGCTCGATCGCGAACAGCTCCTCGAGCTGCTGGCGGCCTTGTTTGGCCGCGGCGATGAGGCGCGCTTCGTCCTTGCGGTGCGGTGCCAGCGCGGCGAGCTGCGCGACGTTGTGGCGGCGAAAGCGCAGGGCGAGATTTCGCGCCTGGTGCGGCTGCCAGCCGAGCTGCTCGAGCGCACTGCGCGCCGTCATCAGCGCCGAGTCGAGCGTCTCGCGCTCGATCATCGTCACGCCGAGCTCGTACAGCTCGTAGTAGTGCTGCACGTTGCGAGCCCGGGCGACGATCGTGACCTCGGGAAAGTTCTCGCGGACCATCTTCGCGCACTCGACGCTTTGCTCTATGTCGTCGATGGCGAGCACGAGCAACCTGGCCCTGTCGGCGCCGGCGGTGCGCATCAGGTCGAGGCGGGTCGCATCGCCGTAGAAAACCGGCCAGCCGAACTTGCGCAGCGCCTCGATCGCCTCGCCGTCATGGTCGAGCACGGTCGGCTTGACGCCGTTGGCGAAAAGCACGCGGGCGACGATCTGGCCGTAGCGGCCGAAGCCGGCAATGATGACCGAAGCGTTCTGCGCCTCACGGATCTCCTCGACGTCGGGGCGCCGTTTCGAGCCGGCCAGGAACGGGATCCACCAGCGGTCGGCGGCCACCAGGAACAGGGGAGTGAGCAGCATCGAGATCGCGACCGCGGCAACCAGGAAAGACGACACCGGCGCCGAGATCACGCCGGCCTGTTGCGCGGTCTGGAACACGACGAAGCCGAACTCGCCGCCCTGTGCCAGCAAGAGGACGAAGATCGGCCGCTCGAGCATCGGGATGCGCATCGCGTCGGCCATCGTCCAGAGCACGAAGGCCTTGACGGCGAGGAAAGCGACCACGACGCCGGCAATCAGCCAGGGCTGCTGCACGACGACCGCGAAGTCGATGCTCATGCCGACGGCGATGAAGAAGAGGCCGAGCAGGAGGCCCTTGAACGGCTCGATGTCGGTCTCGAGCTCGCGCCGGTATTCGCTCTCGGCGAGCAGCACGCCGGCGAGAAAGGCGCCGAGCGCCATCGACAGCCCGACCGCGTTCATCAGCGCCGCCGTCGCCACCACGAGCAACAGCGATGCGGCGGTGAAGATCTCGGGCGTGTCGCTGAGCGCGATCCAGCGCAGCATGGGCCGGAGCAGCAGGCGGCCGCCGAGGATGACCACTGCGATCGTGCCGATCGCCTTGGCCGGGCCGAGCCAGCCGCTGCTGCTGGCCTCGTGGCCGCTGCCGAGGACGAGAAAGGGCACCAGGGCGAGGATGGGAATCGCCGCGATGTCCTGCAGCAGCGAGACGCTGAGGATGCTTTCGCCGGCGGTCGTCGCCATCATGTTGCGTTCGGCCAGCACGCCGAGGCCGATCGCCGTCGACGACATCGCCAGACCGATCGCGGCGACGACGGCAAAGCGCCAGTCGATGCCGAAGGCGAGCGACCCCGCGACGAGCAGCACGGCCGAACCGAAGAGCTGCGTGTTGCCCCAGCCGAAGATCGGTTTGCGCAGCGACCACAGCCGCTGCGGCTCGAGCTCGAGGCCCACCAGGAACAGCATCAGCACGACGCCGAACTCGGCGAACTCCAGCATCTGCTGCGGATCGGTGACGAACTTCAAGCCCCAGGGCCCGATCAGGATGCCGGCGGCGAGGTAGCCGATGATCGAACCGAGGCCGAAGAACTTGGCCACCGGCACCGCGAAGACGGCGGCGGCAAGGTAGACGAGCAGGCCGCTGAGCCAGGAGGCGTGTTCCATCAGGCCACCGCTTCGACGACGTTTTCCATCGGCCGCGCCGTCAGCGGCACGACGCAGTCGACGCATTGCTCGACCTCGTCGAGCTCGGGCCATTGCGGGTAGTCGGCGAGCTTCTTCGCGTAGGCCTGTGCATGGGTCGAGATCTCGGCCTCGCTCGCCTTGTGCGCGCCATGCAGCATCAGCGGCGGCAGGAAGCGCATGCCGCAGAGCGCCGCGGTCTGCTCGTAAGGCGGCAGGAAGGCGTCGAAGAAGTAGCGGTTGTAGCTGTCGGGCCGGTACGAATCCTCCGGGCCGCCGGTGGTCGCGACGAGCCAGAGGTCCTTGCCGCGCAGTGCCGTGCCATCCGGCCCGTAGGCCCAGCCGAAGGCGAGCACCTCGTCGACCCAGAGCTTGAGCAAGGGCGGCATCCCGTACCAGTGGATCGGCTGTTGCCAGACGACCAGCCTGGCTGCGGCGAGCGCTGCCTGCTCGGCGGGGATGTCGATCAGGTAGTCGGGATAGAGCGCATAGAGGTCGCGCACGACGATGCGGCCGGCCGGCCGCACGTCCGGCAGCGACCTCGCCTCGAGCAGCATGCGCCGGTTGGCGCGCGATTGCTCGAGCTCCGGATGGGCGACCAGGACGAGGATCTCGGCGCCGGGGTTCGGCGGCGCCGAAGGAGGTGCGGCGGTTTCTGCCATGAACGGTCTCGCGGGCTAGGTTGCGCTGGTAACTGGGGATGGCGGCAAGACGCCGGCCGCCGCTAACATAACCGCAAAATCAAAAACCGACGGAGGGCCGACATGCCGGTGATCGTGGTCGCCAACCCCAAGGGTGGCGTAGGCAAGACGACGCTCTCGACCAACCTGGCGGGCTACCTTGCCTCGCGTGGGTACGCCGTCATGCTGGGCGACGTCGACCGCCAGCAATCGTCGCGCACCTGGCTCGACCACCGGCCCGCAGGCCTGCCAAAGATCAGCGCCTGGGAAACGGCGCAGGGCGACATCGTGCGGCCGCCCAAGGGCACGACCCACGTCGTCCTCGACACGCCCGCCGGCTTGCACGGCAAGCGCCTCGACGAGGTGATGAAGCTCGCCGACAAGGTGCTGATACCGCTGCAGCCGAGCATCTTCGACATCAACGCCACGCACGACTTCATCGCCCAGCTGCTCTCGCACCGGCGCAGCCCGAACGTGCAGCTCGCCGTCGTCGGCACCCGCACCCGCGAGGGCACGATCTCGACCGACCAGCTGCGCACGTTTCTCGAATCGGTTCGCGTCCCCTTGCTCGGCTTCCTGCGCGACACGCAGAACTACGTTCACCTCGCCGCGCACGGCCTCACGCTCTGGGATGTCTCCTCGGTCCGCTTCGAGCGCGACCGCGAGCAGTGGGCGCCGATCATCGTCTGGATCAATTGACGATGCGCAGCTTCGCCACCTTGGCCGAGCTCGAGACGCTGATCGGCCAGGAGGTCGCCGTCAGCGACTGGATCGAGGTCACGCAGGAGCGCATCCAGCTCTTCGCCGACGCCACTGGCGACCATCAATGGATCCACCTCGACCGCGAGCGCGCCGCGGCCGGGCCGTTCGGTACGACCATCGCGCACGGCTTTCTAACGCTGTCGCTGCTGCCCGAGATGAGCGCGCACGCTTTCGAGGTGCGGGATACGAAAATGGGCGTCAACTACGGCCTGAACCGGGTACGCTTCCCGGCGCCGGTGCCGAGCGGCAGCCGGCTGCGCGGTCGCTTTCGGCTGCTGCGCTTCGAGCCTCTCGACGGAGGCGCGCAGATCACGATGGAAGTAACGATGGAACGAGAAGGATCCGACAAGCCGGTCTGCGTGGCCGAGTCGGTCGCTCGCCGCTACACATGAGAGTTCTGCTGATCGACGATCACCCGCTGATCCTGACGGCGTTGCAGAACGTCATCCAGGGCATCGGCAATCACGTCTCGGTGGTCGGCGTCGGCGGCGCTCGTGCGGCGCGCGAGGCGCTCGCCGCCAGCGGCGACGCCTTCGACCTGATGCTGCTCGACCTTCGCCTCGGCGACGCCGACGGCTTCGAGCTGCTCGCCGAGTTGCGCGCCGCCTGGCCGGCGGTGCCGGTGGTCGTGGTCTCGGCTTCGGACCGCAGTGCCGACGTCATCCGCGCCATCGACCTCGGCGCCATGGGCTTCGTGCCCAAGCGGGCCAGCAACGAAACCCTGCAGGAGGCGTTGCACGTCGTCATGCAGGGCGGCATCTACGTACCCCCCATGACGATGCGCAGCGAGACCGAACCACCCGACGCCGAAAGCCATCCCGCCAGCCATCCCGCGCAGATCCCGGCGGCACCGCCGCCGGCCGCCGCGCTCGCCGCCTTCAAGCTCACGCCGCGGCAGACCGACGTCCTTGCCCTGCTGCTGCGCGGCCTGTCGAACAAGCTGATCGCGCGCGAGCTGAATCTCTCGGTCGAGACGGTCAAGGACCATGTCGCTGCGGTGCTGCGCGCGCTCGGCGTCAACTCGCGCACCCAGGCCGTGCTTGCCGTGAGCCAGATGTCGAGCCAGGGCGGCATCGCACCATGGCCGCCACGTCCCCCTTCACGCTGACGGCGACCGCCGCTCCTGCCCCCGGCATGGCGGCACCTGCCGAGGCGCCGCTCGACGGGTTCGCGCTTTTGCGCGACCAGGTGGGCGGCACCTTCGGCTTCAACCGCACGACGCTCGCCGGGCACTTCGTCGGCGCGTTGGTGGTGTTGCTCATGTTCGCGAACGCCGCGCCGCGTTCGCTGCTGATCGGCTGGGGCGCCTTGTTCGGCGCCGTCTGGCTGGCCCGCGTCTGGCTGGCGCTTCGCTTCGCCCATCACGAGCCGAAGACCGTCGCCCGGCTGCTCGCGCGCCTGCGCATCTGGCAGAGCGGCGTGCTGGCGTCCGGCGCGCTCTGGGGCGCCGCGGCGTGGCTCTTCTTCGGCTACGGCGAGCCGGCGCAGCAGATCGCGCTCATCCTCGTCGTCTTCACCTTCTGCGTCGCGTCGGTGCCGATCCTGGCGCCGCAGTTCGCGCTCTTCGTCGTCTTCGTGCTGCTTGTCTTCGTGCCGGCGATCGTCGCCGTCGCGGTGCAGCTCGCCGGCCTGAGCTGGCCGCTGGCGATCGTCATGGCGACGGCGATGGGCATGATCGTCGTGCTCGGCCGCAACTATCGCGAGTCGTTCGACCGCGTCATCGCGTTGAAGCTGCGCACCGAAGCGCTGGCCGAGCAGTTGCGCGCGGAAAAGTCGGTCGCCGATGCGGCGCGCCACGAGGCGGAGGTGGCCAACCGGGCGAAGACGCAGTTCTTCACCGCCGCCAGCCACGACCTGCGCCAGCCGCTGCATGCGATGGGCCTGTTCGCCGAGGCGCTGCGCCAGCGCACCCACGAGCCCGAAGTGGCGCAGCTGGTCAACAGCATCAACGAATCGGTCGACGCGCTCGAGGGCCTGTTCTCCGAGCTGCTCGACATCACGCGCATCGACAGCGGCGGCGTCGAGGTCAATCCCGAGAGCTTCAGCGTCGGCGAGATCTTTCGCAAGCTCCGCCTGCACTACGAGCCGGCGGCGTTCGAGAAGGGGCTGGGCCTGCGCTTTCGCGGCGGCCGGCAGGTCGCTCTGGCCGACCCGCTGCTCGTCGAACGAATCCTGCGCAACCTGCTCTCCAACGCGATCCGCTACACGGTCGACGGCTCGGTGCTGGTCAGCGCGCGCCGCTGCGGCGAGCGCGTGCGCCTGCAGGTCTGGGACACCGGGCCGGGAATCCGCGAGGACGAACGGGTGCGCGTCTTCGAGGAGTTCTACCAGCTGCCCGGAACGCCGAGCGCCGCGCTCGGCGAGCAGAAGAAAGGCCTCGGCCTGGGCTTGGCCATCGTCAAGCGCCTCGCCGCGCTGATGGACGCGCCGATCTCGCTGCGCTCCGAGGTCGGCCGTGGTTGCGTGTTCACGCTCGAGCTGCCGGTCGGCAAGGCACCGCGCCCCGGCGCGAAGGCACCGCCCGGCAAGGCGCCGCTCGGCCTCACGCTCGACGGCAAGCTGCTCGTCATCGTCGAAGACGAGCCGGCAGTGCGCCAGGGTCTCGAGGTGCTGCTGCGCGGCTGGGGTGCCTCGATCGAGGCCTTCGAAAGCGTGAGCGCGACGCGCGCGTGGGCGGCGGCGAGCGATCCGGCAATCGTCAAGCCGGCCCTCGTCATCGCCGACTACCGGCTCGAGCCGGGCGAGACCGGCGTCGCCGCGATCGATGCCCTGCGCCAGCGCTTCGGCGATCGGCTGCCGGCCATCGTCGTCACCGGCAGCAGCATGTCCGGCCACGACAAGGAAGCGCAGGAGCACGACTTCCACCTGCTCATCAAGCCGGTGTTGCCGAACAAGCTGAGGGCGATGATCGCCTTCAAGTTGGCGAAGCGCTGAGCACTGCGGCCGGCTGCGGTCATCCTGAACGAAGTGAAGGATCTCATGTCGCCACCGACGAGATCTTTCGCCGCCGCTCGGGATGACAGAGGCGGTCAGCTCGTCTGGTAAGCCAGCCGGACGTAGATCGGCGCGAACGCCTCGGCCTGCGTCACCTCGATCAGGTGCTCGCGCGCCAGCTCGAGCAGGGCGATGAAGGTGACGACCATCACCTCCGGGCCGCGCTGGGGGTCGAACAGCTCCTCGAAGATCGCGAAGCGCCGGCCGCTCAGCCCGCGCAACAGGATGCTCATGTGCTCGCGCACGCTGAGCTGCTCGCGCGAGATGCGGTGATGCTGGACCAGGCTGGCGCGGCGCAGCAGCTCGGTCCAGGCTTCGCGCAGGTCGGCCGGCGAGACCTCGGGCAGGCGCAGCGCCAGCGTGTCGTCGACGGCAACCTGAGCGCGCAGAAAATCGCGGCCGAGCAGCGGCAGCGCGTCGAGCCGGGCCGCGGCCAGCTTCATCTGCTCGTATTCGACGAGGCGGCGCACCAGCTCGGCACGCGGGTCTTCGGCCTCCTTGCCGTCGGCTGTCTTCCTCGGCGGCAGCAGCATGCGCGACTTGATCTCGATCAGCATCGCCGCCATCAGCAGGTAGTCGCTGGCCAGCTCGAGGTTGGTCTTCCTGATCTGCTCGATATAGGCGAGGTACTGCCGCGTCACGCTCGCCATCGGGATGTCGAGGATGTTGAAGTTCTGCTTCCTGATCAGGTAGAGCAGCAGGTCGAGTGGCCCTTCGAAGGCTTCGAGAAAGACCTCGAGCGCGTCGGGCGGGATGTAGAGGTCGGTCGGCAGCGCGAACAGCGGCTCGCCGTAGAGGCGGGCCACGGCGATGCCGTCGACGGCGTCGGTCGCCAGCGTCGCGGCTGCAGCCTCGGCCTCGGCGGCCGCGAATGCGCTCATCGTCGGATACGGGAAACGGAGTGCCGGCGGCTCAGCGTTGCCGTGTCTGGTAGACGTAGGGCTGCTGCGCCACCTTGGCGTCGCCGAAGTCGGCTTCGGCCACCGCATCGATGCGCCGGTCCCAGAGCAGGGCGCGACCGCGCCGTTGCTCGTCCTCGAGGGCCGGCCGCTTGGCCTTCAGGGTCTCGATGAACGAGGTGACGTCGGAGGTGTAGGGCTTCCAGAACCAGGGCATGGCGTCGCGGCAGGCGAGAAAGACCGAGAGTCTAGGGCCTGTTCACGCCAATGCGTGCCCACGCCGGGCTGTAGCGGGCGGCCTGAAAGGCCTTGGCGGCCGCGCTCAGGCGCCCAGCCAGTGGCGGAACGCGGCGGCCCG
>JANXXS010000318.1 GCA_025350505.1 Burkholderiales bacterium
CCGTCTCGCCAAGATCGCGCACGAGATGCTCGCCGACCTCGACAAGGAGACGGTCGATTTCGGCCCGAACTACGACGGCAGCGAGCACGAGCCGCTGGTCATGCCGTCGAAGCTGCCGAACCTGCTCGTCAACGGCGCCGGTGGCATCGCCGTCGGCATGGCGACGAACATTCCGCCGCACAACCTGAACGAGGTCGTCGACGCCTGCCAGCACCTGCTGAGACATCCGGAAGCGTCGATCGACGAGCTGATGGAGATCATCCCGGCGCCCGACTTTCCGACCGCCGGCATCATCCATGGCCTGGGCGGCGTTCGCGAGGGCTACCGCACCGGGCGCGGCCGCGTCGTGATGCGCGCCAAGTGCCACTTCGAGGACATCGACAAGGGCCAGCGTCAGGCCATCATCGTCGACGAGATTCCCTACCAGGTCAACAAGAAGAACCTGCTCGAGCGCATGGCCGAACTCGTCCACGAGAAGAAGCTCGAGGGCATCAGCCACATCCAGGACGAGTCCGACAAGTCGGGCATGCGCGTCGTCATCGAGCTGAAGCGCGGCGAGGTACCCGAGGTCGTGCTCAACAACCTCTACAAGCAGACCCAGCTGCAGGACTCGTTCGGCATCAACATGGTGGCGCTGATCGACGGCCAGCCGAAGCTCTGCAACCTCAAGGACCTGATCTCGATCTTCCTCGAGCACCGGCGCGAGGTCGTGACCCGGCGCACCGTGTTCGCGCTGCGCAAGGCGCGCGAGCGTGGCCACGTGCTCGAAGGCCTGGCCGTGGCGCTCGCCAACATCGACGAGTTCATCGAGACGATCAAGAGCTCGCCGACGCCGCCGGTCGCCAAAAGCGCGCTGATGAGCAAGAGCTGGGACTCGACGATGGTGCGCGAGATGCTCGCCCGCGTCGGCAACGACACCGTCGGCGGCCGCGACGCTTACCGGCCCGAAGGCCTGTCGCCCAATTTCGGCCTGCAGGCCGATGGCCTCTATCGCCTCTCCGACGACCAGGCTTCCGAAATCCTGCAGATGCGCCTGCAGCGCCTGACCGGGCTGGAGCAGGACAAGATCATCGGCGAGTACCGCGAGGTGATGGCGCAGATCTCCGACCTGCTCGGCATCCTGGCCACGCCGGCCCGCGTGACGACGATCATCGCCGACGAGCTCGCCGCCTTGAAGCAGGAGTTCGGCCAGACCAAGCTCGGCGCGCGGCGCAGCGTCATCGAGCACAACGCGCTCGACCTCGGCACCGAGGACCTGATCACGCCGACCGACATGGTCGTGACGCTCTCGCACACCGGCTACGTGAAGAGCCAGGCGCTCTCGGAGTACCGGGCGCAAAAGCGCGGCGGGCGCGGCAAGCAGGCGACGCAGAACAAGGAAGACGACTGGGTCGAGCAGCTCTTCATCGCCAACACCCACGACTACATCCTCTGCTTCACGACGCTCGGCCGCGTCTACTGGCTGAAGGTGTGGGAAGTGCCGCAGGGCTCGCGCGGCTCGCGCGGCCGGCCGATCGTCAACATGTTCCCGCTGCAGGCGGGCGAGAAAGTCAATGTCGTGCTGCCGCTCACGGGCGGCTTCCGCAGTTTCCCCGCCGACAATTTCATCTTCATGGCGACGGCGCAGGGCGTGGTCAAGAAGACGCCGCTCGACGAGTTCAGCAATCCGCGCAAGGCCGGCATCATCGCCGTCGACCTCGACGACGGCGACTACCTGATCGGCGCCGCGCTGACCGACGGCCTGCACGACGTGATGCTGTTCAGCGACGGCGGCAAGGCGGTGCGCTTCGACGAGAAGGACGTTCGCGCCGTCGGTCGCGGCGCGCGCGGCGTGCGCGGCATGGCGCTCGACGCGACGCAGAGCGTGATCGCCATGCTGGTGGCCGAGGACGAGACGCAAAGCGTGCTCACCGCCACCGAGAACGGCTACGGCAAGCGCACCTCGATCGCCGAGTACACGCGGCACGGCCGCGGCACCAAGGGAATGATCGCGATCCAGCAGTCGGAGCGCAACGGCAAGGTCGTCGCCGCGACGCTGGTGCGCGCCGACGACGAGATCATGCTCATCACCGACAGCGGCGTCATGGTGCGTACGCGGGTCGCCGAGATACGCGAGCTCGGCCGGGCAACCCAGGGCGTGACCCTGATCGCGCTCGACGACGGCGCGCAGCTGATCGGCCTGCAACGCATCGTCGAGAACGACGCCGCCGAAGAGAACGGCGGCGAGCCGGGGAATGGCGATTCCGCCGCCGCCGAAGGAGACGCGCCATGACGCGGCGCGCACCGATGCAGCTCGTCGGCGCCTGCATCGCCCTCGCCTTCGCGACCGGGGCCGCGGCACAGACGAAGAAGGAGCTGGTGCAGAAGATCCTGCAGATTCAGCAGACTGAAATCGAGGGCGTCGCGCGCAACCTGATCGAGCGCCCGGCGGCGCAGATGATGCAGGAGGCCGGGCTCGCCCTGCAGCGCCAGGTGGCACCCGACAAGCGCGAGGTCACGGGCAAGGCGATCGAGGCCGAGGTCAAGAAATACGTCGACGAGGCCTACCCGCTGGTGCGCGAGCGCGCCTTGCGCATCGCGCCCTCGACGATCGGTGCCGCGCTCGAAGAGAAGATGACCGAAGACGAGCTGAGGCAGCTGCTCGCCTGGCTGGAGTCGCCGGTCAACAAGAAGTACCAGCAGATCGGGCCCGACGCGCGCAACGCCTTCGTCCAGAAGCTGCTGGCCGACGCGCGCCCGGTGGTCGACCCGAAGGTGCAGGCGCTCGATGGCCGGATCCGACTCATCTTCGGCGTGCCGCCGGCGGCGCCGAACCCGCCCGCTTCGACCTCGCTGTCGACGCGGCCGCCCGCTCCGGCGGCCCGGGCCAGCGGCAAGTAATCCGACAGCGCCGCCGGATGGCCACGACCGAGCCCGGCCGAGTGCCCGACCTTGCCGCCTTGCGCGCGCAGATCGATGCGCTCGACCGCGAGCTGCTCGGCCTGCTCAACCGGCGCGCTGAAGTCGCCCTGGCGGTCGGCGAACTGAAGCGCAACGAAGGCTCGCCCGCCTTCCGGCCCGAGCGCGAGGCCGCGGTCATCGACGGCCTGAAGGCGGCCAACGCCGGCCCCTTGCCTGCCGCCAGCGTGGCGCCGATCTGGCGCGAGATCATGTCGGCCTGCCGCGCGCTCGAGACGCCGACGCGCGTCGCCTACCTCGGGCCGGCCGGCACCTTCAGCGAGCTGGCCGCGCTCGGCTACTTCGGCGCGTCGATCGTCAAGGTGCTGTGCGCCAACGCCGACGAGGTCTTCCACGCGACCAGCGCCGGCGCCGCCGACTTCGGCGTCGTGCCGGTCGAGAACTCGAGCGAAGGCGTGGTCACGCGCTCGCTCGACCTGTTCCTGACGACGCCCCTCATCATCGTCGGCGAGACCAGCCTCTACGTGCGCCACAACCTGCTGCGGCGCATCGACTCGAGCGAAGGCATCGCAGCCGTCTGCGCCCATCCGCAGGCGCTCGCGCAATGCCACGCCTGGCTCAGCCACCACCTGCCCAACGCCGAGCGGCGGCCGGTGGCGAGCAATGCCGAAGGCGCCCGCCTCGCGAGCCTCGACGAGCGTCTTGCCGGCCTCGCCAGCGAACGCGCCGCCAGCGAGTTCGGCCTGCACATCGTCGCCCCGGCGATCCAGGACGATGCGCACAACCGGACCCGCTTCGCCATCGTCGCCCACCCTGCGGCGCATCCGCTGCCCAAGGCCTCGGGGCACGACTGCACCAGCCTCGTCGTCTCGGTGCCGAACCGGCCGGGCGCGGTGCACGACATGCTGGTGCCGCTCAAGGTGCACGGTGTGTCGATGACGCGTTTCGAGTCGCGGCCGGCCCGCTCCGGGCAGTGGGAGTACTACTTCTACGTCGACCTGCAGGGCCATCCCGACCAGCCCGAGGTCGGCGCCGCGTTGAACGAGCTGCGCGAGGTTTCCTCGTTCTTCAAGCTGCTCGGCACCTACCCTGTCGACTCGCACTAGATGAAACCCCCACGCTCACTTCGTTCGCTGCCCCCCGCGGGGGCGGCCGGCCCCTTGGGACGGCCCGCCGGGGCCGGCGCCTAGCATGTTCCAACAACTCGGCGTGATCGGATGCGGGCTGATGGGCGGCTCGTTCGCCCTGGCGCTCAAGCGGGCCGGACTGGTGCGCCGCGTCGTCGGCTACAGCAAGTCGCCTTCGACGACCGAAGAGGCGATTCGCCTCGGCGTTATCGACATCGCCGCCGAATCGGCGCTGCTCGCCGTCTCGGGCTCCGACCTGGTGCTGCTCGCGGTGCCGGTGTCGTCGACCGAGGCGATCTTCAAGGCGATCCGCCACCTGGTCGAGCCCGGTGCGCTGATGATGGACGTCGGATCGACCAAGCGCGACGTCGTCGATGCGGCGCGCCGCGTCCTCAAGGACCGCATCGTTTCCTTCGTGCCCGCGCATCCGATCGCCGGCAAGGAAGTGGCCGGCATCGCCCACGCCGATGCGTCCTTGTTCCAGGGCCGCCAGGTGATCCTGACGCCGCTGCCCAAGACCTCGCCCGACCTGGTGCAGAAGGCGACCGACACCTGGGCGGCGATCGGCGCCCATGTGCTGCGCATGACGCCCGAGAACCACGACGCGGCGTTCGCCGCGGTCAGCCACCTGCCCCACATCCTCGCCTTCGCCTACTTCAACTCGGTGTCCAGGCAGCCGGCCGGGCGCGACTACCTTTCGCTCGGCGGCCCGGGCTTTCGCGACTTCACGCGCATCGCCGCGAGCAACCCCGAGGTCTGGCGCGACATCCTGATGGCCAACCGCGAAGAGATCCTGAAGCAGACGCAGCGCTTCCGGCACGCCCTCGATGCGATGGAGCACGTCGTCAAGACCGGCAACACCGAGGCGCTCGAAGCCCTGATCCGCGGCGCCAGCGACGCGCGCGCGACCTGGCAGATGAACGCGGCGACGCCGAACACGCACCGTTGATAGCGGGCTGTTCGAAGGCAAACCGAAGTCCCGCGTGTTCACGACCCGCTTTCTCGACATCCCGCCGCTGAACGGCGTCGCCGGCACGGTGCGCGTGCCGGGCTCGAAGAGCATCTCCAACCGCGCCCTGCTGCTCGCCGGCTTCGCCTCGGGCACGACGGTCATCGAAGGCCTGCTCCATTCCGACGACACCCGCGTCATGCTCGACGCCCTGGTGCAACTCGGCTGCCGCATCGAGGCCGAGCCCGATCGCCTGATCGTGCACGGTGCCGGCGCGCGCCCGGCCTTGCGCAGCGCCACCTTCTTCCTCGGCAACGCCGGCACGGCGATGCGGCCGCTGACTGCAGCGCTCGCCATCGTCGCCGCCTCGACCGGCGCCAGCTTCGAGTTGCGCGGCACGCCGCGCATGCATGAGCGACCGATCGGCGACCTCGTCGACGCCTTGCGGGCGCTCGGCTGTGGCGTCGAATGCTTCGGTCGCGAAGGCTATCCGCCGTTGCGCGTCTCGGCGGGCAGCGGCCCGCTGGCGCTGGCCGCGCCGATCCGAGTGCGCGGCGACGTCTCGAGCCAGTTCCTGAGCGCCCTGCTGCTGGCGCTGCCGCTGCGCGCCGACGCTGCCGATGCGGTGATCGAGGTCGAGGGCGAGCTGATCTCGAAACCCTACGTCGAGATCACCTCGAAGCTGCTCGGGGCCTTCGGCATCGACGTCGAGCGCGACGGCACGCAACGATTTCGCCTGCGCGGCGGCCAGACGCTGCGATCGCCCGGACGATTCGCCGTCGAGGGCGACGCGTCGTCGGCGTCGTACTTCATCGCTGCCGCCGCCATCGGCGCGATCGAAGCTCCCTTGCGCATCGAAGGCATCGACAGCGCGTCGATCCAGGGCGACATCGCCTTCGCCGACGCGGCGCGGGCGATGGGCGCCCAGGTCGAGTCCCACAGCGGCTGGCTCGACGTGCGGCGCGGCCGCTGGCCGCTGGCCGCGATCGACCTCGACTGCAACGCCCTGCCCGACGCGGCGATGACGCTGGCCGCGCTGGCCTTGTTCGCCGACGGCACCTCGCACCTGCGCAACATCGCGAGTTGGCGGGTCAAGGAAACCGATCGACTCGCAGCCATGGCGAGAGAATTGCGCAAGGTCGGCGCGACGGTCGAAGAAGGCGACGACTTCCTCTCGATCACACCGCCCACGATCTGGCGCGCCGCCAGCATCGCCACCTACGACGACCACCGCATGGCGATGGCGATGTCGCTGGCCGCCTTCAATCCGCTCGTCGGCGGTGGCACATCGGTGCCGATGCGCATCCTCGATCCGCGCTGCGTCGGCAAGACCTGGCCCGACTATTTCGAAGCCCTGTTCACGGTCGCCACAGCGTCGCGCGAGGCGATCCCGGTGCTCGCGATCGACGGGCCGACGGCGTCGGGCAAGGGCACGCTGGCCAGCGCCGTTGCCGCTGCGCTCGGCTATCGCCTGCTCGATTCCGGCGCCGTCTATCGCGCCGCCGCCAAGGCCGCGCTCGACGCCGGCATCGACGCCGACGATGGGCGCGCGCTGGCCGACCTGGCCGCGGCGCTCGACCTGCGCTTCGACGCTGACCGCTGCTTTCTCGATGGCGACGACGTGAGCGACACGCTCCGCCTCGAAGAGGTCGGCGCGGTGGCGTCGCGTATCTCGGCCTGGCCTATGGTGCGCGCCGCGCTGCTCGACGTGCAACTGGCCTTCCGAAGCGTTCCCGGCCTGGTTGCCGACGGCCGCGACATGGGCAGCGTCGTGTTCCGCGACGCCGAGCTCAAGGTCTTCCTTACCGCCGGCCCCGCCGAACGCGCCGAACGACGCTACAAGCAGTTGATTTCAAAGGGAATTTCCGCTAATATCGACAGTCTTCGTGCAGACCTTGAGTCGCGCGACGCTCGCGACCGAAATCGCAGCGCCTCGCCTCTCGTGCCGGCCGAAGGTGCGCTCATGCTGGACAACTCTGCGCTCTCGGTCGAAGCCTCGGTCGAAGCAGTGCTCGTCGCCTGGCAGGAGCGCAGGCCTTTTGACCGATCGCCGGTCTAGAGGTCGGGCCCGCCGCTTTCCCTCCTCGTGCCGCAAGCACACCGAAGCGTCGGATCGATAACCTAACCCGCGGCCTCGTTCGCAAAAGCGGCCGCACGGAAATTCAAGCCACATGTCCCAAGCTCAAGTCGCCACGCCGTCGTCGCACGCCCCCGATTCCTTCGCCGCGATGTTCGAGGACTCGCTCAAGAAGGCGGAGATGCGCACCGGCGAGGTCATCACCGCCGAGGTGATCCGCGTCGAACACAACTTCGTCGTCGTCAACGCCGGCCTCAAGTCGGAAGCCTATGTTCCGATCGAAGAATTCAAGAACGACATCGGCGAGCTGGAAGTGCAGCCCGGCGATTTCGTTTCTGTCGCCATCGACGCCGTCGAGAACGGCTACGGCGACACCATCCTGTCGCGCGACAAGGCCAAGCGTCTCGCCTCCTGGCTCTCGCTCGAGAACTCGCTCGAGTCCGGCGAGTTCGTCACCGGAACCGTGAACGGCAAGGTCAAGGGCGGCCTCACCGTCCTCGTCAACGGCATCCGCGCCTTCCTGCCGGGTTCGCTGCTCGACACGCGTCCGGTCAAGGACATGACGCCGTTCGAAGGCAAGACGATGGAGTTCAAGGTCATCAAGCTC
>JANXXS010000367.1 GCA_025350505.1 Burkholderiales bacterium
CGGCATCTCGCACGACCTGCGCACGCCCTTGTCCAGGCTGCGGCTCGAGGCCGAGATGAGCGTGCAGGACGAAGAGGCCAAGGCCAACATGGCGATGGACATCGACCAGCTCGACGCCATCATCGACAAGTTCATGGACTATGCGCGGCCCGGCGAGGTCAAGCTGGTGCCGGTCAACGTCGCGGCGATCGTCGAGCGCGAGGCGGCGGCGTTTCGCGACACCAGCCAGATCCGCATCAGCTCGCGCATCGCCATCGACACGCGCGTCATGGCCGACGAGGTCGAGCTCGGCCGCGTCTTCCAGAACCTGTTCGAGAACGCGCGCCGCTACGGCCGCTCGACCGACACCGGCATCGCCCGCGTCGTCGTCACTTATGCGCTGACCGGCCTGTGGGTGATCATCAGCGTGCGCGACTACGGCCAGGGCGTCGACCCGAAGAAACTCGACCAGCTGACGACGCCGTTCTTCCGCGGCGACGCGGCGCGCACCGCAGCGACCGGCGCCGGCCTTGGCCTGGCGATCGTCGAGAAAGCGGTGCAGCGCATGGGTGGCGCCTTCGAGGTCGCCAATGCGAGCGACGGCGGGCTGGTCGCCCATGTCCGATTGAAAAAGGGATAGAGCGCGTCGCGCCCGACGCGATGCCGCTCAGTTGCGAAAGAGCATGCAGACGGCGCGCGCCTCCATCGCCTCGCCATGCCCGACCGGCCCCATGCCCTCCGCGGTCTTCGCCTTGACGCTGACCTGATCGATCGCCACGACAAGCGCGCCGGCGATGCGCTGGCGCATCGCCGCGATATGCGGCGCCAGCTTGGGCGCCTGCGCGATCACGGTCGCGTCGACGTTGCCGACATGCCAGCCCGCCGCCTTGACGCGGCGCGCCGCCTCGGACAGCAGGGCCAGCGAATCGGCGCCGCGGTATTGCTCGTCGGTGTCGGGAAAGTGATGGCCGATGTCGCCGAGCGCGGCGGCGCCGAACAAGGCGTCGGTGATGGCGTGGCAGAGCGCGTCGGCGTCCGAGTGGCCGGCCAGGCCGTGCGTGTGCGCGATCTCGACGCCGCCGAGGATGAGCCTGCGCGCCGCGACGAGCGCATGCGTGTCCCAGCCTTCGCCGACGCGCCAGGTCGGTCCGCGCGGCTTCATCGGCCGGCCTCGCGCCGGGCGCGCAGGATCGCCGCAGCCAAGGCGAAGTCTTCGGGCCGCGTCACCTTCAGGTTCTCGGGCGAGCCGGGCACGAGCAGTGGCTCGAGGCCGATTCCCTCGATCGCCGACGCTTCGTCGGTGACCGCGGCGCCGCTCTTCGCCAGCGCTCCGGCGAGGACGCCGAGGCGAAACATCTGCGGCGTCTGGGCCAGCCACATGCCGCGCCGCGGCAAGGTCGCCACCGAGCGTCCGCCACCTTCCTGCTTCAGCGTGTCGGCCAGCGGCACGGCGAGCAGACCACCCACCGGGTCGGACGCGCAAACGTCGATCAGCCGATCGATCCAGCGCGCGCGCACCAGGCAGCGCGCCGCGTCGTGGACCAGCACCCAGTCGTCGGCGCCGGCGCCGCGCGATGTCAGCTCGGCCAGGCCGGCGGCGACCGTCGCGGCGCGGGTCGTGCCGCCGCAGCGCGCGACCGCGAAGCGCTCGACCGACGGCAGGGCGACACGGGCCTCGAATTCCGTGTCCTCCTGAGCGATCGCGATCAGCGTCAAGGCGAGACGGCGCACGCCTGCCAGCGCAGTGAGCGTGTGCCGGACCATCGGCGCGCCATCCAGCTCGACGTACTGCTTGGCGATCGGCGCGCCAACCCGCGAGCCCGTGCCGGCACAGGGCACGAGTGCGAAACAGCGGACAGCGGACGTGGGTTCGGGCGGCATCGGGTCCCGCACAGGGCGGGCCGCAAGCATAAGCGCAGGCCGCTCCGTAAAATCGCTCCCTTTGCCGACGCGCCGCTGTGGCGCTTTCATGCTTCTTCCCGACATCGCCCCCGGCAAGCGCTTCACGCTGCCCCGCCCACCCGGCTCGGCCGACGCCCTGCTCCTTGCACGCTTCGCGACAAAGCATCGCGCCGTCGACAAGTCGACGACGGCGATCTTCACCGCCGATCCGGCCGACGCCGGCCGCCTTGCCGAAGAGCTCGCCTTTTTCGCGCCCGAGCTGCGCGTCTCGATCTTTCCGGACTGGGAGACGCTGCCCTACGACACCTTCTCGCCGCACGAGGACCTGATCTCCGAGCGGCTCGCGACGCTCTGGAAGATCGGCCGCGGCGAGGTCGACGTCGTGCTCATGCCGGCGACGACCGCGCTGGTCCGGCTCGCGCCGCCGAGCTTTCTCGCCGGCTACACCTTCCTCTTCAAGCAGAAGCAGCGCCTCGACGAGGCGGCGCTGAAGGCGCAGCTCACGCTGGCCGGCTACACGCACGTGAGCCAGGTCGTTTCGCCCGGCGAATACGCGGTGCGCGGCGGCCTGATCGACCTGTTCCCGATGGGCTCGGCGGTGCCTTATCGGGTCGACCTGTTCGGCGACGAGATCGATTCCATCCGCACCTTCGACCCGGACAGCCAGCGCAGCCTCTACCCGGTGCCCGAAGTGCGACTGCTGCC
>JANXXS010000421.1 GCA_025350505.1 Burkholderiales bacterium
TGCGAACCGCGAGCCACACCCGCGCTGCGGCTTGCCCGTCTGGATTTCGCAGGAGTCGCACGACCACGCGGGCTGCGACCACCCTTCTTAGATCCCTGTCGGGGGGAGGCAACCTCAACCCACGCGAGCCGGATGTCGTGAATCATCCGCCCGTCAGGCCTGTCACCGGATTCAGCAATCGGTGATTCCGACCGGCCAAACGCCTGGCGACCTTGGGGCGACGCCCGCCTCCTCTTCGTACCACTCGCTGTCGGAAAGCATCATTTGGTGATGGCCACTGCCTGCCGGAATCATCGGGAAGCAGTTCTCCTGTGCTGCGACGCGAACATCGAGGAAGAACGGGCCTGCGTGGTCGACGCATTCGTCGAGAGCGCTCGCCAGCTCCGCCGGGTCGGATACGCAGCGCGCTCCCCAGCCAAAGGCGCGAGCGAGGGCGACGAAGTCGGGCAGCGCCTCGTTCCAGCTGTGACTCAGGCGATTGCCGTGATTCAACTGCTGCCACTGCCGAACCATGCCCATGTAGCCGTTGTTGGTCAGCACGACCTTGACCGGCGCGCGATGCTGCATGGCCGTCGACAGCTCCTGGATGTTCATCAGGATCGACGCGTCGCCACTGACGCAGACGACGAGCTTGTCGGGGTGTGCGATCTGGGCACCGATCGCCGCGGGCAGGCCGTAGCCCATCGTCCCCGCGCCGCCCGAAGTCAGCCAGTGGCGCGGCGCATCGAAGCGCAAGTACTGGGCGGCCCACATCTGGTGCTGTCCGACATCGGTGGCCACGATCGCACCGCGGCCGGTGAGTGTGCGTTGCAACGAAGCCATCAACTGCTGCGGCAGGATGACGTCGCTGCGCTCGGTGAAGTCGAGGCAGCGACGCGCCTGCCAGCCCTCGATGCGTTGCCACCAGGGCGCCAGCCGGCCCGGCGCGAGCTGCTTCAGCTCCGGCATCTGGAGCAGAGCTTCCAGCACGACCGTGCAGTCGCCGACCATCGGCAGGTCGACCTTGACGACCTTGTTGATGCTGGTCGGGTCGATATCGATGTGGATCTTTCGCGCCTGCGGGCAGAACTCTTCGAGCTTGCCGGTCACCCGGTCGTCGAACCGTGCGCCGATGCACACGACCAGATCGGCGTGACGCATGGCGAGGTTGGACTCGAGCGTGCCGTGCATGCCGAGCATGCCGATGAAGCGCGGATCCGAGGCGGGGAAGGCGCCCAGCCCCATCAAGGTCAGTGTGCAGGGCGCGTCGAGGCGGCGCACAAGTTCGGCGAAGGCCGCGCAAGCCCTCGGCCCGGAGTTGACGAGGCCGCCACCGCCGTAGAGAACCGGCCGGCTGGCATCGCAGAGCATGCGGGCGGCCCTCTGTAGCTCGGCGCGTGCCGGAACGCCCACGGGCGGACGGCCGGTGCGCCGGACTGCCCCGGCACGGCGCGGCCCCGACCTCGCCAATTGCATGTCCTTGGGCACATCGATCAGCACCGGACCGGGCCGGCCGGAGCGGGCGATCTCGAACGCACGGCGAACCATGTCAGGAACCTGGTCCGGGTCACGCACCTGGCAGTTCCACTTCGTCACCGGGCGCGACATTCCCAGCGCGTCGCTCTCCTGGAACGCGTCGGTGCCGATGCCGGCGGTGGCGACTTGCCCGCTGATGCAGACGATCGGAACCGAGTCGCTCAACGCGTCGAGCAGGCCGGTGATCGTGTTGCCGACACCCGGCCCCGAGGTCACGAGCACCACGCCGACACGGCCGGTGCTGCGTGCATAGCCTTCAGCCGCATGCACTGCAGCCTGTTCGTGCCGGACCAGCACGTGGCGAAGACGCGGCTCGTTGAAGAGGGCGTCGTACAGAGGCAGGGCGGCGCCTCCCGGGTAGCCGAACAGCGTGTCGACACCACACTCGACCAGGGTCTCGAGCAAGGCCTCGGCCCCGTTGCGCATCCTGATCTGCGGCGTCTGGTCACCCACTTGCAGCGAGAGCGACGTCAGGGCGGGTACTCGCATGTCCATTCCTTAATTCTTGCGGACATGAGGCCGAAAAGGTTACGATCCTTAAGTCGAAAAGCGCTTAATTTATGAAAGCTAATCTGAAAAAGAACGAATCGCCAGAAGATTCTTTTGACAAGCTCGACATGGCGATACTTCGCGTCCTTCTGGACGACTCCCGCAAGACCCTGCAGGAGATCGGTAGCAAGGTCGGTCTGTCTGCCTCGAGTTGCTGGACCCGCATCAAGAAGCTCGAATCCGAGGGCGTGATCAGGCGTTACACGGTCGACGTGGACAAAGCCCACCTCGGCTACCGGGATTCGGTCATCGTCCAGCTCAACCTCGAGAGTCACAACGACGAGACCCTGTACGAGTTCGGGCGGGTGCTGGCCACGATCCCCGAGGTCCTCGAGGCCTACCTGGTTTCGGGGGACTACGATTACTACATTCGCATCGCGGTTCGCGACACACGCGACTACGAGCGGCTACTGCGCGAGAAGCTCTACAAGATCCCGGGCATCCGCCACAGCAAGTCGCACTTCGTGTTGCGGGTGCTGAAGGAAGCCAGCGTCCCCCTCGTTTAGATGCCGCGCCACCCGACGACAACTCGCGGGCCCGGTCAGCGCAAGGCCGTCAGCCAGGCGCCGGCATCGGCCTGTCCGTCGAACTTCATCCCGGCGTCGAACAGGCTTTCAACGCGCTCGGACGGCATCCCCGGCAGCCCGCGACCCACGCAATCGCGCCACTTCTCGCGCAAATCATCATCGGTGAGAGGATCCTGCAGCGAACCTGGCGAGGCGACGACGGTGCGCGCGAAGCGCCTGCCATCGGCGTAGTCCAGGATCACGGAGACCGGCGCGCCGCCGACCTCGCTTCCTTTCAGCACGACGCCGCCGTCTTCGCTCAGGTCGACTCGTCGCAGCACCGCCTGCACAGCGGGCCGCCGGACCGCATCGTCATCGAAGCTCGCCAGGTTCATGCGCCCGTCGGCCAACGGACCCACCACCGCGTAGGGCCCGCTGAACTTTGCAGCGAGTCCCTCCGTGGGCCACGGATGAATCAGGGCCGAGGTTCCACCGCGAGGCGTGACGACGCGAGCCCGCTCCAGCCCTTCGAGGCCCAGACCGTGCTCGCGACGCAGCTCAATCGTCGCCTGGATCATCTTGTGCATCATGTAGCAGCACGGATAGCGCTTCTGCTCGAAACCGGGCTGGTCGAGCGCATACGGCATGCCCAGGACGACTGAGTCCGGCCAATGCTCGGTCTGTCCTCCCGAAAAGGCATGCAGCCAACCGCGGCCGCCGAGCACATCGTCGGCGCCCTCGACTCCCGCCTGGGCAAGTCGCGCCGCTCGCAAGCCGCTGCCGGAAGCGAGACCGACGTGGAGCGACTTGACCATCGTGCCGAAATTCTTGCGAACGCCAGCCGACATGCTGGCGGCAATCGCCAAGGCGTGATTCGTTTGCGCCGGAGACAGCCCCAGCACCCGCGAGCAGGCCGCTGCGGCACCAAGGGTGCCGAGGGTCGCCGTGGCATGAAAGCCGAGGTCGTAGTGGCGAAATCCCATGGCCTCGCCGCTGCGGATCAGTATCTCCGTGCCGATCGCGAAGGCGTCGATGAACTGGGCTCCCGTCACGGCCGTCTGCTGGGCCAGCACGTAGAGCGCCGTGAAGATGGGGACGCTCGGATGGCAGACGGCAAGCATGCTGACGTCGTCGTAGTCGAGGACATGCGCGGCCGTGCCGAGAATCAGGCAGGCGTCGTCGGGCCGATAGCGCTTCGCCGTCCAGGGGAGCGTGACGCTGAAGCTGTCCTGGCTCGGCTCGAGCGCTCGGACCACCGCTTGCACCGCGTCTTCACGATAGCCGGCCAGGGTGACGGCAAGAGTGTCGAGCAGGACTCGCATCGCGCGCGGCCGCGCCCCGGCGGACAGCGTCGTTTCACGCGAGGTGGCGAAGTCGGCAAGGTATTGGGTCGCGGTCACCGGGAGCCTCGCATTCAGCGGTTCTGCCATTGCGGCGCGCGCTTCTCGTTGAACGCTGCCACGCCTTCGCGGCGATCGTGCGAGGACACGAGCACGTTGTAGGCGGCGATGTCCATGGCGTATCCGGTGTGGAAATCGACTTCGCCACCGCGGCTGGCGCTCAGCTTGGCGTAGCGCACCGACAGGGGTGCCGCCTCGACGATGCGGCGGGCAATCGCCGCCGCCGCCGCAAGGGACCCTCCCGGAGCGGTGAGCTCGTTGACGACTCCCCACTGGGCGGCCTCGGTGCCGGAGAACGTGTCGCCGCTGAACAGAAGCTGCTTGGCGCGCCGCATCCCGGCAGCGCGCACGAGGTTTTGAATTCCGCCCCCGCCAGGCAGGAGTCCGCGGCGGACTTCGGCCAGCGAGAAAGTCGCCGCCTCGGACGCGACGATGAAGTCCGCCATCAGCGCGATCTCGAGTCCGCCCCCGTGCGCATGCCCCTCGACGGCGGCGATCACGGGCAGGGGAAAGTCCTTGACGGCGAGGAATACCTCCTCGATCAACTGGTGCTGCCTGCGCCAGGCTTCGTCGCTCATGCCGTTGCGCTCTTTCAGGTCGCCGCCGGTCGAGAACGCCCGCGTTCCCTCGCCGGTGAGGATCAGCACCCGGAGCCGCTCGTCATGGGCCAGGCAGTGCAGCGCATCCCGAAGCTCATGAAACATCCGCGTGTTCATCGCGTTGAGGACCGAGGGTCGATTCATCACCAGCACGCTGATTCCTTCACCGCTCGCGGTCTCCGGCGCGACCTCGATGCGAAGCGTCTCCAGCTGCAGTTCGTCCATGCGCTTCCCCTGGCTGCTTCCGCGAGCGTCCGCTAGTACGACCGTGGCATGCCGAGCATGTGCTGGGCCACCTGGGCGAGGACCAGGTTGTTCGATATCGGCGCGGTGCGAAACAGCCGGGCTTCCTTCCACTTGCGCTCGACGTGGTATTCGTTGGCGAAGCCGTAGCCGCCGAAGGTCGTCATCGCGGCTTCCGCGGCTTCCCACGACGCCTCGCTGGCGAGGTACTTGGCCATCGTCGCCTCGCGGCCGCACGGCTGTTGCGCATCGAAGAGCGCCGCCGCCTTGTTTCGCATCAGCTCGGCCGCCTGGACGTTCATGAACGCCTTGGCAATCGGGAACTGAACGCCCTGGTTGGCGCCGATCGGCCGGTCGAAGACGATGCGGTCGCTCGCGTAGCGGGAGGCCTTCTCGATGAACCACTTGCCGTCGCCGATCGCCTCGCTGGCGACGAGCAGACGCTCTGAGTTGAGAGAGTCGACCAGATAAGAAAACCCCTTTCCCTCCTCGCCGATGCGCGCGCCGTCGTCGACCTCGAGGTTGTCGATGAAGACCTGGTTGGTGTGGTGGTTGAGCATCGTCTTGATCGGCGTGGCCTGGAGCGACTTGCCGGCCTTCGCGATGTCGACCAGGAACAGGCTCATGCCGTCGGTCTTCTTCTCCACTTCCTCGTAGGGCGTCGTGCGCACGATCAGCAGGTACATGTGCGACTGGAGATAGCGGGAGGTCCAGATCTTCTGGCCATTGATCACGTAGCCGCCGGGCACCTTGCGGGCAAAGGTCTTGATCCGCAGGGTGTTCGAACCCGCATCAGGCTCGGTCACGCCGAAGGCCTGCAGGCGAAGACTGCCATCGGCGATGCGCGGCAGGATCGCGCGTTTTTGCGCCTCGTTGCCGTGCCGCAAGACCGAGGCCATCGTGTACATCTGCGCATGGCAGCACGCCCCGTTGCCCCCGCTCGCGTTGATGGTGTCGAGGATGACGCAGGCGTCCATGATCGAGAGGCCGGAACCGCCGTACTCTTCCGGAATGAGCGCGGCAAGCCATCCTGCCGCGGCCATGGCGGCGACGAATTCCTCGGGATACGCGCTCGACTCCTCGCATCGCTGCCAATACTCGGAACCGAACTTCGCGCAAAGTGCGTTCACCGCGGCACGGATTTCTTCCTGGGTGTCGCTGTAGGCGAAGTTCATGTGCTCAGGTGTTCGATGAAGTGAAGGTGGCTCACGCGATGACGGCTTGCTCGCGCAACTGGGCGATCTCTTCGCTGCTGTAGCCGTGATCGTCCAGAACCTGGTTGGTGTTGGCTCCGAGCATGGGCGGCGCGACCCTGGCGCTGCTGCGCCGTCCGTTGGCGGTGATCGGGATTGCGACGACCTTGTGCTGGGGCGCCCCGTCGACGGGCAACTCGCCGATCATCCCGCTGGCGGCGACCTGCTCGTGCGCGAGCACCTGCGCGAGGTTGTTCAGCTCGCTGCACGGAGCGCCGACCTTGCGCAGCACGTCGATCGCGCCCGCAGTCGTCATCGCCTTGGTCCGCCTTTCGAGCAACTCGTGGAGAAGCGCACGCTGCGCCACCCTTCGGCTGTTGGTGGCGAACCGCTCGTCGCTTGCCAGCGCCTCGCATCCGAGGGCGCCGCAGACCCTGGCGAACAGGCGGTCGTTGCCGGCGGCGACAAAGACGTTGCCATCGGAGGTCTTGAAGAGCTCGTAGGGTGCGGTCATCGTCATCGCCGAACCCATCTTGGCTGGCAGCTTTCCCGAGGCGAGGTAGCTAGCGACGAAGACCGTCATCCAGGACAAGCCGGTGTCGAGCAGGTTGGCGCGTACCTCCAAGCCTTCACCCGTGCGAGTGCGGTGGATGATGGCGGCGAGGATTCCCAAGGCCGCCCACATCCCGGTACCCATGTCGATCAGCGACACCGGCACCCGGACCGGATCATCGTCCGGATTGCCGGTGACGCTCATGATTCCGCAAAAGGCTTGCATCAGGGGGTCGTATCCCGGCATCGCCCGCAGCGGACCGACCTCGCCGAACGCGCTGATGGCGCAGTAGATGAGGTCCGGTCTGGCCAGCTTCAGGTCGTCGAACCCGAGCCCCCGCGCCTCCGCGCTTCCCGGCTTGAAGGAGTGGACGACGATCCCCGCCGAAGCCACGAGACGGTGCATCACCGCCACCCCGGCTGGGCTGTCGAGGTCGACGCAGATGCTCTGCTTGTTGCGATTGAGCGCCAGGAAGGTCGACGACTTTCCACCGATCTCCGGCGGCAACCAGGCGCGGGTGTCGTCGCCGCCAGCGGGTCGCTCGACCTTGACGATCTCGGCGCCGAAATCACCCAGGATCTGGGTGCAGAAGGGACCGGCGACGTTCTGGGTCAGATCGACCACGCGGCATCCCGAGAGAATGCTCTCGATCATGGCGTTCTCCGCGTGCCGAAGTGGTGCTCAACCGCCATGCTGCAACTTCACGTGCATCGAGTACTTGAACGAGTCGCTCGGATGGACGGAGCGGGCGACTTCGAAAGCACGGCCACTCTTGCCGATGTAGCGCCGAGTGATCTCCAGGCCCGCAGAGTTCTTTGGCACGCCGAGAAATCCGGCCTCCTCGGCCGTCATCGAGACGGCTCGGATGTCCTGGCGGATCTCGGTCGTGCTTTCGTCGAAGCGCGATTCGATCAGCGAGAAGATCGGTTGCTTGCTCTTGACGATCTCGGCGAGGATCGAGCCGAATGCCAGAGGGATGCAGATCTCCGAATAGGCGATGACCGACGAGCTCGCGCGGTCCGACCGCAGCGTCCGGATCCGCCACCAGTGCTCGGCCGGCTTGCAGTCCAGGTAGCCCGCGAGCGCGGCATCGACGGTGATCTCCTTGGTGTCGATGACCCGCACCTTGGTCTTCGTGGCGTACTGAAGCAGGTCCCAAGCGGAATCGAAGGAATAGTTGTAGCGCGACATGATCGTGTCGCGATGCACCTGGGTGCCGACGCCATGGTGGCTGACCGTAAGGCCCAGCGACTGCAGTCGTCCGAGCGCGATTCGCACGGTGTGCCGGCTGACGCCGAACGCGGCACTCAACTCCGGCTCCGAAGGCAGCAGGTCGCCGACCCGGTACTTGCCCCGTTGGATTTCGGTGGACAAGGCCTCGGCGATCAGCGCGTGCTTGGACCGGCGCGGCTGACCGATGCCGGTAGTCATGGTCGTCATGGCGAGGACATTGCTCTGTGTGCGCCGGCTCAACGCATCACGAACGGATTCGCGGTGGCCGCACCGGTGTTGATCCAGACGCTCTTGACCTGCAGGTATTCGCGAACGGCGTCCATGCCGTTCTCATGGCCGAGGCCGGAATCCTTGTAGCCGCCGAACGGCGAGAGATAGCTCACGGCGCGGTAGGTGTTGATCCAGACCGTGCCGGCCTGGATGCGCTCCGACATGCGGATGGCGCGGCCGATGTCGTTGGTCCAGACGCCCGAGCCGAGTCCGAAACGCACGTCGTTGGCGATGGCGAGGGCTTCTTCCTCGTCCTTGAAGCGGATGACCGACAGCACCGGCCCGAACACCTCTTCCTGCGCGATGCGCATCTTGTTGTCGACCTCCGTGAAGACGGTCGGCTCGACGAACCAGCCCTTGCCGCATTCCGGCCGCGTCGCAGCTCCGCCACCCAACATGAGCTTCGCACCCTCCTTCTTGGCGATGTCGATGTAGCTCAGGACCTTTTCGTACTGCGGCCGCGTGGTCACGGGTCCAACCTGGGTCTGCAAGCTCATCGGATCACCCATGCGTGCCGTCTTGGCCATGGTGAGCAGCTTGTCCATGAACGAGTCGTAGATGCTGTCCTGCAGCAGTAGGCGCGACCCGGCGATGCAGGTCTGGCCCGTGGCGGCGAAGATTCCGGCGACGGCACCGTTGACCGCGTCCTCGAGTTTCGCGTCGGCGAAGACGATGTTCGGGGACTTGCCGCCCAGCTCCAGCGTCACCCGCTTGAACGATTTCGCGGCCAGCTCGTTGATTTGGCGCCCGGTGGTGTCAGAACCGGTGAAGGCGACCTTTCTGACCAGCGGATGTGTGACGAGGGGCGTGCCCACGTCCTTGCCGAATCCGGTGACTACGTTGACGACGCCGGGCGGGAATCCCGCCTCCTCGAACAGCTTCACGAACTCCAGCGTCGATGCCGACGTGAATTCGGAAGGCTTGATGACGACGGTGTTGCCCGCCGCGAGCGCCGGCGCCAGCTTCATCGACAGGATCAGGAGCGGCGAGTTCCAGGGCGTGATGGCGGCAACGACGCCGAGCGGCTCGTGGCGCGTGAAGTTGAAGTAGCCCTTCTTGTCCAGCGGCAGCGTCGCGCCCTGGATCTTGTCGGCGAGGCCGCCGAAGTAGTAGTACCAGTTCGGGATGTAGTTCAGCTGGCCCTGCATCTCGGCGATCAGCTTGCCGTTGTCGCGAACCTCGATCTCCGCGAGCTTCTTCGCGTCGCGCGCGAGCAGGTCGCCCAGCTTGTGCAGGAGCAGGCCGCGCTGGCTGGCAGTGAGCTGGGGCCAGGG
>JANXXS010000431.1 GCA_025350505.1 Burkholderiales bacterium
CAGCCCGATCAGGTGCCAGCGCTTGTAGAGCGTGAAGTAGCGGCCGCTCGGGTCGGTGTGGGCGTTGTATTCCTCGAAGCAGTTGCGGATGTACTCGGTCTCGCCCTCGACCGTGACCCACACGCCCATGCGGATGTCGTAGGGAATCTTGCGGCCGTTCGGTTCCAGCGACGAGATCACCTCGACCATGCCTTTCTTCTCGAGCACGCCGCCCTCTTCGATCGGCCGCGTCACGAACGGAATGTCCTCGACGCTAGCCGGTGGGTAGAGCAGGCCGTTGCTCGGCACCGAAAGGCCGGTCGCGTTGGCCACCGCGGTGCATTCGATCGAGGGCTTGGAGCCGTCGAGAAAACTGTTGAACATCTTCGGGTTGAGGCCGCCGCGCTCGGCCTGCTCGGGCGTGAGGCCGTAGTTGCCCCACACCGTCTCGGGCGTCGATTCGCAGAAGTGCGGCAGCCACTTGTGGCCGCGGCCGGCAGCTGTGACCGGAAAGCCGCAGGTGCGCGCCCAGTCCACGAGATCGCAGATCAGCGCCGGCTGGTCGCCGAAGGCCAGCGAATAGATCACGGCGGCCTCGGCCGCCTTCTTCGCCAGCAGCGGGCCGCAGAAGGCATCGGCCTCGACCGTGACGTTGACGACGTGCTTGCCGTTGGCGAAGGCGAGCAGGCAGTGCTCGACCGCAGCGATCGGGTGCCCCGTGCACTCGACGACGACGTCGATCGCCGGATGCGCGACGAGCGCACGCCAGTCCTCCCCGATGTGCGTCGTGCGGCCGTCCTTCACCGCGGCATCGAGGCTCCCGGCGCGCGTCTGCGCATCGCTCCAGCCGACGCGCGCGAGGTTTTTCCGCGCACCGTCGGGCGAAAGGTCGGCGATGCCGACGAGATGGACTCCCGGTGTGCGCGGAATCTGCGCCAGGTACATCGAGCCGAACTTGCCGGCACCGATCAGGCCGACGCGGATCGGCCGGCCTTCGGCCTGGCGTTGCTGCAGTTGCGCGTGCAGGCTCATGTCAGGCGACGCGTTTCAGCGGCTCGCTCGAGGTGACGAGCGCGCTCGCCGGCATGCCGTTCTTCCACGGCAGCTCGACCGGGTAGTCGTTCAGCAGGCAGTCGTCGGGCAGCAGCTCGAGCGGCGTGAAGTCGCGGTGCGCGATGTACTCCGGGCGCTTGTGGCGGCGGATGTGGTTGTCGACCGCGTTGAGGCTGAGGTAGACGCTCACCCGGTTCCACGGCGAGAGGTTGGAGCCCGAGGCATGCAGCAGGCAGCCATGAAACAGGATCATCGAGCCGGCCGGGCCGAGCGGCGAGACGATGCCACCTTGCTTGCCACCCGCCTTCTCCACCATCTCGGCAATCAGTGCGTGGTCGACCGTCCAGAGCGGATAGCTCGTCGTCGTCAGGTCGTGCTTCGCGTCGACCACGCCCTTCTTGTGGCTGCCCGGAATGAACATCAGCGGCCCGTTGAACTCGCTCACGTCGTCGAGAAAGATGGCGATGTTCATCGCCCGCGCCTCGGGCATCGCGTCGTCGTTGAGCCAGGTGCCGTAGTCCTGGTGCCACTGCCAGACGTCGCCGTTGAAGGCCATCTTGCCGTTGATCTTGAACTGGTGCATGTAGAGCTCGTCGCCGAGCAGGCTCTGCACCGGCTCGACCATGCGCGGGTGCCGCGCCAGCCGGGCGAACGGCTCGCTGTACAGGTGCGCCGCGAAGTTGGTGCGCACCGCGTCGCTGCCTCGCTCGCGCACGTTGTAGACCTCGCGCCGCGCGTAGAGCTCGGGCACGGCGTCGGTGAGCACCCTCGTCTCCTCGGCGCTGAAGTGGCCGGGAAAGAAGAGGTAGCCGTCGCGGTCGAACTGCGCGAGCTGGTTGTCGTCGAGCTTCATGGCTTGCCTTTCAGGGGAGGGTCCAGGACGTCGGCGAGCCGCGCCCGGAGGTTGTCGCTCGCGCGGAGCGCGTGGTGGTCGATGAGCCGCGATGCCCGCTTCGCGTCGCCGCTGGCGATGGCTTCGGCGATCGCCTCGTGCTCGTCCCAGATCGTCTCGCGCTGCGGCGAGGCCTGCAGCACCGCACCCATGACGCGGCGCAGGTGCACCCAGTGCGCTCGCGCGCTTTCGCCGATCAGCGGGTTGCCCGAGGCTTCGTAGATCGCATGATGAAAGGCGATGTCGGCCTCGATCATGGCCTTGATGTTGCGGCCGCGGGCGGCGCGGCGGCCTTGCTCGACGAGCCGCGGATCGAGCGTCGCGCGTCGCTCCGCGGCGAGCCGCGCCGCCAGGCCGTCGAGTGCGCCACGTACTTCGTACACCTGGGCGATCCAGGCGGCGTCGAGCGGCGCGACGATGACGCCGCGGCCCGGCGCGTCGTGCACCAGGCCGTCTTTCTTCAACAGGCGCAGCGCCTGCAGCACCGGCTGGCGCGAGACGGCGAGCTGCTCGGCGATCTCTTCCTGCGTCAGCCGCGCGCCCGGCGCCAGCGAGCCGTCGCTGATGGCGTCGAGCAGGGATCGATAGACGCGATCGACCAGGTCGGGCGCGGGGTGCAGCTTGACGAGCTGGGCAGTCATCGCAGTTTTTGAACTTTGTATACAGAATACGCAGATGGGCCATCGAGCCTAGCCCGGTTTACCCTGAGCGAAGAGCCAGGCGATGGCCGAAAAGCTGCCGCGGCATCGCCGAACAGCGCGACCAGCAGCGGCACGCCCATGAAGCCGGCGTTCGGAAAGGCCGCGACGACGGCGCCGAAGGCCGCGTCTTTCAGGCCGACGCCGGGCCGCTCGCCGCGCCGTACCGTCAGCGCGACGGTGAGGCCGATCGTGAGCATCGCCGAGACGAGATAGATCGCCAGCAACGCCGGGTCGGCGAGGCGCCCCAGGGGCAGGCTGGCGCCGAAGCGAAACAACATGCAGGGCAGGGCGAAGAACAGCACGTAGGCGTTCAGGCCGGGGATTGCGCTCTCGGGCAAGGGGCCGGCGCGGGCGGCCAGCCAGCCGAGCAGCACCACGGCGAAGAACGGGATGGTCACCGCGAGGATGGCCTGCATGAGGACGAGTATCGCAACCCAGGCAGCGCCGAACCGGGTCGCTTAAGCTACGCGATTGAACCCGCTTTCCGGAGCCTCGATGTCAGCGTCACAACCCGGTTTTCTGCGCCGATTCTTCCGCGGCATCTGGCGCGTCGTCGACGTCAGCCGGCGCGTCGTCCTCAATCTCGTCTTCCTCGCCATCGTCGCGTTCGTCGTCATCGGCCTGATCAGGAGCGGCCCGCGGCTGCTCTCGGAGAAGACGGCGCTGGTGCTCAACCTCGACGGCGCGGTCGCCGAACAGAAGACCGGCAACCTGCGCTCGACCGCGCTCGACCAGGTGCGCGGCGACGGCACGCAGAAGATGCAGCTGCGCGACATCGTCGCCGTGCTCGACTCCGCGGCGAAGGACGACAAGATCAGCGGCCTGGTGCTCATCCTCGACGACCTGCAGCCGACCGGCTTCACGACGCTGCGCGAGATTGCCGCCGCGGTCGATCGCTTCCGCGCCAGCGGCAAGAAGGTCGTCGCCTGGGGCTCGTCGTTCGACCAGCGCCAGTACTACGTCGCCGCGCACGCCGACGAGGTCTACCTGCATCCGCAGGGCGGCGTCATGATCGAAGGCTTCGGCAGCCTGCGCAACTACTACAAAGACGCGCTCGACAAGCTCGGCGTCACCGTCAACCTGCTGCGCGTCGGCACCTACAAGAGCTTCGGCGAGCCCTTCATCGCCAACGCACCGTCGCCGGCGGCGATCGAGGCCGAGACGGCACTCAACGGGTCGCTCTGGAAGACCTACACCGACGACGTCGAGAAGCGCCGCAAGCTCGAGGCCGGCGCCATCATGCGCGGCATCGACGAGGCGCCGGCCCGCTTCGCCGCCGCCGGCGGCGACCTGGCCAGGTTCGCGCTCAACGAAAAGCTGGTCGACGGGCTGAAGACCCGCGACGAGCTGCGCGTCATGATGATCACGCGCGGCGCGCCCGACAGCGAGGAAAAGACCTTCCGCCAGGTATCGTTCGACGAGTACCTGTCCAGGCTGCGCCCGCAGCTCACCGGCGACGCGATCGGCGTTGTCGTCGCCGAGGGCGAGATCGTCGACGGCGCGGCGCCGGCCGGCACCGTCGGCGGCCTCTCGACCGCCAACCTGATCAGGAAGGCACGCGACAACAAGGACGTGAAGGCGGTGATCCTGCGCGTCAACTCGCCGGGCGGCAGCTCGTTCGGCTCGGAGCTGGTGCGGCGCGAGCTCGAGCTCACGCGCGCCGCCGGCAAACCGGTGATCGTCTCGATGGGCGACGTCGCGGCCTCCGGCGGCTACTGGATCTCGACCGCGTCGGACGAAATCGTCGCCGACGCGGCCACCATCACCGGCTCGATCGGCGTGTTCGCGCTGCTGCCCACCGCCGACCAGACGCTGGCCAAGATCGGCGTGCATCCGGCCGGCGTCGGCACGACCTGGCTGCGCAACGCCGGCGATCCGCGCCTGCCGCTCGACCCGCGCCTCGCCGACCTGATCCAGAAGTCGGTCGAACACACCTATCTCGACTTCACGACCCGCGTCGCCGCGGCGAGGAAGACCACGCCCGAAAAGGTCGATGCGGTCGGCCAGGGCCGGGTCTGGTCGGGCGTGCAGGCGAAGGAGCGCAACCTCGTCGACACGGTCGGCCTCTTTGCCGACGCGGTGAAGGCCGCCGAGACGCGCGCGAAGCTGAGCGACAAGCCGCGCCTGCTCTACATCGAGCGCGAGCCCGGGACGTTCGCGCGCCTGGTGGCGATGTTCAATGCGAAGGTCGCGGTCGCCATCGAGGCCGGCATCGATGCACGCGTCGGCGAGCTCGGCCTGCCGCCGGTGGTCACGCGCGACGCGCGCCGCGAGCTCGGCTGGGTGGCCGAGATCGCCGAGCGGCGCAAGCCTTTCGCCGCCGTCGTGCACTGCATGTGCGGGTCGCCCTGAGCGCACCGCCCGCAGCCCTCAACACCGCCCAGATGGAGGCGGTGCACCATCTGACGGGGCCATGCCTGGTGCTGGCCGGCGCTGGCTCGGGCAAGACCCGCGTCATCGTGCACAAGATCGCGCGCCTGCTCGAGGCCGGCTATGCGCCGTCGCAGATCGCCGCGATCACCTTCACCAACAAGGCCGCGGCCGAGATGCGCGAGCGGGCCAAGGCGCTGGTCGGCGGCCGCGCCGCGAAGCCGCTGGCGATCAGCACCTTTCATTCGCTCGGCGTGCGCATCCTGCGCGGTCACGGCGAGCGCGTCGGCCTCAAGCCCAACTTCAGCATCCTCGACAGCGACGATGTGCTGGGGGTGCTCAAGGACGCCGGCGGCACGACCGACAACGCACAGGCGCGGCGCTGGCAATGGGCGATCGGTGCCTGGAAGAACCGCGGCCTCGATGGCGAAGGCGCCGAGGCCGATGCCGCCTCGGCCGAGGGCGACCCGCGCAGCCGCGACGACGCGCTCGTCGCGGCGCGCGTCATGAAGCGCTACGAGGAACGACTGGCCGCCTACCAGGCCGTCGACTTCGACGATCTGATCGGCCTGCCGACCAAGCTGCTCGAGCGCGACGCCGAGGTGCGCGACGCCTGGCGCGAACGCCTTCGCTACGTCCTCGTCGACGAGTACCAGGACACCAACGGCGTGCAGTACGAGTTGCTCAAGCTGATCGCCGGCAAGCCCGGCCTGCTCACCGCGGTCGGCGACGACGACCAGAGCATCTACGGCTGGCGCGGCGCCACGCTCGACAACCTGCGCCGTCTGCCGGCCGACTACCCGTCGCTGAAGGTGATCGCGCTCGAGCAGAACTACCGCTCGACCGGCAGCATCCTGCGCGCCGCCAACGCGGTGATCTCGAACAACCCCAAGCTCTACGAGAAAAAGCTCTGGAGCGAGCTCGGCGCCGGCGAGCCGGTGCGCATGCTCGAATGCGACAACGAGCAGCACGAAGCCGATCGCACCGTCGCGCACATCGAGTCGATCCGCGGCACGACGGCCGTGCGCTGGGCCGCTCCCGAGCATGGCCGCGCCCCCTCGGGGGGCAGCGCAGCGGCGCCAGCCGCAAGCGTGGGGGCACCATTTCACGCCGAGCTGCGCGACTTCGCCGTGCTCTATCGCGCCAACCACCAGGCCAAGGTCTTCGAACAGGCGCTGCGCAAGGCCGGCATCCCGTACAAGGTCTCGGGCGGCCAGAGCTTCTTTGACCGCGCCGAGATCCGCGACCTCTGCGCGTGGCTGCGCCTGATCGTCAACAGCGACGACGATCCGGCCTTCCTGCGTGCCGCGACCAGCCCGAAACGCGGCATCGGCCACCAGACGCTGGCCACGCTCGGCACGTTCGCGGGGAAGTGGAAGACGAGCCTCTTCGAGGCGCTCTTCGCCGAAACGCTGATCGCCGCCCTGCCCAAGCGCAGCATCGAGGCGCTGCACGACTTCGGCCGGACCGTGAACGATCTCGAAAGCCGCGCCCGTGAGACGACCGGCGAGGCGGCGGCGCGGCCCTTCCTCCTCGCCTGGCTGAAGGACATCGGCTACGAGCAGCACCTGCACGACGACGCCGACTCGCCGCCGCTGGCCGCATCGCGCTGGAGCAACGTGCTCGACTTCGTCGACTGGATTGCGCGTCGCTGCGGCGGTACCGGCGCCGGGGCGACCGGCGACGAGCTCGAGAGCAAGAGCGTGCTCGAGGTCGCGCAGTCGATCTCGGTCATCCTCAGCCTGGCCGAGCGTGGCGACGACCAGAACGTCGTCACCCTGTCGACGCTGCACGCCGCCAAGGGCCTCGAATGGCCGCACGTCGTGCTCGCGGGCGTCAACGAAGGGCTGCTGCCGTTTCGCGGCGCCGAGGGCGAGGAGGAGCTCGTCGCGGCGGTGCGCATCGAGGAGGAGCGCCGCCTCATGTACGTCGGGATCACCCGGGCGCGCACGACGCTGGTCGTAAGTACGCTCGGCCGGCGCAAGCGCGGACGCGAGACGGTGGCCGGCGTGCCGAGCCGCTTCGTCGCCGAGATGAAGCTGGGCGAGGCCGGCCCCAGCGTCGATCCGCGCGAGAAGCTGAAGGCCTTGCGCGCTGCAGCGGCCGAGCGTGCCGGCCGCGCGAAGCAGGAATCGGTGGCGGCCGGGGACGCCGCCTGAAGCGAGACGAGGAACGCATGGACATCGACCCGCTGGAAACGATCGAAGACCTCGAAGAAGACAACGCCCTGCATCGCGAGCACGGCCGGCTCAACGCCATGGTCGCGGTGACGGTCGCGGTGCTCGCCACCTTTCTCGGCATCTGCAACGTCAAGGACGACAACATCGTCCAGGGCATGCAGGCGGCGCAGGCTGACAAGATCGACTCCTGGGGCTACTACCAGGCGCGCAACATCCGCGAGGAAATCGCCCTGGCGACGGTCGAGCAGCTGACCCTGGCGCGTGCCGCTGCGCCCGCATCGGCGCGCGCCGGCTACGACGCCTCGATCGCCAGGTATCAGGAACTCGCGAAGAGCCAGAACACGAAGAAGGGAGCGCTCAAGGTGCAGGCCGAGGAGGCGCAGAAGACCTACGACGCGCTCAACTTCCGCGACGACCAGTTCGACCTGGCCTCGGCGGCGATCGCCATCGCCATCGCCCTGCTCGCGGTCACGGCGCTCACGCACCTCGCGTGGCTGTACTGGCTGGCGCTGATCCCGAGCGTGTTTGGCCTGGCCATGGGCATCGCCGGGCTGGGCGGCTTCAGCCTGCACCCCGACTTCCTGATCAAGCCGCTCACCTGAAACGAGCGTGGCGCGCCGCGGCTACATGCCCTTGAACAGGCCCGCGTAGCTGCGGCTCACCTCGAGCTTTTCCGGGTGGCCGCGCACCGCCACGAGCTGGCGGCCGCGCATGTCGCGCGTGACGCCGGCGATGGCGCGCGCGTTGACCAGCGTCGAACGATGGATCTGCCAGAACATCTCGGCGTCGAGCTCGGAAACCAGCTCCTTGATCGGCTTTCGGATCAGCGCCTCGATCGACGCCGTCTGCACCCGCGTGTACTTCTCGTCGGAGATGAAGAACAGCACGTCCTCGGCCGGGATCATCTGGATGCTGGTGCCGACCGTCGCCTGGATCCAGCGCAGGCGCGGTACCGCACCCGGGCTCATCTTCTCGGCGAGCTTCTGCAAGAGGCCCTGCATGCCGCGCGCATCGGGCGCCTCGTCGGCGTCGGCGCGGTGCACCAGGCGCTTGCGAACGCGGTCGACCGTCAGCTGCAGGCGATCGCGCTCGGCGGGCTTGAGGACATAGTCGACGACGTCCTGCTCGAAGGCTTCGATCGCGTACTGGTCGTAGGCGGTGATGAAGACGATCTCGCAGCCGCGCCAGGGCTTGGCGCCCTCGGCACCGTCGTCGTCCTCGTCGACCGGCAGCTGGGCGATCGCGCGCGCCGCCTCGATGCCGTTCATGACCGGCATGCGGATGTCGAGGAAGACGAGGTCGGGGTGCAGCCGCTCGACCAGCTCGACCGCCTCGGCGCCGTTCTTCGCCTCGGCCACGATCTCGAGCTCGGGCCAGACCTCTGCCAGGCGGGCGCGCAACTGCTCGCGCAAAAGGCGTTCGTCGTCGGCGATGAGGGCGGTCGTCATGTCAGGCTCGCCCCGAAGTATGCCGTCGACGCGCCGCTAGGCCGCGGCCGGTCGACCGGAGTTCGACGTCCGGGCGACGCGCCAGATCGCCCAGACCACGAGGAGCACCGGCGAGGCGACGAGCGCCAGCGCCGCGACGACGATGGCCAGCGCCACCGCGATCGACAGCGCCGCGGCGAGCAGACCGAAGACGACGGCGAGCGCGCCGATGATCAGCGCGATCAGCACGCCGGCGCTGGCCGCGGCGATGACGACGGCGATGCGCCAGCCGTCGATGCCCGCGAGCCGGACCGTCTCGTCGTCGATCGTGATCGTGGTGTGGTCGAGCGGCAGGAACGACCAGGCGACGGCCATGCCGACGACGATGGCGACAAAGGCCAGCAACAGCGCGATCGCGACGGCGCGGCCCCAGGCGAATCCGGTGTTCATGCGTTGACTCCTTCGCGCATCTGCGCCTGGTACGGAACGGTGAGGGTGACGATGGTGCCGCTCGGCGCGTTGTCGGCGACGACCATCGAGGCGCGGTCGCCGTAGAGCAGCTTCAGCCGCTCGCGGATGTTGGCCAGGCCGATGCCGGTGCCGGCGGTCTCGGCCTTGCCGAAGCCGAGCCCGGTGTCGGCGACGGTGACGGCGAGCTTGCCGTGCACGATCTC
>JANXXS010000439.1 GCA_025350505.1 Burkholderiales bacterium
AAGACCGAGCACAAGGCGGTGCTCGACACGATGCGCGAGCTCGAGCGGAACGGCTTCGAGGTGACCTACCTCGACGTCGAGGAAGACGGCCTGCTCGACTTCGACAAGCTGAAAGCGGCGCTGCGTCCCGACACGATCCTCGTCTCCGTCATGTACGTGAACAACGAGATCGGCGTCATCCAGGACATTCCGGCGATCGGCAAGCTCTGCCGCGAGAAGGGCATCATCTTTCACGTCGATGCCGCGCAGGCCACCGGCAAGGTGCAGATCGACATGGCGACCTTGCCTGTCGACCTGATGAGCCTGGCCTCGCACAAGACCTATGGTCCCAAGGGCATCGGCGCGCTCTACGTGCGGCGCAAGCCCCGCGTGCGGCTCGAGGCACAGATGCACGGCGGCGGGCACGAGCGCGGCATGCGCTCGGGCACGCTGCCCACGCACCAGATCGTCGGCATGGGCGAGGCCTTTCGCATCGCCCGCGAGGAGATGGGCACGGAGAGCGAACGCATCCGCATGCTGCACAGGAAGCTGATCGATGGCCTCTCGGGCATCGAGCAGACCTTCCTGAACGGCCACCCCGATCAGCGCGTGCCGCACAACGTCAACATGTCCTTCAACTTCGTCGAAGGCGAGTCGCTCATCATGGGCGTCAAGGGCATCGCCGTGTCGTCGGGCTCGGCCTGCACGTCGGCGAGCCTCGAGCCGAGCTACGTCTTGCGCGCGCTCGGCCGCAGCGACGAGCTGGCTCATTCGAGCCTGCGCATGACGATCGGCCGCTTCACGACCGAAGAAGAGATCGACTACGTCGTGTCCACGCTGAAGGACCGCGTCGCCCGGCTGCGCGAGCTTTCGCCGCTGTGGGACATGTACAAGGACGGCGTCGACATCAGCTCGATCCAGTGGTCGGCCCACTGACCACGGCAAAGCATCCTAGGAGAATCAAATGGCATACAGCGCGAAAGTCGTCGAGCACTACGAGAACCCGCGCAACGTCGGCTCCTTCGACAAGGGCGACGAGTCGGTCGGCACCGGCATGGTCGGCGCGCCGGCCTGCGGCGACGTGATGAAGCTGCAGATCAAGGTCAACCCCGAAACCGGGCTGATCGAAGACGCGCGGTTCAAGACTTATGGCTGCGGCTCGGCGATCGCGTCGAGCTCGCTCGTCACCGAGTGGGTCAAGGGCAAGTCGCTGGACGAAGCCTTGACCATCAAGAATACGCACATCGCCCAAGAGCTGGCTTTGCCGCCGGTGAAGATCCACTGCTCGATCCTCGCCGAAGACGCGATCAAGGCGGCAGTGAGCGACTACAAGGCGAAGAACGCGGTCGAGCGCGCCCGCCAGCCTGCCGCGACGACGGCGAGCCATTGACATGGCGGTGACCCTGACCGAAGCGGCGGCCAAACACGTCACGCGGTACCTCGGCAAGCGCGGCAAGGGGGTCGGCGTTCGCCTCGGCGTGAAGACGACCGGCTGTTCCGGCCTGGCTTACAAGCTCGAGTACGCCGACGACTTCGCGCCCGAAGACAAGGTTTTCGAGGACCACGGCGTCAAGGTCATCGTCGACCCGAAGAGCCTGCCCTACATCGACGGCACCGAGCTGGACTTCGTTCGCGAGGGCCTGAACGAAGGCTTCAGGTTCCACAACCCGCGCGAGAAAGACCGCTGCGGCTGCGGCGAGTCGTTTCGGGTATAGCCGGCGCTTCGTTGCGTCCGCGCTTCGCTGGCACAGCGGGCCCTGCGCGGGCCCTTCTCATTTCGACCCATGTCCTTCGACAGCGACGATTTCGCCCTCTTCGGTTTGCCCGAGCGTTTCGCCCTCGATGAGGCCGAGCTGGCCGCGCGGCGGCGCACGCTGCTGGCGCAGGTGCATCCCGACCGGTTCGCGACCGGCGGCGCTTCGGCTCAGCGCATTGCCATGCAGTGGGCGGTTCGCGTCAACGAGGCCTATGCGCGGCTGAAAGACCCGCTGAAGCGCGCAGCCTATCTGTGCGAGCTGCACGGTGCGCCCATCGCCGCGGAAGACAACACCGCCATGCCGCCGGAGTTCCTGATGCAGCAGATGGCTTGGCGAGAGGCGCTCGACGATGCCTCGACACGCCCGGCCGTCGAGGCGATCGCCGGCGATCTCGAGGGGCACCGTCGCCAGGCGTACGAAGACCTGGCGCGCTCCCTCGACGAGGCGCCCGAGTACGATCGCGCCGCGCAGCAGGTGAGGGCGTTGATGTTCGTCGAGCGCTTCGCCGGCGACGTCGCCGACCGGCTCGAAGCGATGGAGGCCTGAGCGTGGCCTTGCTGCAGATCTCCGAGCCCGGTGCCTCGCACGACCCGCACCAGCGGCGTCACGTCGTCGGCATCGATCTCGGCACGACGCATTCGCTGGTCGCCGCGGTGCGCAACGGCGTCGCCGAGTGCTTGCCCGATGTCGAAGGCCGCGTCATCCTGCCCTCGGCCGTGCGCTATCGCGAAGACGGCCGCACCGAGATCGGCCAGCGCGCCCTCGACCAGGCCGCCGCCGATCCGCGCAATACCGTCGTCTCGGTGAAGCGGCTGATGGGACGCGGTCGAGCCGACGTCGGCGCCAGCCTGCCCTACGACTTCGTCGATGCGCCGGGCATGGTTCGCCTGAACACGGTCGCCGGGCCGAAGTCGCCGGTCGAGATTTCCGCCGAAATCCTCGCCACCCTGCGCCAGCGCGCCGAGGACACCTTTGACGACGAGTTGTTCGGCGCCGTCGTCACGGTGCCGGCCTACTTCGACGATGCGCAGCGCCAGGCAACCAAGGACGCGGCCGAGCTGGCCGGACTGAAGGTGCTGCGCCTCATCAGCGAGCCGACCGCGGCGGCCATCGCCTACGGCCTGGACAACGGCTCGGAGGGCCTCTACGCCGTCTACGACCTCGGCGGCGGCACCTTCGACATTTCTCTGCTGCGCATGACCAAAGGCGTGTTCGAGGTCGTCGCCACAGGCGGCGATTCGGCGCTCGGAGGCGACGACATTGATGCTGCTTTCGCCGCCTGGGCGTTGCAGCAGGGCAGCAGGGTCGCCTCGAGTCCGCACGACGTTCGCGCTGCGGCGGTCGCGGCGCGCGCCGCGAAGGAGGCCTTGTCGAAGGTCACTTCCGCGACCTTCGCCTGCGAGCTTGGCGGCGCGCCCTTCTCGCTGCCCGTGTCGCGCGTCGACCTCGAAGCCGTGGCGCGACCTTTCGTCGAGCGTACGTTGGCGGCGGCGCGGCAGGTTCTTCGCGATGCCAAGGTGAAGGCGGCCGAGGTCGACGGCGTCGTCATGGTCGGCGGCTCGACACGCATGCCGCTGGTGCAGCGCACCGTCGGCGATTGGGCCGGCCGCTCGCCGCTCATCGACCTCGACCCGGACCAGGTCGTGGCCATCGGCGCGGCGATCCAGGCCGAGGCACTGGCCGGCAACGCATTTGCCGCCGACGTGCTGCTCCTCGACGTGATTCCGCTCTCGCTCGGCGTCGAGACCATGGGCGGACTGGTCGAACGCATCATTCCCCGCAACAGCCCGATCCCGACCGCCAGGGCCCAGGAGTTCACGACCTTCCAGAACGGGCAGACGGCGATGTCCATCCATGTCGTGCAAGGCGAGCGCGAACTGGTCGCCGACTGTCGATCGCTGGCCCGCTTCGAGCTGCACGGCATTGCGCCGATGGTCGCGGGGGCGGCGCGGATTCGCGTCGCGTTCACTGTCGATGCCGACGGATTGCTCGCCGTCACGGCGCGTGAAGAGACGGCGGGCGTTGAGGCGAAGGTGGCGGTCAAGCCGAGCTACGGTCTTTCGGACGAGGAGGTGGCACGCATGCTCGGCGAGAGCTTTCAGGCCGCCGAGGCCGACATGGCCGCGCGCAGCCTGCGGGAGGCCCAGGTCGATGCCGATCGCTTGCTCGCCGCGACGGCGACGGCGCTTGCCGACGACGGCGACCTGCTCTCGGCCGCCGAGCGCGCCGCGCTCGACGGCCTGGTCGGCAAGCTTTCTGCGGTGCGAGGCGGCGGCGAACGCTTTGTCATCGACGATGCGTTGAAGGCGCTCGGCGAGGGCACTGAAGCCTTCGCCGCCGAGCGCATGAACCGCGGCATCCGTCGGGCGCTGGCGGGCCGCCGCGTCGAGGACATCTGACCGTGCCGATCATCAAGGTCCTGCCGCACCCCGAGTATTGCCCCGAGGGCAAGGAGATCGACGCCGCGCCGGGCGAATCGATCTGCGAGGCGCTGCTCGAGAACGGCGTTCCGATCGAGCACGCCTGCGAGATGAGCTGCGCCTGCACGACCTGTCATGTCGTCGTGCGCGCGGGCTTCGCGTCGCTGGGCGAGCTCGACGAGAGCGAAGAGGACCTGCTCGATCGTGCCTGGGGGCTGGAGCCCAGCTCGCGGCTGTCGTGCCAGGCGATCTTGGCGCGTGAAAACGTGACCGTCGAGATACCGAAGTACTCGATCAATCACGCCAAGGAAAAGCACTGACCGCCGGGCGCGGCCGCGACCAGAGGCGCGCTAGCTGCCTTCGTCCTGGGTTACCGGCACCGAGCGGCGAAACCAGCCGAGCTTGCCGATCGAGTCGAAGAAGGAGTCGGGCGCCGTGCTGTCGCGCTCGTCGAGCAGTCCGCGTGCGTCGAGCATGGCGAGGAAGGACTTGAGCTCGCTCTTCTTCAATCCGCTTACCTCGACGAGCTGAGCCAGGCTCATGAAGCGCAGGGAGAGGTCGCTGAGAACGCGGCGGTGGGCGGTGCGCTGGAACTCCGATTTGAGCTCGGGCCACGCCAGAAGTCGGTACTCTTTCATCGCCTGGGTTCGGAAACTCGCATGGCCTCGCGACCGGGGAGACCCGAGCGTACCCCGCACTGCGCCGAGCCGGGAAGGTCAATTGAAGGCGCATTCGTGAAATTTGCGACAGATGGTTCCGTGGCTGCCCGAGCGGCAGAGCCCGCTGGATCAGCTGTTGGCAGGGTGCAGGGCCCGCCTCACTTCGCTTTGCCAGGGCAGGGCATGAACGAGTTGATGCAACTGCACGGCGACCTCGATCTGCGTCAATGCCTCGCCGTGGTCGTCGAGCAACTTGAGGTTGGTGACGAGTCCCAAAGGGTCGGCCATCGCGACGACGCCGGCCTGCACCTCGACCCAGTCCCAGGCCACGCCGGCCGACTGCCTGGCTCTCGAGTCACCCCAGAGCGTCTGGCCGCTGCAGGGCGATTCCTCGTCGCCAAAACTGAACACGCGGGTGCCGAGATGCGTCAGCCGCAACTGAGGTGCGCGACTGGCCTGCCACAATAGGGGCGGCCATGCACACACGATCCAGGCGGGGGTCATTGTTGTCGTCGAGTCGATGGCGGAACTCCATTGGGCTGTCAGTAAGCAAGTGTCGCAAGGCAACTGGCGACTGCCATCTGTCAAAGTTGTCAGGGTGATGGGAAACATTTCACGCAGTCTCGATCGGCCGCTTGTTAGGCGCTGAGCGACATGCTCGATAGCAAGTTCACGTCGGTCCTTGGAACACGAACCAAGCAGGAGTTCGAGGCCGAAATTGTTCGTTTTACCAAGCGTCTGGGGTTCGAGACGGTCGCCGCGACCGTTGTGATCGATCATCGGCTCGGTGAGCCCGAGTTCATCTCTGTCGACAACACTCCACTGGGCTACAAAGATTCTTGGATTGATTTGGAGAACGCCCGTCTTGATCCAGTCATGCAGCATTGCAAGCGGCAAAGCGTGCCGATCGTCTGGGATCAATCGACGTATTCAGACCAGGGCCTTGGTCCAATGTGGGAAGAGCAGGCCCGCTTCGGCATTCGCAATGGAATCGCCATGGCCCTGCACATGCCAGAAGGGAGGCACTTCGTCATTGGAGTGGATCGAGATCGCCCGATGCTTGAGGACTCTTCTGGAATGACGCGAATCGTCGCCGACCTGCAGTTGTTCGCTGTGCACGCGCAAGATGCAGCGCTCCGCATACTGACGCCGGCTCTGTCTTCGCCGGGAACTCCAGCCCTTACGCCCCGCGAACTCGAGACCCTGCGCTGGACGATGGAAGGCAAGACGGCGTGGGAAGTCGGCAATCTGCTTGGTATCAGCGAGCGAACCGCTGCCCTTCATGTCAACAATGCGACGCACAAGCTTGGGTGCGTAAACAAGCATCAAGCTGTGCTGAAGGCCCTACGCCTGGGACTCATCCGCTAGTTCTCTGACGTCGGCTTTCCTGCCACGATCGTGAGGAATTGCACACTGTAAGAGTTGACAGTTACGCAGGCAGCCCCGGCTTGTTCGAATGCGTTCAGTGCGCAAGCATTTCATGCATCGTTCAAACAGGAGTCAAGCCATGCAGCAAAAGTCCCCAGCAGTTCCCTCGACCGGGCCCGCAAAGCCGGTTCCCGCCCCCTTCCAACTTTCAGCCGACCAGCTTCGAAAGGTTTCAGGCGCTGGCGAGTCGAACTGCCTTCCAAAAGGGGCTTGGTAACGAGAACCTTTGACGCCTCTAGCAGCGCGGCGTTCAGAGAAGTCGTTGCGCAGGTGGCTCTTGTCCGGTGGCAAATCTCTTTAGGCGTGAAGTCCTAGACAGCCGCCAACGCGAGTGGTTGGGCACCGTCCAACTGATGCGTCCCGTCCCACTATGGGTCGCGACGGGTTTTGTATTGGCGGTCGCGGTCGCCGTCTTTGCCTTTCTCTTCCTGGGTGAGTACGCGCGGAAGGCCCGGGTGACGGGCTACTTGGTGCCTGACCGCGGCGTCATTCGCTTGGTCGCGCCACAGTTCGCCACCGTTCTAGAGAGCCACGCCGCAGAAGGCAAGCGGGTGCGCCAAGGCGACGTCCTCTTCGTCCTCGCGGTCGGACAATCGAGCCCCTCGGGCGACACGCAATCGGCCGTCGAGGCGAGCCTGGCGACGCGGCAGCAAAGCCTGCGCGGCAGCGCGACGCAGCAGTCCGAACTCGAGGCGGCCCGCTTGGCCGCACTCGACCGTCGCATCGACGCCATGCAGCGCGAACTCGCGCCCATGGCCGCCGAGGAAGCCTTGCAACGGCAACGCCAGCAGCTCGCCGAAGAGGCGCTCGCGCAATATAAGGCGTTTCGCGCCGAGAACTACGTCTCCGAAGCGCAGGTACGTACCAAGTCGGAAGAGCTGTTCGGCGTCAAGGCGCAGGTCATCGCCCTCGAGCGGCAGCGTGCTGCCCACCTCCGTGAGATTGCCAGCCTGCAGGCCGAGCGCCGCGAGCTGCCCTTGCGCGCTCGTGCCGCCCAGGGCGAGATCGACCGCGACCTGGCCCTTGTGGCCCAACAATCGGCGGAAAACGCGGCCCGGCAGACGATCGTCGTGCGCGCGCCGCAGGACGGGACGATTTCCGCCGTCGTCGTCGAGGCCGGCCAAAGCGTCGCGTCATCCGGGCCGATGGCCAGTCTCATCCCGGCCGACACGCGTTTGCAGGCGCAGCTCTTCGCACCCTCGAGCGCAATCGGCTTCGTCCGGCCCGAACAAACGGTGATGCTGCGTTACCAGGCCTTCCCGTACCAGAAGTTCGGCCACCAGGGCGGACGCGTCGTGCAGGTGTCGAGGGCGCCCTTGCAGTCGGCCGAGCTCGCCGGCCTGCCCGTTACCGGCGCCATCGCCGGCGAGCCTCTCTACCGGATCACCGTCAACCTCGACAGGCAGGACGTGACCGCCTACGGCACGGCGCAGGCGCTGGCGCCCGGGATGCAGCTCGACGCCGACGTCGTGCTCGACCGCCGCCGCCTCATCGAGTGGATCTTCGAGCCGGTGCTCGGCATCGCGAGCCGGGTGTGAGCGCAGCTTCCCTGCTCGACGCGCTGAGCTTCGGCGGCAGCCGCCGCCGCCTACCGATGCTGGTGCAGACCGAAGGCGCCGAATGCGGCCTCGCTTGCCTGGCCATGATCGCCGCGCGGCATGGCCTCGACAGCGACCTGCCGACCTTGCGGCGGCGCTTTTCCGTCTCGATGAAGGGCGCGACAATGGCCGACCTGGTCAGGGTCGCCGGCCAACTGCATTTCAACCCGCGTGCGGTGCGCGCGGAGATGGAGCATCTGCCGCAGCTCGAGTTGCCGTGCATCCTGCACTGGGACCTGAACCACTTCGTCGTGCTCAAGGAGATCTCGGGCGGTCGCGCCGTGATCCACGACCCCGCGCGAGGCATTCGTCGGCTGCCGATGGCCGAGGTATCGCGCCATTTCACCGGCATCGCCCTCGAGCTCACACCCGAGGCGGATTTCCGGCCCGGCGTCGAGAAGCAGACGGTGAGTCTCCGACAACTGTTGGGCCGGGTGAGTGGCCTGAAGCGCTCGTTGCTGCAGATCTTTCTCCTCGCGCTCGCGCTCGAGGCGTTCATGCTGCTTTCGCCGTTCTACCTGCAGTGGGTGGTCGACGGCGTGCTGGTGAGCGACGACCGCGACCTGCTCGTCACGCTCGGCGTCGGCTTCGGCCTGCTCGTGCTGATCCAGGTCGGTGCCGGCGCGATCCGATCCTGGGCCGTGCTGCATCTGTCGTCGACGCTCAACCTGCAGTGGCTGTCGAACGTCTTCGCGCACCTGATGCGCCTGCCCGTGACCTGGTTCGACCGGCGCAACACCGGCGACGTGATGTCGCGCTTCGGCGCCGTGCAGCATATCCAGCAGACGATGACGACGAGCTTCGTCGAGGCCGTGCTCGATGGCCTGCTCGTCGTCGTCACGCTGGCGATGATGCTGGTCTACAGCGGCCGGCTGACGGCGATCGCGGTGGCGAGCGTCGTTGCCTATGGCCTCTTGCGGCGCGCCTTCTTCCGGCCGTTGCGCGAGGCGACCGAGGAGGCGATCGTCTTCGACGCCCGGCGCTCGACCCATTTTCTCGAGTCGCTGCGCGGCGTGCAGTCGATCAAGCTGTTCAATCGCCAGACCGACCGGCAGGCGCGCTTCATGAACCTGGTCGTCGACGCGATGAACGCGAACATCGCGACGCGCAAGCTCGACCTGATGTTCATCGTGCTGCACAAGCTGGTGTTCGGCATCGAGCGCGTCGCCGTCGTCTGGGTCGGCGCCTTGCTCGTGCTCGACCACAATTTCTCGGTCGGCATGCTGTTCGCCTTTCTCGCCTACAAGGAACAGTTCGCGCAGCGGGTCAGCGCCCTTGTCGACAAGACGGTCGAGATCAAGATGCTGAGGCTGCAGGGCGAGCGGCTCGCCGACATCGTGCTGGCCGAGCCGGAGCCGGTGGATGAAGGCCTGCCGCGCTCGACCACGGCGACGACCAGCCTCGAGCTCGTCGATGTCAGCTTCGCCTACTCGGACGCCGAGGAGCCGGTGCTGAAGAAGCTGAGCCTGCGCATCGACGCCGGCGACTCGGTGGCCATCGTCGGCCCGTCGGGCTGCGGCAAGACGACCTTGCTCAAGTGCATGCTCGGCATCCTCGTGCCTCAGTCGGGACAGATCAGGGTCGGCAGCGCGACCTTGGCCCAAGTCGGTCTTCGCAGCTGGCGCGACATGATCGGGACCGTGATGCAGGAAGACCAGCTCTTCGCCGGCTCGATCATCGACAACGTCACCTTCTTCGATGCCGACGCCGATGTCGCGTGGGCCGAGCAGTGCGGTCGCATCGCGGCGATCGCCGACGAGATCGAAGCGATGCCGATGGGCTGGCACACGTTGGTCGGCGACATGGGCACGAGCCTGTCGGGCGGGCAGCGGCAGCGCATCCTGCTGGCGCGTGCCCTCTACAAGCGTCCCAAGTTCCTGTTCCTCGACGAGGCGACGAGCGCCCTCGACGTCGATCGCGAGCGGGAGGTGAATGCGGCGATCCGCCATCTCGACATCACCAGAGTGATCGTCGCGCACCGGCCGGAGACGATCGCCTCGGCCGGGCGTGTCATCGTGCTGCAGGACGGGCGGGTGGCGCAGGATCTGCGCAGCGTGCCGAGCGCGGGAAATCACACGCGCTGAGCCGCGCCGGGCGGACCGCTGCATTGGGTCTGTCCATCTTGTGCTCCACCGAGTGCTGGCTATGATGGTTTGACATTGCCTGTTCGTTTCAAGGGAACGTGCGGCGGGAGCGCTCGATGTCAGCCGTCCAAAGTTTCGATTGGGTCCGCAACGCCTTGGCTCGTGCCGGCAGCTACGCGCTGAACGACGAATTTCTGCCAGTCGTGACCGCGCGCGATCGCTGCACGCCGGATTCCGAAATCCAGAGCTTCATCTCGGAAACCGGCTTTGAGCGCTACGGCGTCGCAGTCATACACGACGATTTTTCGAGCGTCGACAGTTGCGTCATCCTCGGCTCGCTCAATAACACGCCTCCAGAGTATCTGGCGGAGTGGGCGAATGTCGAGGCTGGCCGAAGAGATCCGGTGATGCAGCTATGCAAGCGTGCCCTCGCGCCGATCCTGTACGGGCCGGACACCTATGCGCGCGCTGACGCGATGGAGATGTGGGAGCGCCAAGCTCCTTTCGGCTACGCGCATGGCGTCGGCTCAACCTTTCACTTGCCGCAGAATTTGCACGTGTACTTCGGCGTGGATCGTCGAACAGCGCTGCCGGCGAACCGAGCCGAGCAGGTCGAGCTCGTGGCTCGCGTCCATCTCTTTGGGACGTTTGTTCAATGCGCAGCGTTGAGTCTGCTGGGCAGTTCAATCCCACATGGACAGGCAAAGTCCATTCGCCTTAGCCCTCGGGAGTACGAGTGCCTGAAATGGGCAGCCGAAGGCAAGACCGCCTGGGAAACCGGCATGCTCCTGTCGATCGCCGAGGCCACCGTCGCCAAGATCCTCGCCTCCGCCCTCCGCAAGCTCGACTGCGCCACCAAGCCGCAGGCCGTCGTCAAAGCCCTTCGTCTCGGCCTCATTCACTGACCGCTCCCGGCCCGGCCCGGAGGCCGCCTACACTGATCCGATGCGCGTCCTCGGCATCGAAACCTCCTGCGACGAAACCGGCATCGCCCTCGTCGACACGGTCGGCGACGCGACGCCGCTGCTGCTCGCGCAAGCCCTTTACAGCCAGGTCGACATGCACGCCGCATACGGTGGCGTCGTTCCCGAGTTGGCCTCGCGCGACCACATCCGGCGCGTCCTGCCGCTGACGCGTGAGGTGCTGAATGCGGCGGGGTCCGACCTGGCCTCGATCGACGTCGTCGCCTACACCCGAGGCCCCGGGCTGGCCGGCGCCTTGCTGGTCGGCGCTGGCGTGGCCTGCTCGCTCGCCGCCGCGCTCGGCAAGCCCGCGCTCGGCATCCACCATCTCGAAGGTCATCTGCTGTCACCGTTTCTCTCGGCCGACCCGCCGACGTTTCCCTTCGTCGCGCTGCTCGTCTCCGGTGGCCACACGCAATTGCTCGAAGTCACCGGCGTCGGCGAATACGGCTTGCTCGGCGACACGATCGACGATGCCGCCGGCGAAGCCTTCGACAAGTCGGCCAAGCTGCTCGGTCTCGGTTACCCCGGCGGGCCCGCCTTGGCGCGGTTGGCCGAGTTCGGCGATCCGAATGCCTACACCTTGCCGCGGCCGCTGCTGCAACGCGACTCGCTCGACTTCTCGTTTGCCGGATTGAAAACGGCCGTGCGCACGCATGCGCTCCGCTTCAACAGCGCGACCTGCGAGCAACCTCGTGCCGACCTCGCCGCGTCCACGCAGGAAGCGATCGTCGACGTGCTCGTTCGCAAGTCGATAGCCGCGCTCGCGCGCACCGGCCTGACGCGCCTGGTGGTCGCCGGCGGCGTCGGCGCCAACGCCTTGCTGCGCTCGCGCCTCAGCGCCGAATGCGCGAAGCGCCAGGCCCGGGTCTGCTACCCGGAGCTGGCGCTCTGCACCGACAATGGCGCGATGATCGCGCTCGCCGCGGCGATGCGGTTGCAGCGCGGCATCGCCGCGCTGTCGACCGACTACGCGTTCGACGTGCTGCCGCGTTGGCCGCTCACCGTGTCGCGGCCAGCGGCTGCCGCGGCAGCCTGAAGCGAGCCGCTGCGTGCGGCCCGCGTCCGATCAGGCGATGCTCAGTTGCGTCGCGCCGGCCGGCACTTTCTTGGCCAGCGTGAGCGTGAGAACGCCATTCTCGAACTTTGCCTGCGACTGCGCCTGGTCGACTTCGGCCGGCAGGACGACGGTGCGCGCGTAAACCGCGGCGGAGCGCTCGCGACAGAGCACGCGGTCAACCGGCTTGGCGTCCGCGGCCGGCGCTTCCTGGCTCTTGGGCTCGGCGGCAGTGTCGGCGGCGCCGGCCAAGCTCAGCGTGACGCGCCGCCCTTCGACCGAAACTCATCGAAGAGACGATCGAGCGCGCTGCCGAACGGGGGCGCGCTGGCGCGGCACGACAGCGCAGAGGTACGGGAGAGGGGCAGGACGCGCATGGCGGCTCCTACAATCTGACGGTGGCGGCACAGCGCTGCGACCCTGCCGCCGAAGTGAGAGCGGCATTTTTGTTTTCAGGGGCCTTGCGCCTCCGCATCGCATGAGACAAATCATCGAGGATCTGCCGGGGTCGAAGATCCGGGAAGTGGCCAACGCCGCGCTCGGCCGCAGCGACGTGCTGGCCTTCTGGTTCGGCGAGAGCGACGAGACGACGCCCGACTTCATCCGCGAGGCGGCAGTGCGCTCCCTGGCCGAGGGCGAAACCTTCTATTCGCACAACCTCGGCCTGCCCGAGTTGCGAGAAGCGATCGCCCGATACACGAGCTCGCTGCACCGGCCGGTCAGCGCCGCACGCATTGCCGTGACGTCGTCGGGCGTCAACGCGCTGATGCTGGCGATGCAGGCGCTCGTCGGGCCGGGCGACGAGGTCGTCGCCGTCGTGCCGGTGTGGCCCAACCTGACGGCCCAGCCGGCGATCCTCGGCGCGCGCGTGACGCGCCTGGCGCTGCGCGCGGAGGGTGGCGCGTGGCGGCTCGACCTCGACGCGCTGCGCAAGGCCGTGACGCCGCAGACGCGCGTCCTGATCGTCAATTCGCCGAACAACCCGACCGGCTGGACCTTCACGCGCGCCGAGCACGAGGCGGTGCTCACGCACTGCCGGACGACCGGCACCTGGATCGTTGCCGACGAGGTCTACGAACGCATCTACTTCGGCGGCGCGCAAGGCATCTGCGCGCCCAGCTTCCTCGATTTCGCCGAGCCCGACGACCGCTTGCTGGTCGTGCACAGCTTTTCGAAGAGCTTTCTCATGACCGGATGGCGGCTCGGCTGGATCGTGTCGCCGCGCGCGCTCGAGGCGGGGTTCGCGAAGCTGATCGAATTCAACACGTCCTGCGCGCCGGTCTTCGTCCAACGTGCGGGGATCGCTGCGATGGCCCGGTCCGAGGCCTTCGTACCCGGGCTGGCGCAGCGTCTGCGCCTCTGTCGCGATGCTTTGCTACCGCGCCTCGCAGCCTTGCCCAGCGTCACGGTGGCCGAACCCGACGGGGGCCTCTACGTGTTCTTCCGCGTGCAGGGGCAGGCCGACTCGCTGGCCTTGGCCAAGCGGCTGGTCGCCGAGGCCGGTCTGGGCCTGGCGCCGGGCGCCGCCTTCGGTTCCGAAGGCGAGGGCTGGCTGCGCTGGTGCTTCGCCTCGCGCGACCCGGAGCGGCTGGTCGAGGGGGCGGAGCGGCTGGCCGCCTTCCTCCGTCTATAATCAACGGCTCGGCTGCTTCGGCAGCTGATTTCCCACGGCGCTGGTCGGTTTCACCGGCGTTCGCGAGTCGAACCTCGAAACCGTGTCGCAGTCCCTCGTGGGCGGCGCTCGGTTTCATACATGGAAACGAGATGCCCGCTACCACCGAACACAAAGCCGAGATCGTCAAGGCGCACGCCCGTGCCGCCACCGACACCGGGTCGACCGAGGTGCAAGTCGCCTTGCTCACCGACCGGATCAACGAGCTCACGCCGCACTTCAAGACCCACCTGAAAGACCACCACGGCCGGCGCGGCCTGTTGAAGATGGTCAATCGGCGCAAGAGCCTGCTCGCCTATCTGCGCGGCAAGGACGCCGATCGCTATACCGCGCTGATTCAAAAGCTCGGCCTGCGCAAGTAGGTCGAATCGAAGGCCGGACGCCTGTTCGCACGAGCAGGCGTTCCGGGTTGTTGGAGCGAGCTGCCGAGAGGCGAGGCTGTGTCATTCCACCGATGTTCATGCGCGCGCGCACCGAACACCCTTGGAATGGCATTTCGCCCATAGAAGCTCTCGCTCCGGGTTCCGGTGCCGCCCCGATGGCGCCCGAAGCAACGAAAGAAACGCCATGAGCATCTTCCACAAGACCACCAAGACCTTCCAGTGGGGTCAGCAGACCGTCACCCTCGAAACCGGCGAGATCGCGCGCCAGTCGAGCGGCGCCGTCGTCGTCTCGATCGGTGACACCGTCATTCTCGCCACCGTCGTCGCCAAGAAGGACGCCAAGGCCGGCCAGGACTTCTTCCCCCTGACCGTCGACTACATCGAGAAGACCTACGCCGCGGGCAAGATCCCGGGCAGCTTCTTCAAGCGTGAAGGCCGCCCGAGCGAACTCGAGACGCTGACCTCGCGGCTGATCGACCGGCCGCTCAGGCCGCTCTTTCCCGAAGGCTTCTACAACGAGGTCCAGGTCGTCATCCACGTCCTCTCGCTCGACCCGGAAATTGCCGCCGATATTCCTTCGCTGATCGGCTCGAGCGCCGCGCTCGCGATCTCGGGCATTCCGTTCAACGGCCCGATCGGTGCCGCGCGTGTCGGCTACATCGGGGGCCAGTACGTGCTGAACCCGTCGAAGACGCAGATGGCCGAGACGCAGATGGACCTGATCGTCGCCGGCACGGAGGCCGCCGTGTTGATGGTCGAGTCCGAAGCCAAGCAGCTGAGCGAGGAAGTGATGCTCGGCGGCGTGGTGTTCGGCCACCAGCAGGGCAACGTCGCCATCGCCGCGATCAACGAGCTGGTGAAGGACGCCGGCAAGTCGATGTGGGACTGGCAGGCGCCGGCCAAGGACGAGGCCTTCATCTCGCAGGTCGGCTCGCTCGCCGAGCAGAAGCTCCGCGATGCTTACCAGATCCGCTCGAAGCAGGCCCGCACCCAGGCCACGCGCGACGCCGCCACGGCCACCCTGGCGGCGCTGTCCGAAGGCGGCGCCTCGGTCGACAAGGTCAAGGTCGACAACATCCTGTTCGACATCGAAGCAAAGATCGTCCGCAACCAGATCCTCTCGGGCGAGCCGCGCATCGACGGCCGCGACACCCGCACCGTGCGGCCGATCGAGATCCGCACCGGCCTCTTGCCGCGCGTGCACGGCTCGGCGCTCTTCACGCGCGGCGAGACCCAGGCGCTGGTCGCCGCCACGCTCGGCACCGATCGCGACGCGCAGCGCATCGACGCGCTCGCCGGCGAGTACAGCGAGCACTTCATGCTCCACTACAACATGCCCCCGTTCGCGACCGGCGAGACCGGCCGCGTCGGCTCGCCGAAGCGGCGCGAGATCGGCCACGGCCGGCTGGCCAAGCGCGCGCTCGTCGCCGTGCTGCCCGACCGCACCGAGTTCCCGTATTCGATGCGCGTCGTCTCGGAGATCACCGAGTCGAACGGCTCGTCGTCGATGGCCTCGGTGTGCGGCGGCTGCCTGGCGCTGATGGACGCCGGCGTGCCGCTCAAGGCGCACGTCGCCGGTATCGCCATGGGCCTGATCAAGGACGGCAACCGCTTCGCCGTACTGACCGACATCCTCGGCGACGAGGATCACCTCGGCGACATGGACTTCAAGGTCGCCGGCACGACGACCGGCGTGACCGCCCTGCAGATGGACATCAAGATCCAGGGCATCACCAAGGAGATCATGCAGGTGGCCCTGGCGCAGGCCAAGGAAGCGCGTCTGCACATCCTCGGCAAGATGACCGAGGTGGTGAGCAGCGCCAAGACCGAGGTCTCGCAGTTCGCGCCGCGCCTCTACACGATGAAGATCAACCCGGAGAAGATCCGCGACGTCATCGGCAAGGGCGGCTCGACGATCCGCGCGCTGACCGAAGAAACCGGCTGCACCATCGACATCGGCGAAGACGGCACGATCACGATCGCTTCGACCGATGCCGAGAAGGCGGAGCACGCCAAGAAGCGCATCGCCGAGATCACGGCCGAGGTCGAAGTGGGCAAGATCTACGAAGGCCCGATCACCAAGATCCTCGACTTCGGCGCCCTCGTGAATCTGCTGCCGGGCAAGGACGGCCTGCTGCACATCAGCCAGATCGCGCACCAGCGCGTCGAGAAGGTCACCGACTTTCTGAAGGAAGGCCAGATCGTTCGCGTCAAGGTCCTCGAGACCGACGAGAAGGGCCGCGTCAAGCTGTCGATGAAGGCACTGCTCGACCGCGAGCAGCCGCGCGAGCAGCACGCGCATCAAGAGTGACGCCGCGGCTCGCTCCCCAGTCGTGAAAGCGATCGAGATCGAGAAGCCCGGCGGGCCGGAAGTTCTTCGCCTGACCGAGCGGCCGATGCCGGCCGCCGGTGCGGGCGAGGCGCTGATCAAGGTGACTGCGTCGGGCATCAATCGGCCCGACGTGCTGCAGCGAAAGGGCCTCTATCCGGTGCCGCACGGCGCCTCGGACCTGCCGGGCCTCGAGGTCGCCGGCACCATCGTCTCCGGCGACGCCGCCGCGCTGCAGGCAGCGGGCTTCGCGGTCGGCGACCGCGTCTGCGCGCTCGTTGCGGGCGGCGGATATGCCGAGTATTGCGTCGCGCCGGTCGGCCAATGCCTGCCGTCGCCCGCCAACCTGAGCGACATCGAAGCAGCCAGCCTGCCCGAGACCTTCTTCACCGTCTGGTCGAACGTGTTCGACCGCGTCCGCCTGCAGCCGGGCGAGACCCTGCTCATCCAAGGTGGCAGCAGCGGCATCGGCGTGACGGCGATCCAGATTGCCAAGGCGTACGGCGCGACGGTGATCGTCACCGTCGGCTCCGATGACAAGGCAGCCGCCTGCAAGGCGCTCGGCGCGGATCACGCCATCAACTACAACACCCACGACTTCGCGGCGGAAGTGCTTCGCATCACGGCCAAGACGGGTGCGAACGTGATCCTCGACATGGTTGCCGGCAGCTATATCGAGCGCGAGCTGAGCTGCCTGGCCGCCGACGGCCGGCTTTCGATCATCGCCGTGCAGGGCGGGACGGATGCGAAGGTCGACGCCGGCCTGGTGCTGCGCCACCGCCTCACCATCACGGGCTCGACCTTGCGGCCACGCTCGGTGGCGTTCAAGAGCGCGATCGCCGCGTCGTTGAAGAAGTCGGTCTGGCCCTGGCTCGAAAGCGGCAAGGTCAAGCCGGTCATCCACGAGGTCTTTCCCGCCGCAGAGGCGGCGCGGGCGCACGCGCTGATGGAATCGAATCGGCACATCGGCAAGCTGGTGCTGGCATGGTGAGCGCCGGGTCGCGCCGCGGCCGGCTCGTCGTCGGCAACTGGAAGATGAACGGCAACCGGGCTGCCAACTCGGTGCTGCTCGACGCCTTGAAGGCGTCGGCGCCTTACCCGGCGAGCGTCGCCGTCTGCGTGCCGGCGCCGTTCCTGCGCGACGTCGCGGCCAGCCTGCAGGGCAGCCACATTGCCTGGGGCGCGCAGGACTGCTCGAGCCACGCCTCGGGTGCCTTCACCGGCGAAGTCTCGGCGGCGATGCTGGCCGAGTTCGGTTGCCGCTACGTCATCGTCGGCCACTCGGAGCGACGCGCCATGCACGGCGAGAGCGACCGACTCGTCGCCGAGAAGGCGGCGCGCGCGCTGGCGAGCGGCCTGGTGCCGATCGTCTGCGTTGGTGAGACGCTGGCCGAGCGCGAAGCCGGCCAGACCGAGGCCGTCGTCTCGCGTCAACTCGGCGCGGCGATCGAATGGCTTGGCGATACGGTCGCGCAGATCGTCCTCGCCTACGAGCCGGTCTGGGCGATCGGCACCGGCAAGACGGCGAGCCCCACCGAGGCCGAGGCGGTGCACGCCTCGCTGCGTGCCCAGCTGGCGGCGGCCGGTGCACCCGCCGGCGACATTTCCATCCTCTACGGCGGCAGCGTCAAGGCCGACAACGCGGCGTCGCTGTTCGGCCAGGCCGACATCGACGGCGGCCTGGTCGGCGGCGCGGCGTTGAATGCGGAGCAATTCGCCGCCATCTGCAAGGCCGCTGCGTAGTCGCGCGCCCTTGCCTGCACCCATCGGAGTCGAACAAGAATGAACATCGTCATGAACCTGGTGCTCGCGCTGCAGATCCTCGCGGCGCTGGTGATGATCGGCCTGGTGCTGATCCAGCACGGCAAGGGCGCCGACATGGGCGCCTCCTTCGGCAGCGGTGC
>JANXXS010000002.1 GCA_025350505.1 Burkholderiales bacterium
GTGCGCGGCAGCCAGCACCGCCGCGCCGCCCAGTGAGTGGCCCACCAGCAGCGCCGGTGTGCCGTGCTGGCTGCGCAGCCAGTCGGCCGCAGCCACCAGGTCATCGACGTTGGAACTGAAGTGCGTGTTGGAAAAATCGCCGCCACTGCCGCCCAGACCTGTGAAGTCGAAGCGCAGCACGCCAAAGCCCGATGCGGCCAGCGCGCGGGCGATGTGCGCTGCAGCCTTGGTGTCCTTCGAACAGGTGAAGCAGTGGGCAAAGACCGCCCAGGCGCGCGGCGGGGTGTCGGGGGTGTCCAGACGCGCGGCCAGGGCAGCACCTTGGCTGCCTGTGAATTCAGTTCGGATGCTGGGCATGGCAGTGACTCCGTGGATGGCGTCTGGATGTGGCAGCAGTGAGGCGCACCGGCGCCAGTCGCAGCCGATCTCGCGGTGCCTGCCTGCTTGTCACTGCGCGGCTGCCGCTATCTATCGATTCGCCAAGACCGCTTGAACCAAGGCGCCGAAATCATCGACGACGAAGTCGTAGGCCATGTTCGGCCTCGGATCGGGCGGGCCCTCGGGGCCCCACTCGTCGGCCCGGCGAACGAACGCCGTGCGAAGCCCCGCCTTGTGCGCGGCATTGAGGTCGAAGTTATGGCAAGCCACCATCAGGATCTGCGCTGGCTCGAGCGCCATCCAACGGGCCGCCGTGGCGTAGGCCAGCGCGTGCGGCTTGTAGACGCCGATCATTTCGCAGGAGATGACCGCGTCCCAGACGATGCCGTTGCGGCGCGACACGTCGACCACCAATGACGTCGGCAGCATCGTGAGCGAAACCACCGGGAACGCCTTTCGCAATGCGGCCTGCGCCGGCGGAAAGTCGGGCCAGGCATCGAGTTCATGCCAGGCACGCCAAAGTCGATCGCGCTCTTGCGGCGTCAACGCCTGCAGGCCGAACTCATCCAGCGTCTCGTCCAGCGTGCGGCGATGAACGTCGTCCATGTTGAACGCCGGTTGGGTCTGGCCGACGATGCCCTTCATGGCACGGCGTCGCCAGTCGTTGGCGACGGCATGCCAGTCAAGGTTCACGCCGCGGCTCGAACTCGTTCGGGACAGGGCCGCTACCAGTCCGCCATGCCAGTCCAAGACCGTTCCACCGGTGTCGAAGGCCAGTGCCCTGATGTCCATCACGCTCTCCTTGCAAGGTTCGCGACGCGACTCTGGCGCGACGCGTCAAGTGCCTGGCCTGGCGTGAACGCCGGCCCCCGGGTGATGCGCTCGAAGTACGACAGCCAGGCGGGTGAGCCAGGCGGCCATTGCACCAGGAACTCGGTGCGCCAGCGGTCCGCATCGAAGCGCACCGGCAGCAGCGCTACATAGGCGCCGGCCATGCGAACCTCTTGGAGCACCGGGTGCGGCGATGGCGTGGTGGATATTCGCGTGCACAGGCCGGCCAGATCGCCGGCAAAGTTCGGCATTCCGGCGGCGCCGTTGTTCACGACGCAGGCCTCGCGGCCCGAGTCGCTCGCGACGCGGCGCAGGGCCGGCAGGCAGGTGTGCGTGCTGGCGAAGAGGTCCACCTCGGCGGTCCTGAACACCGACTGCAGCCACGGCAATTTGTAGGGATCGTCGAGCGCCCGCACATCGAAACGCCAGCCGGCGAGCGCATCGGCGTCGCCATGCACGACACCGACTCGGCAATCGCCCACCCGATAGCGAGCCACCATCGGCAGCCTCGAGATGCGGCGAAGCAGCGCCTCATGTCGGCTCGCGGTGACCTTGAGTCGAGCGTGTAACCGGTTCGAGCGTTCGACAACGCCGGCATCCACGCTGGTGGGGTATGCGCAGCCGCAGCCTGCATCGTCGCCCGGTGAATCGAGTTCGGCCTCGACATTGCCCAGGATCGCGTCGTTGGCCAGCACTCGCCGATTGATCTCGACGAAGTCGCTGTCGGCGACATTGAACCAGTTGAAGTCACCGTTGAAGCAAAGAGTGGGCGCCTGTGGCTCGGCTTGTGCCATCCGCTCGACGGCGTCCAATGCCGGGACGTTGCCGTACAGGCCTCCGATCACATAGAGCGTCTGCGCCGCGCGCGTCTCGGCTCGTGCGATCGCCTCGGCCCCATAGCGATACCGAAGCGGGCAGATTCGGCCCGGCTCGTTCAAGCGGCGACTCCGGTGTCGCCCAAACGGTAGCGAGGCAGAGCGAGCGGGAGGAAGAAGCCAACGGTGCACAGGACGAGTCCGTAGAGGTTCGTTCCGAGCAAGATGCCGTATTTCCCGCTCCCGATGGCCCAGTTCGGTGGGATCAGGTTCAAGGCCTGCAGAAGACCGAGGACGATGCCGGGCCAGAAGGCCAGGTGAAACGAGAGCGGCGAGTAGCCGACGCGGCCGGAGAACAGGAAGATCGGCGCCAGGCCGATGACCATGGTGCCGCTGATGGTCGTCGCCTTCAGAATGTCCGTGCCCGCGATCATCGGCAGGTTACCCAGCAGCGCGAAGCTCACCATCGTCAGCGCGCCGATGGTCATCGCCTTGGGTGACGGCAGCCGGCCGGCCAGCAAGGGGAGGTCACGCGCCACCAGCTTGGACAGCGACGTGAAGGTCGAGTCCAGCGTCGACCCGGCCGAGGTGACCATGACGACGATCATCGCAAAAAAGCCCGCCACGCCCAGGCCGCGTGCCACTTCGGCGGGGACATTGCCGCTTGCCGCCAGCCCTTCCAACCGCGCATGCACGCCCACCAGGCTGAACGCGAAGATCGCCACGAAGCCGAGCACGCCGGCGACGATGAAGGCTCTGAGCATGCTCTTTTCGCGCGTGATGAAGCCGCGGTCCGTCAGCACCGGATCGTGGAACGGGTACGAGAGCGTCTGCAACAGGGCCACCAGCAGCAGGTCGCCACCGGAGTCGAGTGCGAACGTTCCTTGCGACAGCAGCTCGCGGGGCGAGTGGGCAGGAAGCACGAGGGCCAGGACCACGCCAAGAAAGAGGATGAACACGATCGCCTGGATCACGTCGCTGAAGATCGAGCTGCGCAGCCCGCCCTTCAGGCTGTAGAAGAGCACCGCGGCCGTGAACAGCAGCGCCGATCCGATGAACCCGGCCGAGCCGCTGGCGCCGTAGTAGCCGCCCACCACTGCGGTGTTGCTCCAGACCTCGTTGAACAGCCGGATCAGAATCGCCAGCGAGAACGCCAGCGCGGCACCGCGCCCGTACTTGCCGATCAGAAAGGGCACGAGGCCCGTGGCGCCCTCGCGCGTGCGCAGCCGGTAGATCACCAGCCCCGCCACCGGGATCGACAGCCAGTAGGCCGCATACGCCAGCCCGCCGACCACGCCGTAGGTGGCGCCCAGGTTGGCGGCATTGGTCACCGACTTGGCGAAGATCCAGCTGATGAAGATGCTCATCATCAGGGCCCATTCCGATGCCGGGCGGCCCTGGTCATCCTGACCGCGAAAGAAGCCAGCCTCGTTCTTCGAGCGTGGCACGACCACGTACATCACGATGCCGAACACCAGCAAAAAGCCCCAGAAGAACAGTCCCTGAAGTTGACTCACGTCGAGGTCCTCAACGGAAATGAAAATCGTCAGATGCCGCAATTCGGCGCGGACGCCGCGCTGGCCTCCAACGCGCCGCCGCAGCTGGAACCCTGGCCCGCTGTGCATCCGAAGCAGTGGTCGGCGACACGGATCGGCTGGTCGTCCAGCTCGATGGCGGTGATCTCGCTGAGATGCACCCGCGGCTTGCCGGCGTCGCGTATCGGCAGGCCGAGTTGCTGGTTGAAATCGCAGTCGTAGAGGTAGCCCTGCCAGTCCACGCTGACGAGGCTGCGACACATCACCTGCGGGAGGTTCTCTTCACGGTGCGCGCTGCGCAGCAAGTCCATGTAGCTGTTGAACTGGCCCTTGGAGACCAGCATCGAGCCGAAGCGCTGGATCGGCATGTTGGCCAGTGTGAACAGCCCGTTAAAGACGACGCCGAAGTGCCTGGCCAGATGTTGCTTGTAGTCGCGCTCCAGTGCCTCCTGACCCGGCGGCAGGCTGGCGCCTTGCGGGTTGTAGACCAGGTTGAGCGTCAGGCCGGAGCCGGGCTCCGCGTAGCCAAGGGCGTTCAGGGACTGAAGCCCGCGGATGCTGGCGTCGAAGGTGCCCTTGCCGCGCTGGCGGTCGACGTTTTCCTCGAGGTAGCAAGGCATCGACGCCACCACCTCCACGCCATGGGCGGCCAGAAACTCCGCCAGGCCCTCCTGGCCGGGTTCTTCCAGGATCGTCAGGTTGCATCGATCGATGACCCGCACGCCGCGCGCGCGGGCCGCGACGACCAGCGACCGGAAATGCGGGTTGAGCTCGGGCGCGCCGCCGGTCAGGTCCAGCGTGCGCACGTCGGGACTGGCCGCCAGGAAGGCGATGACGGCGTCGATGGTGTCGCGCGACATCTCCTCGGTGCGGTTGGGGCCGGCGTTGACGTGGCAGTGCACGCAACTCTGGTTGCAGCGGTAGCCGAGGTTGATCTGAAGGGTTTCGACGCTGCGGCGGCGCAGTGGGGGAAAGTCGGTACGGATCAGCAGGGGAAGTGTGGCGTGCATGGGGCTTCTACGAGGTGACTTGCTTCCTAGACGGCAGGCCTGCGGTTTCCTTACATCCGAAAGCGGCCCGATGTAAGAATTGGGCAGAGACCGACGTCAGTCTTCGGTCGCAAATCTTCGCGCCGGTTGCCCGTTGTCCCGCTCGCCCGATGCCCCGCGAGGTGGCGGCGGCCGTCGTAGCATCCTGCCCTCCGCCTCATGAACCCGATCGACCCACATCGGCCAAGGCCAGCACATGCTAATCGGACAGCCCAACTCCATCGTATCCAGCGATCGACCCCCGCGCGCTCCGGGCGTGCTTCGCCTGATGCTGAAGCCTCGGATCGCGTGGTCGGCGCTCAAAGTTTCGATGGTGGTCGGTACGGTACTGAACGTGATCAACAATGGCGACCACTTTTGGACGAATCACCCCGTGAACCTTTGGCAGGCCGCGCTGAATTTCGTCGTACCATTTTGCGTGTCGAGCTACAGCGCCGCACGCAACCAGGTGCAGATCGCGCGCGGAGACTGAATGCAGCATCCGCCCTCGGCTTCAACGGTGCCGGTGTCCGGGTCGATGGAAGGCATCAGCGCCGAGGCGCTGTTGTCGTTGCGGGCGGACATGCTGCGGTTCGCCGAACTGCAGCTGCGCAAAACGGAGACTGCCGAGGACCTGGTTCAGGAGTCGATCGAGGCGGCACTTCGGAAGTCGTCGTCGTTTGCGGGCCGGTCGACCCTCAAGACCTGGGTCTTTGCCATTCTGCGCAACCGGATCATCGACCACTTGCGAACTGCCAAGCGCACGGTGCCGATGTCCAGCCTGGTCGACGACGACGAGGACTGGCAGGAGCGCCTGGAAACGCTGTTCAACGAGCGCGGGGCGTGGCGCGACGGACCCAGGCCTGTGGCCTGGCCGAACCCGGAGGAATCGATGCAGACGCGACAGTTTTGGGTCGTCTTCGAGACCTGCCTTGACCACCTTCCACCGGCTACTGCCCGGGTGTTCATGATGCGCGAATTCCTGGGCTTCGAGTCCGACGAGATCTGCACCCAATTGGCGATCACCACGAGCAACTGCCACGTCATCCTGCATCGCGCACGCTTGAAATTGAGGGGCTGCTTGGACACCGGCTGGGGCCGCCCGGAGGGATCGAGATGCTGAGCTGCAAGGAGGTCACCGAAGTCTGCTCCGCCGAGATGGAACGGCCCTTGCGGTTGGGCGAGCAGGTGTCGCTGCGCACGCACCTGATGATGTGCACGGGGTGCACGAGGTACCGCAAGCAGTTGAAGACCTTGCGACAGGTGATGCAGGCCTACGCGCAAGGTCGGTCGATCAGTGATGACGCAGGGCCTGGTGAGTCCGCCTGAGATCTGCCGAATCGGTCTGCGCGTCGACGTCGCTCTGATCATCGATCAGAACGGTTGAAAGCAGTCATCCGATTCGAGCTGCGATGAAGGTTCGCCGTTGGGTCGATCAACTCGACTGCTCTCTCAGGCGATCCGAGATCCACGCTTGGACCGCCGCTTCGGACCATGTAGCGGCACGCGGTCCAGCTTTGACGGACCGTGGGAAGACGCCTCTTCGCATCTGCTCATAGATGGCGGAACGGCGCAATCCCGTGAGGTGCTGGACGTCAGGAAGCCGTAGCAGACGGTCCCCTTGGCGCTTAGTGTTGAGCAGTGCCGTGACTGAGAGATCGCTTCCAAGCAGGTCTAGCGCTTCCCGCAGAAGGTATGCGGCCCTCGTCGTCCGATCGGCCACGCCATCGGTCGAGATCTGAGCCGCGGCACTCGGTGCGTCGGAAATCGAAGCTCGCATGTGGTTGTCCTCAACCGGCCGTGTGACAGGCAGTCAACGCGCGATACCGTTCGACTATCCCGACTCGTTTCCCTCGTCCCCGAGAACCAGACTGCTTCGAGAGACACTCCCCCGAAAGCATAGGGGCTGACAAGCTTCACTCTCGCGATGAATTTCGCC
>JANXXS010000080.1 GCA_025350505.1 Burkholderiales bacterium
CGCGCGCCGGCGCCTGCATTGCGGTCTCGGCCAGTCTCGCCATTAGGGCGTGTCCTAGTTGAATACAACGTCGAGCCCGAGCTCGCGCGCGATCAGCAGCATCTGGATCTGGCTGGAACCATCGCCGATCGTGCAGATACGATTGTCGCGCAAGTAGCGCGACGGCGGACAGTCGTCCATGAAGCCCCAGCCGCCGTGGATCTGCACCGCCATGTTGGCGACCTCGGTGCCGGCTTCGCAGGCGAAGTACTTGGCGTAGGCGAGGTCTTTCACCGTGGCCGCTCCCTTGTCGGCGAGCCACGCGGCGCGGTAGGTGAGCATGCGCGCGGCCTCGACCTTGACCGCCATCTGCGCGCACATCTCCTGCACCAGCTGATGGCCGCCGATGGTCTTGCCGAAGGCCTTGCGCTCGTTGGCGTACTTCACCGACAAATCGAGCGCACCGTCGGCCAGGCCGAGCGAGCAGGCCGAGAGGAAGACGCGCGCCTGCTGGTAGCCGCGATGCAGTAGCAGCCGGCCCTGCCCTTCACCGCCGAGCATCGCGCTGTGCGGCACCTTGCAATCATCGAAGTAGAGCGGCCGCGTGTCGCCGGAGCGCCAACCCATCTTCCGGTACGGCTCGCCCTGCACATAGCCGGCCGTGCCGCGCGGTACGGCGAAGAGCGAGAACTCCTTCTTCTCGGCGTCGGGCGGCGTCGTCACGGCGAGTGTCAGCGCCACGCTCGAGATGTCGGTGCCGGCGTTGGTGATGTAGGCCTTGCTGCCGTTGATGATCCAGTCGTCGCCGTGGCGCACGCCGCGGGTCTTGAAGCCAGCCGTGTCGGAACCGGCGTCGGCCTCGGTGCCGGCCAGGGCGCCGAGGGCTCGGCCGGCGATGATGTCGGGCAGATAGCGCGCCTTCTGCTCGACGCTGCCGAAGCGCTGGACGATGAGGCCGGCCGAGACGCTGACCATCATCGTCACCGCCAGGGTCTGGTCGCGCTTGGCGATCTGCTCGATTGCCAGCGCCATGTCGAAAGTGCCCAGGCCGAGGCCGCCGAACTCCTCGGCGAACGGCAGCGCCGGAATGCCGAGGTCGCCGAGCTGCCGATACAGCGCGTAGGGGAAGGTGGCCTCGCGATCGAGGCGCTCGGCGATCGGGGCGATTTCACGGTCGGCGAATTCGCCCACCCGGGCCTGGATGTCGATCTGATCCGCGCTGAGTTCGAAGTTCATGTCCTGGGCCTGCCGTCGCTACGCAAACCGCGCGCCGAACGCCCTCGTGGAGCAGCGGCCGCGGCAGGTCCGACGATAGGCGATTCAGACCGAGTGTCAAGAGAACTAACCCGTCGGTTAGTTGCCTGACTTCCTAAGCGAAAAAAGTGGCTCCGGGCTGCCATCAGGCCGGCCGGCGACGCGCCTTCGGCTGGCTGGCGGCAACCAAAGGCGCCTCGACATGCGCCTTGGCGGGATCCTCCGTCAGGGCTGCCGACGGCGAGCTCGACAGCGACCTTTCGAGCATCTCGGTCAGCGCATGCGCGATCTGCGGTCCCGACCAGTCGCCGTTCGGCCGGTACCACTTGCGACCCCAGTTGAGCGCGCCCATGACCATGAAGACAGCCAGCTTCGGGTTGCACGGCACGATGCTGCCATCGGCGATGCCTTCGGCGACGATTTCGCGCAGGCCCTGCTCGAACTGGTCGCGCCGCTTCACGATCGCCCGTACGTGTGCCGGCTTCATCGCGTTCTCTTCCAGCAACACGACGTAGCCACCCTCCTCGCCGAGCATCATCTCCAGGTAGTTGTGCAGGGTGGCGCCGAGCTTGTGCAGGCCGTTGCCGCGACCGGCGCGCGCCTTGTGCAGGCTCTCGATCGCGGTGTCCATCGCCGAGTCGTGGCAGTAGTAGAGCAGCTCTTCCTTGCTCGGCACATAGGTGTAGAGCGCGGCTTTGGTGACGCCGAGCTTCTTCGCGATCTCGGCCAGCGAGGTGCCGTGGTAGCCGCGCCGGTTGAACGAGGCGGCGGCCTCGCGCAGTAGCACCTCGCGCTTGCGATCGAACTGCGCGCTCGCATCGAGGACTGCGTTCTTCCAGACTGTCATCGAGATGGCCTTTCGGGCTAGCACGCCCAACCCTCATCCGCGCCGCAAATTATAGGGATCAGATCGACCCGCGAAGCGGCGATCTGACTGGCTGGTCAGTTTGTTGACGGATGGGTCACTCACGAATAGACTTTGCCATCGACCCTCGAGCCGGCCGCGATCGCGCCGCATGGGAATCGACGCCGAGGGCGACGCTGATCGCCCGCTTTCTCGTCCGCGCCGCCGCGCCGCATCACTTCAGGAGACAGACATGCACACCTTCGGATCATCACCTCTGCGCGCCGCGCTCGCCGCCGTCGCCGGCGCCCTCGCCTTCAGCGCGTCGGTCGCGGCCGATCCGGTGAAGATCGGCTACATCGGGCCACTCTCCGGCTCGCTCGGGCTGCTCGGCCAGGGCGTGCGCGACGGCATCGAGGTGTACGTGCAGTACATCAACGAGCAGGGCGGCGTCAACGGCCGCAAGATCGAGCTCATCGCCGAAGACGACGGCTACGAGCCGATGCGCACGGTCGCGGCGGCGAAGAAGCTCTCGGAGCAGGACAACGTCATCGCCCTCGTCGGCCAGACCGGCACGCCGAACGTAGCCGCGACCATCGCCTATGCGACCGAGCGCAAGATGCCGATCATCGCGCCCTACGCGTTCAGCCACACCCTGACCTCGCCGGTCAAGCGCTATGTCTTCACCACCCTGCCCGAGGTGCGGGTGCAGGCCGACGTGCTATGCAACTATCTGGTGGGGCCGCTGAAGCAGACCAGGATCGCCGCGATCTACCAGAACGACGACTTCGGTCAAGATGCCGTCATCGGCCTCGACGAGTGCATGAAGAAAGCCAACCTGCCGCTGACCAAGCTGCCGTTCGACCGCGGCGCGACCAACTTCAGCGGCGTCGTCGCCCAGGCGAAGCAGGCCAATGCCGAAGACGTGGTCTTTCTCGGCATCCCCCGCGATGCGGCGCTGGTGATGAAGGAAGCCAGCAAGATGGGCTGGAAGCCCCAGTTCAGCGGCCACAACGCCCTCGGCGATCCGCAGACCTTCACCCTCGCGGGTGCGGCGCTGGTGGAGAACGCGATCGCGGTGGCGGTGATGGAGCCGCTCGACTCGAAGAAGCCGCAGGTGACCGAGTTCATCGCCCGCCAGGCGAAGTACCTGCCGAAGACCAGCCCCACCACCTACAGCATGCACGGCTACAACGCGGCCCGCGTCTTCGTCGAAGCGCTGAAGAAGGTCGACGGCACGCCGACCGGCGACAAGATCGTCGCCGCCCTCGAAAGCATCAAGGGACTCGACACCGGCCTGATGGGGCCGATCTCCTTCGCGCCCGACCAGCACGCCGGTGGCCAGTCGGTCGCCTTCATGCGCGCGAAGGACGGCAAGTGGGGTCTCGTCACGGAATGGGTCAAGGCCAACTGACGAGCGACCGCCGCGCCACGCTGGCCGACGCGCTCGGCGCCGTGCGCGACGGCGATCGCGTCGGCCTCGGCGGCATGACGCTGTATCGGCGGCCAGTGGCGGCGTCCCTGGCGCTCGCCGCCGCCGGCCGGCGCGATCTCAAGATCGTCACCCTCACCGGCGGCCTCGAAACCGACCTGCTCATCGGCGCCGGTTGCGTCGGCCGCCTGCGCAGCTGCTACACCGGGCTCGATGTCGTCGGCTTCGCGCCGCACTTCACGCGGCGCGCGCAAGAGGGCACGCTCGATCTCGTCGAAGAGACCGAGTACACACTCAGCTATGCGATCCAGGCAGCGACGATGGGCTTGCCCTTCCTGCCGATGCGCGGCGATCTGGCGCGCACCGATCTGCTCGGCGTGCGGCCCGACCTGAGGACCTTCGCCTGCCCGCTCACCGGCGCGACGCTGATCGCCGTGCCGGCGCTGCCGCTCGACGTCGCCATCCTGCACGCCACGGCCGCCGACCGCTACGGCAACTGCAACTTGCAGGGCCAGCTCGCGCTCGACCCGCATCTGCCGACGGCGGCGGCGATCACCATCGTTACCGCCGAACGCATCGTCTCCACCGACGAGCTGATGGCGATGCGAGGCGGCATCCAGCTCGCCGGCGTTCACGTCACGCAGGTGGTCGAGCTGCCGGGCGGCAGCCTGCCAACCTCGTGCTTTCCTTTGCACCGGCTCGACGTCGCCGCCGTGCTCGACTACGCCGAGGCCGCCGCTGACGCCGCGGCCTGGCCGCGCTGGCTGGCCCAGGCCTCGAAGGCCTTCGCGTGAGCCGCCGGGCCGTTCGCAAGGCGAATACTGCAGCGCGAAACGCGAAGGTTGCCTTATGAGCGCGTCCGACCTGCTACTGAGCGAGCGCGAGCGGGCGCAGACGAACCAGATGGTGGTGACCATGAGCCGCCTGATCGACGATGGCGACTTCCTCGCCGAAGGCATCGGCACTTTCCTGCCCACCGCCGCCTACATGCTGGCCAAGCTGACGCATGCGCCGAGCTGCACCAGCCTTTGCCCGAACGGCAACACGCTGATGCCCGGCACCCGCACGCTGACGCTGGGGCATGACGAGTTCGAAACGATTCCGCGCGCCTCGATGTGGCTCGACTATCTGCAGATCAACACCCGCACCATGCCGGCGATCTTCATCGGCGGCCGGCCGCGCTGGACCGAGTTCATGCGGCCGGCGCAGATCGACCCGATGGGCACCAGCAACAACGTCTGCATCGGCCCGCACGCGCGGCCGAAGGTGCGCCTGCCGGGCGCCGCCGGCATTCCCGACGCGTCGACCGTGGCGCGCCAATTCTTCTACTACGCGCCGCGCCACACGCGCCAGGTGTTCGTGCCGCAGCTCGATTTCTGCAGCGGCGCCGGCCATCCGGGCGAAGGAAAGGGTTGGCCGCAGGCGATCACCGTGATCAGCAATCTCGCTGTGCTTGCGAGCGGACCGGATGGCCGCCTGCGCGTCGTGCAACTTCATCTCGATGCCAGCCGCGCCGAGCTCGAAGCGCAGACCGGCTTCGATCTCGAATGGGCGCCTTCGGTCGAGGTTGCCGTACCGCCGAGCGCCGAGGAGCTCCTTCTGCTCGACACCACCGTCGATCCACGCGGCCTGCGCTTCCTCGAAGCGCTGACCGGCACGGCGCGCAAGCAACGCCTGCGCGCCCTCGCCACGGAGGCATGGCCGGCATGATCTCCGAGCTCATCATCGGCGGCCTCGCCTCCGGCAGCCTCTATGCGCTGATCGGCATCGCCATCGTGCTGGTGCTGCAAGCCACCGAGGTGCCGAACTTCGCGCAGGGCGAGATGGCGATGTTCGCCACCTTCGTTGCCTTCAGCCTGCTCACCACGTATCACCTCTCATGGTGGATCGTGCTGCCGGCCACGCTCGCCTTCGCGGCGCTGCAAGGCATCATCGTGCAGCAGGTCGTCATCCGGCCGTTGCTCGGTGCGCCCATCATCAACGCGGTCATCGCCACGCTCGGCCTGAACATGGCGCTGCACAGCGTCGCCGGCATGATCTGGGGCAACCAGACGAACGTGTTCACCAGCCCGCTCGCCGATTGGCCGGTCTTCAAGCTACTCGGCGTCAACGTCTCGGCTGACAGCGCCCTCACCATCCTCGTCTCGGTGGCGATGGTCGTGCTCTTCACGCTGATCCTGCGCCACACGCGCGCCGGCATCGCGCTGCGCGCGGCCAGCCAGAACCAGCAGGTCGCCAAGCTGATGGGCATCTCGGTCAGCCGCTCCTTCGCGCTGGCCTGGGCGATGGGCAGCATGGCCGGCGTCGTCGCCGGCATGCTGGTCGCGCCGGTGCTCTTTCTCGACGTCAACATGATGGGCCCGCTGCTCATCAAGGGCTTCGCCGGCGCGGTGCTCGGTGGCCTGTCGAGCCTGGGCGGCGTGTTCGTCGGCGGCCTGCTGCTCGGCGTCGTCGAGAACCTGATGGGCGCCTACGTGTCGGGCAGCTTCAGCGAGGCGCTGTCGTTCCTGCTCATCATCGGCGTGCTGGTCGTCGCGCCCGCCGGCCTCTTCGGCCGCGTGAAATCGCAGAAGCTCTGAGCACGGCCATGGCAGCGACGACGATCGATGCCGGCCCGAGGCTTTCGTGGCGCGTGCGTGTCGCGATCGGCGTCGCCACGATCGCCGTGGCCGCAACGGCGGCGTTCGGCAGTGGCTACTTCGTCTACGTGCTGAACATCACCGGTATCTTCGCCCTCGTCGCCATCGGCCTGACGATGCTCACCGGCTTCTCGGGTCAGATCAGCCTCGGCCATGCCGGCTTCTTCGCCATCGGTGCCTATGCGTCGGCCCTGCTCGCGCAGCGGCTCGGGCTGCCGTTCTGGATCGCGATTCCCGCCGCCGGCGTCTTCGTGACCGCGATCGGCGCGCTGATCGCCTTGCCGGCGCTACGCCTGAAGAATCTCTACCTCGCGATCGCAACGCTCGGCTTCGGCATCGTCACCCAGAAGATGATCTTCGAGTGGCGCTCCCTCACCGGCGGCGGCGGCGGCCTGCAGGTCGCGATGCCGACCGTCGCTGGCGTTCCGTTCGGCGACGGCGCGCGCATGACCGGCGTCATCGCCATGACGCTGGCCGCCGGGCTCTGGGCCGCCTGGCGCCTGGCCCGCGGCCGCACCGGCCGGGCCCTGACGATGCTGCGCGACAGCGAAACCGCGGCCGGCTGCGCCGGCATCCACGTCGCCCGCTACAAGGTCGTCGCCTTCGCCGTCAGCGCCTTCTATACAGCAGTGGCCGGCGGCCTCTACGCGAATCTGGTGCGCTACATCAACCCCGAGAGCTTCAACGTGAACATGTCGATCATGTTCCTGGCGATGATCGTGATCGGCGGGATGGGCAGCGTCGGCGGCGCGCTGCTCGGCGCGGCGTTCTACGTCATCGTCCCCGAAGCGCTGCGCGGCTTCAAGGACGCGCCCGGCCTGATATTCGGCCTCTCGCTGATGCTGGTCGTGATCCTCTTGCCCGGCGGCCTGGCAAGCCTGTTCCGCAACCGGGCCAAGGCGGCGTCATGAACACCGCCGGCGCGAGCCTCGCGGTGCACGGCCTCAGCGTGAGCTTCGGCGGCGTGCATGCGTTGCAGGACGTCTCGCTTACGGTCGAGCCCGGCCGCATCGTTGGCCTGATCGGGCCGAACGGAGCCGGCAAGAGCACGCTGCTCAACTGCATCTCGGGCATCACCCGGCCGGACGCTGGCGAGGTGCGTCTCGGCGAGATCGTGCTGAACGGCCGCCGGCCCGACCAGATCGTCGGCCTCGGCCTCGGCCGGGTCTTCCAGCATCCGCAGGTGATCGCCGAGCTGAGCGTGCTCGACAACCTGCAGGTCGCCAGCCATCGCAGCCTTGGCTATTCGGTCGTCGCCGAAATGATCGGCACGCCGGCCGTCAGGCGCGCCGAAGCGCGCGCGCGCAGCGAAGCCGTCGCCGTGGCCGAACGCGTCGGCCTCGCCGACTGTCTCGACATGCGCACCGGCAGCCTGCCGTACGGCCAGCGCAAGCTGCTCGAGCTCGGCCGCGTCATCCTGCTCGGCGCCAAGATGCTGCTCCTCGACGAGCCGATCGCCGGCCTCAACGAAGAAGAGATCGAGCACCTCGGGCGCCTCGTGCTCGAGCTGCGCGGCTCCAGCGGCCTGTCGGTGCTGCTCGTGGAGCACAACATGGGCCTGGTGCGGCGCCTCTGCGATAGCGCCGTCGTGCTCGATGCCGGCCAGGTCATCGCCGAAGGCACGCCCGACGAGGTGCTGGCCGACCCGCGCGTCCTCATGGCCTATCTCGGGGAGCTGCCGGCCGATGCTTGAGATCGACGCGCTCACGGTCGACTACGGCCCGATCCACGCCCTGCGCGAGGTGTCGCTGCGGGTCGAGCGCGGCCAGCTGGTCGGCATCCTCGGCGCCAATGGCGCCGGCAAGACGACGCTGCTGCGCACGATCAGCGGGCTGGTGCGGGCCCGCAGCGGCAGCGTCCGGCTCGACGGTCAGGCGATCGGCTCGCTGCGGCCGGAAGCCATCGTGCGCCTCGGCATCGGCCACGTGCCCGAAGGCCGCGGCATCTTCCCCGATCTCACGGTGTGCGAGAACTTGCTCGTCGGCGCGCACACGCGGACCTCGGGCGCCGAGATCGCCGCCGATGGCGCGCGCATGCTCGAGATGTTCCCGTCTTTGGCGCAGCGCCAGAAGCAGGAGGGATCGACCTTGAGCGGCGGCGAGCAGCAGATGCTGGCGCTGGCACGGGCGCTGATGGGCCGGCCGCGCCTGCTCCTGGCCGACGAGGTGAGCCTCGGCCTGGCGCCGGTGATCACCAAGCAGGTGTTCGGACACCTGCAGAGCCTGCGTGCGCAGGGCGTGACGGTGATCGTGGTCGAGCAGAACGCGCACCTGGTGATGAAGATGGCCGACCATGTCTACGTGCTCAAGCACGGCCAGCTGGCGATGCACGGCACGCCGGCCGAGCTGGCTTCGCAGCGCGAGCTGACCGAGGCCTACCTCGGCGAATGAAAGACTCGAAGGGGCTCGCGATGCGCGACTACACACTGCACGAACGAACGATGGGCCGCATCCTGGCGGAAAAGGCGGCGCGCATTCCCGACAAGACCTTCCTGCTCTGGCAAGGCCGCGCCTGGAGCTACGGCGAGCTCGAGGCGATGACCAACCGCTACGCGCACGGCTTCGAGAAGCTCGGCATCGGCCACGGCGATCACGTCGCCGTGATGCTGCCGAACTGCCCGGAGTTCTTCTGGGCCTGCTGGGGTCTCGGCAAGATCGGCGCGGTGGCCGTGCCGGTCAACACCGCCGCCAAGGGCGAGCTGCTGCGCTACTTCATCGACCAGTCCGACGCCGCGTGCGTGATCATCGACGACGAGTGGCTCGATCGCGTGGCCGCGCTGGCGCCGCAGCTCGACAAGGTGAAGCGATACATCTATCGCGGCCCGCGCGAGATTGCCCAGTGCGGCCTCGCCACGGCCGGCCTGCCCGTGCACGCACTCGCCGATCTCGAATCGAGCGACGCCTCGCCGCCGCCGTTCGACGCCGTCTCGTACGACGACACGCACCTCATCATGTACACCTCGGGCACCACAGGCCCCTCGAAGGGTGTGATGTGCCCGCACTCGCAGGGCCACGCCGTGGGCCGCGCCCTGGCCGTCGATTTCGGCTACGGTCCCGACGACGTGCTCTACACCTGCCTGCCGCTCTTTCACGGCAACGCCATTTGGTACACCTGCTACGCCGCGCTCTGGGCCGATGCAGCCATCGCCCTGGCGCCGCGCTTCTCGGCCACCCGCTTCTGGGACGAAATCCGGGCCAGCGGCGCCACCCAGTTCAACACCCTGGGCGCGATGACCAACATCATCTGGAAGCTGCCGCCCGGCCCGCACGAGCGCGCCACGAAGTTGCGCCTGTGCATGACGGTGCCGGTGCCCAAGGAGATTTACGCCGAGATGCAGGAGCGCTATGGCGTGACGCTGACCTCGGTCTTCGCGATGACCGAGAACTTCGCGATGACGCGCTTCACGCCCGACGATCCGCCCGACAAGGCCGGGTCGGCCGGCAGCACGCGCGGGGCTTGCGAGCTGCGCATCGTGGACGACGACGGCACCGACCTGCCGACCGGCGCGGTCGGCGAGATCTGGATGAAGCCGCTACAGCCGGGCGCGATGATGAAGGGCTACTACAAGATGCCGGCCGAGACGGCGCGCGAGTTCGTCGACGGCTGGTTTCGCACCGGCGACCGCGGCCATTTCGACGCCGACGGGTACCTGTACTTCGTCGACCGCAAGAAGGAAGCGATCCGTCGGCGCGGCGAGAACATCTCGGCCTACGAGGTGGAGCTGATCCTGTCGCGCCATCCGGCAATCCTCGAGGTGGCGGCGATTCCTGTCGCCTCCGAGATGAGCGAGGACGACGTGATGGTCTACGTCGTCACCAAGCCCGGCGCAACGCTGACGCATGCCGACGTGATCCACTTCGCGGCCGAGCACATGAGCTACTTCATGGTGCCGCGCTTCGTTGAGTTCATCGAACAGTTGCCGAAGACGGCGAGCGAGAAGCTCGAGAAGTACAAGCTCAAGCAGGATGCGCAGGCGCGCCGTGCGGAGCTGTGGGATCGGGAGCGCGAACGGATCGCGGTCAAGCGCTAGTGTAGTGTTGCATTCTGTTTAGAGCTTAAGCGGCTGTTGGCGCGGATGACCTTCTGCAGGATGTCGGTAGCGCTCTTGGTCCAGATGAACGGCTTGGGTTTGATGTTGTGATGGGCGACGTACTCATCAATGGCG
>JANXXS010000088.1 GCA_025350505.1 Burkholderiales bacterium
CATCTGCGCCGCCCTGTTCGCCAGCCTCGCCGGCTGCGAGCAGCTCAATCCGCGCCCGCCGGTCGACATCGCGTCGCCGATCTACGCCGCGCCGCCGGTGATCCCGGTCGCCGCCGTGAACAACGGCTCGATCTTCCAGTCGGGCCAATACCGGCCGCTGTTCGAGGACTATCGCGCCCGCCTGGTCGGCGATTCGCTGACCGTGCAGATCGTCGAAAAAGTCTCGGCGACGCAAAAGAGCACGAGCTCGATCGACAAGACCGGCAAGCTCACGGCCGGCGTCACCGCCCTGCCGTTGCTCTCGGCCAATTCGTTCGCCCGCGCCAGCGCCGCCGGCAGTTCGACGATCAGCTCGACCGGCGCCGGCACCACCGAGAACACCAACGACTTCTCGGGCACCATCACCGCGGTCGTGACCGGCGTGCTCGCCAACGGCCACCTGCTGATCGCCGGCGAAAAGCAGATCGGCGTCAACCACAACGTCGACGTGCTGCGCTTCTCCGGCCAGGTCGACCCACGCATGATCCAGTCCGGCAACTCCGTGGCCTCGGCGCAGATCGCCAACGTGCGCATCGAGCAGCGCGGTCGCGGCGCCCAGGCCGACGCGCAGGGAATAGGCTGGTTGAGCCGCTTCTTTTTGAACGTTCTGCCGATTTAAGTTCTTGAAGAATCGAAGGCACACCCCTGGTGCCTTCCCATGACTCCCACCGAACGATTCCTGCGCTTCACGATCGTCCTGACGGCGCTCCTCGCCAGCGCCGCCCTGTGGTGGCCGGCGCCGGCCCAGGCGGCGCGCATCAAGGAAGTCGCATCGGTGCAGGGGGTTCGCATGAACCAGCTGACCGGCTACGGCCTCGTCGTCGGCCTCGACGGCACCGGCGACCAGAACACCTCGGCCCCGTTCCTGACGCAAAGCCTGCTCGCCTTGCTGCAGCAGATGGGCGTGACCGTGCCGGCCGGCCAGAACATGCAGCTCAAGAATATCGCCACCGTGATGGTGACGGCGCAGTTGCCGGCCTTCGCGCAGCCGGGACAGACCATCGACGTCAACGTCTCGTCGCTCGCCAACGCCAAGAGCCTGCGTGGCGGCACCCTCATCGCCACGCCGCTGAAGGGCGCCGACGGCCAGATCTACGCGATGGCGCAGGGCAACCTCATCATCGCCGGCGCCGGCGCTGCGGCGGCTGGCTCCAAGGTCACGATCAATCACTTGAGCGCCGGCCGCATCCCGGAAGGCGCGACCGTCGAGCGCGGCGTGCCGACGCCGATGAACCAGGGCGACTCGATCCAGCTCGACCTGAGCAGCAACGACTACGCGACGGCGCGCGAAGTGGTGCGCGCCATCAACAACCGCATGGGCAGCGGCACCGCCGACGCGATCGACGGCCGCTCGGTGCACGTGCGCATGCCGGCCTCGGCCGACGCGCGGGTCAACTTCATGGCCGAGATCGAGAACCTCGACGTCAAGCTGGCGTCGCCGGCGGCGCGCGTCGTCATCAATGCGCGCACCGGCTCGGTGGTCATGAACCAGGCGGTGACGCTGGCCGCCTGCGCGGTAGCGCACGGCAACCTCTCGGTGACGATCAGCACCACGCCCTCGGTGAGCCAGCCCTCGCCGTTCTCGAAGACCGGCCAGACGGCGATCACCGAGAAGGCCGACATCACGATCACCCAGCAGGCCGGCGCGCTCATCCAGATGGCGCCGGGGGTCAAGCTCGCCGACGTCGTCAAGGCGCTGAACTCGCTCGGCGCGACGCCGCAGGACCTGCTCGCGATCCTGCAGGCGATGAAGTCGGCCGGCGCGCTGACGGCCGAGCTCGAGGTCATCTGATGGGCAGCATGGCCTCGCCCGCCTTGTCCGGCCTGCCGCCGAGCGCGACAAACACACTGTCGGTCGCCGACCTGCGCAGCGCCGCCGCGCGCGACCCGAAGGCGGCCATCCGCGAGACGGCCAAGCAGTTCGAGGCGCTCTTTATGCAGCAGATCATGAAGAGCATGCGCGAGGCGACGGTCAGCTCGGGCATGCTCGACAACGAGGGCACCAAGCTCGGCAACGAGATGCTCGACAGCCAGTACGCGGCGAAGATGACCGGCCTGCCAGGCGGCCTGACCGACGCGATCGCGCGCCAGCTCGAGCGTCAGATGGGCACAGGTGCCGCGGCGGCGCTCGCCGCACCGGCTGCATCTGCGGGCGCTGCGTCGGCCGCGTCGGCCAGCACCACGAGAGCGACGCCACTGACGCAGAAGCAGACCGATTTCGTGCAGCTGCACGGCAATGCGGCACGCGCCGCGCAGTCGCAGACCGGCATCCCCGCGGCATTCATGATCGGCCAGGCTGCGCACGAGACCGGCTGGGGCAAGCAGGAGATTCGCAACGCCGACGGCAGCAACTCGCACAACCTGTTCGGCATCAAGGCCGGCGCCGGCTGGGGCGGGCCGGTGGCCGAGATCACGACCACCGAAGTCGTCGACGGCCAGGCGCAGAAGGTGAGCGCGAAGTTTCGTTCCTACGCCTCGTACCAGGACGCCTTTCGCGACTACGCGAAGATGCTCACCGAGAGCCCGCGCTATGCCGGCGTCGCGGCGCAGGCGGCGCAAGGCGCAGCGAGCGCCGCCTCGGCGGCCGGCTTCGCGCAGGGCCTGCAGCGGGCCGGCTACGCCACCGACCCGGCCTACGCCGACAAGCTCTCGCGCGTCATCAACACGACGATGCGCGTGCAGAAGGCGGTCACATGAGGCCTTCGACATGAGCATCTCTTCGCTGCTCAGCATCGGCTCGCGCGCCATGGCGGCGAGCTATGCCCAGCTCACCGTCACCGGCAACAACATCGCCAACGCCAACACGGTCGGCTATTCGCGACAGAACGTCGAGCTGCAGACCTCGTTCAGCCAGCAGACCGGCTCCGGCTTCTTCGGCAAGGGCGTCGACGTCGCCACGGTGACGCGCGCGCACAGCGACTTCCTGACGCGTGAGGCGGCGATGACGAGCTCGATCGCCGCCGGCGACCACGCGCGCAGCACGCAGCTGGCGCAGATGGAAAACGTCTTCCAGACCGGCGAGGCCGGGCTCGGCTACAGCGCGCAGCAGATGTTCAACGCCTTCGTCGACGTCGCCAACAAGCCGCAGGATTCATCGGCGCGGCAGGTGGCGCTGGCCCGCGTCGGCGATCTCGCCGATCGCTTCAGCTCCGCGTCGGGCCAGCTCGATTCGCTGCAGGCCGGCGTCACCGATCAGCTGCGCACCTCGGTCGCCTCGATCAATTCTCTGACGACGCAGATCGCCGACCTGAACCGGCAGATCGCCAACGTCCAGGGCACCGGCCACGCCCCGAACGGTCTGCTCGATCAGCGCGACCAGGCGATCAGCGACCTCTCGCAATTCGTGCAGGTGACGACGGTGGCCGCCGCCGACGGCACGGTCGGCGTCTTCCTCGGCGGCTCGCAGAAGCTCGTTCTCGGCGGCGACGCGACGCCGCTGGCTGCGGTGCCCGACGCCTACGACCCGAGCAAGCTGCAGCTCGGCATCACCGAAGGTGGCGTGACGCGCGCCTTTCCCGACGGCTTCATCGCCGGCGGCTCGGTCTCGGGCCTGCTGCGCTTCCAGAACCACGACCTCGCCGATGCGCGCGGCCTGCTCGGCCAGCTCGCCTCGGCAATCACCGGCCAGCTGAACAGCCAGCAGGCGCTCGGCCTCGATCTCGGCACGCCGGCGTCGGCCGGCGCCCCGCTGCTCTCGATCGGCGCGCCCACGGTGCTGCCTTCGTCGAACAACGCGATGGCCGGCGGCGTGCCGGTCGCCTCCTACGTCAACGGCAGCGGCGTGCGCGTCTCGAGCGTCAGCATCACGACCGTCGACAGCAAGTCGCTGCAGCCGAGCGACTACGAGCTGAACGCCGATCCGTCGCTGCCGGCCGGCCAGTACAAGCTGACGCGCCTTTCCGACGGCACGACGAGCACGGTCGCCAACGGCTCGGTCGTCGACGGCTTCCGCATCGCCGTCGCCGCGCCGGCGCCGGCCTCGGGCGACCGCTTCCTGCTCGAGCCGGTCTCGAACTCGACGCGCAATATGGCGCGTGCCCTCGACGACCCGAAAGGCATCGCCGCTGCGTCGCCGGTGGCGGCGACGACGAACGCCGCGAATACCGGCACCGCGACGGTCGCCTCGCTGGCCGCGGTGAGCCCCTCGATCAACCCGAACCTGACGGCGACGGTCACCTTCACCGACAACCTCGGCAACTACAGCTACAGCCTGGTCGACACGACCGGCGCCTTGCCGACCGTGAACGGAACCGGCAGCTTCGTCGCCGGCCAGCCGATCGCCCTGAACGGCTTCGCGCTGCAGCTCAATGGCGTGCCCAGGCAGGCCGATTCCCTGGTCGTCGCCAGGACCGCTTTTCCGGCCAGCGACAACGGCAACGCCAACGCGCTGCTCGGCTTGCGCGACGCCGCCATCGTCGGCCAGCAGGTCGGCGGTGGCGGCGCTGTTGTCCCCGGCATGAGCGTCACCGATGCCTATGCGAGCGCACTCGGCACGATCGGCGTGCGCGTGCAAAGCGGCAAGGCAGCGGCCGACCAGTCGGCTTCGATCGCCAGCGATGCGAAGTCGGCGGTTTCCGAAAAGGCCGGCGTCAACCTCGACGAGGAGGCGGCGCGCCTGATCCAGTATCAGCAGAGCTACCAGGCGGCGGCCAAGATGCTGCAGGTCGCGCAGTCGCTCTTCACCAGCCTGCTGCAGATCGGCAGCTGAGAAATCTCCGGGTACCCAGACCATGCGCATCAGCACCGCCAACGCCTACGACGCCGGCATCGACGCCCTGAGCAAGCGCCAGGCCGACCTCGCCGAATTGCAGGGCCAGATGACGAGCGGCAAGCGCGTCGCCAAGGCGAGCGACGATCCGGCCGCCGCGGCGCGCGCCGAGCGCGCGCTCGCCAGCATCAGCCGCACCGAGACCAGCCAGCGCGCCGTCGATGCGAGCAAGGTCGTCATGACGCAGACCGAAAGCTCGCTCGGCACCGCCGGCGATCTGATGCAGAGCGCGCGCGAGCTGATGGTTTCGGGCGGCAACGCCACCTACGGCGATTCCGACCGGGCCGCGCTCGCCGCCCAGCTCAAGTCGATCCGCGACCAGCTCTTCGTCGTCGCCAACTCGAACGACGGTGCCGGCACCTATCTGTTCGGCGGCCAGGGCGCGACCCAGAAGCCCTTCGTCGACGCCCCCGGCGGCGTGCAGTACGCTGCCACCGGTGGCCAGTCGCTGACCGAATCCGGAACCAACCTGCCGCTCACAAGCGACGGCCAGGCGAGCTGGCTCTCGGCACGCACCGGCAACGGCGTGTTCGTCACGAGCGCTTCGGCCGGCGTGGCCAACGCGACCATCGACAGCGGCATCGTCGCCGACCCGAGCGCGTTGACGGGTGCGAACTACGCCCTGAACTTCACGGTGAGCGGCGGCCTCACGACCTATGCGGTGACGAAGAACGGCCTGCCGACGGCAGTGACCGCCGCGCCCTACGTCTCCGGCCAGGCGATCACGGTCGACGGCATGACCGTCAGCGTCAGCGGCGCGCCGGCCAACGGCGACCTGTTCCAGATCGCGCCCTCGACGCCCACGCTCTCGGTCTTCGCCACGCTCGATCAGGCGATCGCCGGCCTGCAGTCGACCGGCCGGACCACGTCGCAGGTCGCCCAGGCGACCTCGGAAAACCTGCGCAACGTCGATTCGGTGATGGGCAACCTGCAGACGGCGCGCGCTGCCGCCGGTGCGGTGCTGAACCGGATCGACAGCGAGTCCGGTCGGCTCGACACGCAAAAACTGGCGAGCACGACGGAGCGATCAAACGCCGAAGATGTGGACATGGTGCACGCCATTTCCGACTTCCAGAACAAGCAAAGCGGCTACGATGCGGCGCTGAAGTCGTACGCGATGGTGCAACGTCTGTCGTTGTTTCAGTACGTGAACGGCGGCTGACGCCGCGGCGACCGACCCAGACGTCTGGGCGAAGCGAAGCAAGCCGGGCGCCGGCGAGAGATCTTCACTGTGTTCAGGATGACAGGAAGGCCCCGGAGCTCTTGACTTCGCTCGACGTCGCGATCCTCGGCCAGGTGGCCCTGGGTTACTCCCCGTTCATCGACCGCAATCGTACGGTTGCGGCGACGCGCCTTTCCGTCTTTCCCCTGCGTCCCGACGCGACCCTCGATGTCGCCCAGTTGCTGCACGCCGTCGGCGACGTCTGGCCGGCCTCGGGCGGCAAGGTCTCGCTCAACGTCGTCAGCGAGAGCCTGCTGCACGACCTGCTGCAGGCCAGCCCTTCGGCCAATCTGATGGTCGAGGTGCCCAACTTCATGGCCTCCGACCCGGCCAACGTCGACGCCCTCGTGCGTCTCCATGCGGCGGGCAACACGCTGCTCCTGAAGGGCCGGCCCAACGCCGAGCTGCCGCGCCAGGTCCTGCCCTGCTTCAAGTACTCGATCATCGACCTCGCCGACGAGCGCCGCACCGGCGAAGGCACGCATCCGCCGCCGGGCGTGACGCGGGCGATCGCGCACGTGCAGTCCGGCGTTCGCACCGTCGCCGACATGGAGGCCTCGTTCGCGCGCGGCGCCCATGCCGTGCTCGGCTGGCCGATCGACGACACGCTGAGCGCCAGCGCGGCACGCACCGGCAAGCCGGTAGCGCAGCCCGACCAGCAGGTGATCGTCGAGCTGATCCACCGCGTCGACAACGAAGACGCGATCGAAAAGCTCGAGAACACGCTCAAGCGCGACCCCTCGCTCGCCTTCAAGCTGCTGCGCTACATCAACTCGCCGGCGTTCGGCCTGCGCGTCGAGATCAGCTCGTTCCGCCACGCCATCATGCTGCTCGGCTACCAGCGGCTGAAGCGCTGGCTGGCGCTCCTGCTCGCCACCGCCAGCAAGGACGTCAACCTGCGCCCGGTGATGTTCGCCGCGGTGCGGCGCGGCCTGCTCATGGAAGAGCTGGTCGCCGGCTCGGGCGACGAGGAGATGAGAAGCGAGGTCTTCATCTGCGGCGTCTTCTCGCTGCTCGACCGGATGTTCGGCGAGCCCTTCGCCAAGCTGCTCGGCTCGATCCCGGTGCCCGGGCGGGTCTACCAGGCGCTGGTCAAGAACACCGGCCCGTTCCAGCCCTACCTGGCAATGGTGCGCGCCGCCGAGGGCGAGTCGGTGTTCGAGTACCGCGAGGCGGCCGAGCATCTGCTGATGAGCGTGGCCGAGATCAATCGCGCCCAGCTGCGCGCCTTGATGGGCGCCACCGCGCTCGAGTGAAGGCACGGGCCGCGGTCGACGAGGGTGTCGTCGCGCCGTCGCCGTCGACGGTCCGCGAGACGCTCGAGTTCTTCTGGGACTCGCCCTTCCCGGTGACGCTGCAGGACGCCGAATTCCGCCTTCTCGACGTCAACGAGGCCTACCTCGAATTCACCGGCTTTCCACGAGAGCACCTGATCGGCCTCGACCCGGTCGAGCTGCAACCGCAGGAAGACCACGCGCACACGCTCGACCGGCGGCGCCGCCTGCGCACGACGGCGGGCAAAGACCTGTCGCGCGGCCTTTCCGAAGGCCGGCTCATCGACGCCGGCGGCTTCGAGCGCTGGTTCAGCATCGCCCGTCGCGTCCTCGCCGACGAGCACGGCGCGCCGCTCTACCTCGCGGTGCTGCAGGACACCACCGCCGAGCACATGGCGCGCGACCGCGCCGATCGCTCGGTGCGTGAGATCGACGACTGGTTCGACCTGAGCCCGGTCGGCATGGTGCTGTTCGACGACAGCGGCCTGCTCGTGCGCACCAACGTCGCCTTCGACGAAATGGCGGGCAGCGTGCCGGTCTCGCTTGCCGAGGCCGCGCCCAGCCTGGCGGAGCTGCTCGCCTGGGGCGGCGCGCTGAAGGCGCTCAAGCCCGGCTCGCGGCCGATCGAGTCGCAGGGCTGGGTGACGCAGCCGGGCGGCCAGATGCGGCGCCTGCGCGCGATCGTGCGCTGCTATCGCACGGCGAGCGGCGAGCGCCGCTACATGGGCATCGTCGAGGACCGCAGCATCGAAGAAGAGCGCGACCTGGCGCAGATGCAGATCGGCGCCATGATGGACACCGCCGGCGTTGGCATCGCCACCTTCCAGGAGTCGTCGGGCTGGGTGCGGCAGCGGCCGGCGGCCGGCGGCGGCAGCTCGGTCGTGCTGCAAAACATCAGCCGCGACATCGTCGCGCCCGAGTCGCTGGCCGAATACGAGCGGTTGCAGGTCGCGCTCAAGCGCACGCAGCGCGCCGACGTGCGCTACGCCATCGAGCACCCCGAGCTCGGCCGGCGCTGGCTCTTCACGCGGGTCGAGCCGGCGACGCTCGCCTCGGGCAAGAAGACCGCCTCGGTCGTCACCCTCGACATCACCGACCAGCAGCGCAGCCAGTTGCGCAGCGAGCAGTTGCTGCGCGAGATGACGACGATTCTCGAGAGCACTACCGCCGGCATCGCCTACCTGCGCGCCGGCCGCCTGGTGCGCTGCAACCGTCGCTTCGAGGACATGCTGCGCCTGCCACCGGGGACGAGCGCGGGCTCGAGCCTGGCCGAGCTGATGGCGCGCCATCCCAACGCCGAAGCAATGGCCACCGAGATCCGCGACGCGCTCGGCGCCGACGCGACCTACGAGATCGAGTTCGCCTTCGGCGATGCCGACGAAGGCGCCGAGCGTGCCGGACGGCCGCCGGCCGAGCTGCGCTGGTACTCGATGTCGGTGCGCGGCGCCGGGTCGGGCCGCGACGAGGCGATCGCCGTACTCGCCGACGTGACGCGATTGAAGACGCAGCAGGTGCAGCTCGAAACGCTGGCGCGCGACCGCGAGTCGATGGCACGGCGCACCCGGGCCATCCTCGACTCGGTGCTGGTCGGCATCGTCACCGTCGGGCCGGCCGGCATCGAGTGGATGAACCGTTCGGCGCAGCGCATGTTCGGTGCCGAGCTGGCCGAGTTTCTCGACACGCCGATCGCGAGCGTCGCGACGCCCGAGCCGGACCATCCGTTTCGCCGTACCCGCTATCTCGACGAGCTGGCCGAAGGCGAGGCCGAGACCTTCGAATGCCGGGTCCGCGCCCGCGACGGCCGCGAGTTCTGGGTCGTCGGCAACGCCGTCGCCACCGGTCGCGACGACAGCACGCCCCAGCTCACCTATGCCTTGCTCGACATCGAGCGGCGCCGCCAGGCCGAGGCTGCGGTGTCCGAGGCGCAGGCCTCGCTGCGACGCGTCATCGACGCCGCGCCGCTGGCGATCGCCCTGCTCGATGCGAATACCTTGCGCGTGGTGCAGCTCAACGGCGTCGCCGCGCGCGTCGTCGGCGAGACGCCGGAGCGGCTCGTCGGGCAGGTGCCCGAGCAGGTGTTCGGCGCCGTCGTCGGCGCCGAACGGCGGCGACATATGGAAGACGCCCTGCGCTCGAGCCAGGTGACGGAGCGCGAGTACCGCCTCGAGCGCGACGGCGAGCTGCAGATCTGGGACGCGCGCTACCTGCCGCTCTCCGCCGAGAGGGGCGCTGCGCCCGACCAGCTGTTGATCGTGTCGACCAACGTGACCGAGCAGCGCGCCGCCCAGGAAGCGCGCCTCGAGGCGGCGATCGCGCAGCGCGACATGCTGGTCAAGGAAGTGCATCACCGGATCAAGAACAACCTGCAGGGAGTGGCGGGGCTGCTGCAGCAGATCGCGCAGCGCAAGCCCGAGGTGGCAGGCGCCATCGACGAGGTCGTCGGCCAGGTGCAGGCGATTGCCCAGGTCTACGGGCTGCAGGTCGGCGACACCGGCCCGCTCTCGCTGGCGCGTGTGCTCGAGGCGATCACCGCATCGGTGCAGCGCACCTTCGGTCAAACGATCCGCTATCGGATCGTTGGAGAAGGCGTGCGTGGATGGACCTTGCCCGAGGTCGAGGCGATCCCGATCGCCCTGACCCTCAACGAGCTGCTGACCAACGCCGTCAAGCATGGCGCAGGCGGTGACGCGGCCGAGGAGGTTTCGTGCGCGCTCGAGGGCGACGCGAATGGCGTGCGCGTCGTCATCGCCAACCGGGCCAGGCTGGCGGCGGGCTTCAGCCTGGCGCGCATCCCGAACGGCGTCTCGGGACTCGGCCTGGTGCGCGCGCTGTTGCCGCGGCGCAGCGCCTCGCTGCGCATCGAGCAGGCCGACGAGCACGTCGTCGCCACCGTCGATCTGGGCGAGCCGGTCGTCGTGCGGCCGGCCGCCGCATAAGATCGCGCCTGCGCTCCGCGGACTGCGGGTACGCAAGAACACGAGGGCCGAGCTTGACGAGCAAGGGAACGATTCTGGTCGTCGACGACAACCGCCTGGTGCTGGCGACGCTGACCGACGGCCTGGCGCGAGCTGGCTACCAGGTCATCGACGCCGACAACGGCGACGACGCGATCCTGCTCGCGCGAGAGCACAAGCCCGACCTGGCGTTGCTCGACATCCGCATGGAAGGCAAGAGCGGCTTCGACGTTGCCCAGTACTTGCGCACGCAATGCCGCATGCCCTTCATGTTCCTGTCCGCGTTCTCCGACGAGGAGACGGTGGCCCAGGTCGAAGCGCTCGGCGCCGTCGCCTATCTGGTCAAGCCGCTCGACATCCGGCAGATCGTGCCCGCTGTCGAGGCCGCCTTCGCCAACCTCGAGGCCGGCCGTGCCGCGACGCCGGGCGAGCCGGCGCTGCCGCGGCGCGGCCCGGCCTCGAGCGAGCCGACCGACACTCTCGTGGCGATGGCCGCCGGCGTGCTGATGCACCGGCACTCGCTCAAGCGCGGCGAGGCGCTCGAACGCCTGTCCCGCCTCGCCGCGGCCGAAGGCCGCAGCCCCCACGAGCAGGCCGAGCTGTTGCTCGCCGCCGTCGAGCGTCTGGCCGGCTCCTGATGCCGGCACCGGGAATCCAGGGCGTGGGCACGCCGTAGCGTGAACAGGCCCTATCGCGGCACGGGCGGCAAGGAGAAGTGAAAGCTGGCGCCGCGGTCGGGCGCGCCCTCGGCGCGAACCTCGCCGCCGTGCCGGCGAACGATGCGCCGCACCGAAGCGAGGCCGATGCCGGTGCCCGGAAACTCGCTCGCGCTGTGCAGGCGCTGGAAGGCGCCGAACAATCGATCGGCGTAGCGCATGTCGAAGCCGGCGCCGTTGTCGCGCACCGTGAAGGTCGCCGGCTCGTCGGCATGGCGGGTGAAGGAGACGCGCGGCGCCTTGGCGTTGCCGGTGTACTTCCAGGCGTTGCCGAGCAGGTTCTCGAGCACCATGCGCAGCAGGGTCGGGTCGCCGACCGCGCTCAGGCCCGGCTCGATCTCGACCGCGACCTCGTGCTCCGGCGTGAGCCGACGCAGGTCGGCGACGATGTAGGCGGCGAGCTGCGAGAGGTCGACCGGACCCTGCGCGATCGGCTGCGACGAGAGCCTGGACAGCGCGAGCAGGGCGTCGATCATGTGGTTCATGCGCGCCGCCGCACCGAGCACGCGGTCGAGGTGATCGATGCCGATGCGGTCGAGCACCGAGGCATAGTCCTCTTTGACGATCCGCGTGAAGCCCTCGACGACGCGGATCGGCGCGCGCAGGTCGTGCGAGACGAGCGCGCCGAACGACTCCGCGCCGCCTTCGCCTTCCAGCTCGGCGATCCGTTCGCGCGCGTGGCGCAAGGCGATGCCTTGCGAGCGCTGGCGGCGCAGCAGAACCAGGGCGACGATGGCGCCGGCCGCGGCGGCGGCGAGCAACGCCAGGGCGATGAGGACGGCGTTACCCGGACCGGTCACCGCAAGGCCACGAGAGGCCGGCGCGCGCCCGGCGGCACGACGCAGGCGGAGCAGGCAGCGGCAAGTCGAAACATCGACGACGATTGTAGGCAGCGGCGGGCCTTGCGGCGGTTCAAGTCTCGCCGCTTCGCGCCGAAAATGACTCGTGCGGCAGGCGCTGCGATCCCGCGTCGTCCGGCCGCGACCCCGTGCACCCTGCCTCCCAACATCGAAAATATCACGCCGTGACCCGCACGAACCCGGTGCTCGACGAACAAGCCCTGGAGCGCCTGCGCGAGCTCGACCCGGGTGACCGCAACCGTTTGCTGGAGCGCGTGCTGCGTGCCTTCGAGGTCTCGGTCCTGCGCCTGTCGCCGCAGCTCGCCGAGGCCCGCCAGCGCGACGACATGCAGGGCATTCGTCACGTCGTGCACACCCTCAAATCCTCGTCGGCGAGCATCGGCGCGCTGCGCCTGTCGAGACTTTGTGCCGAAATCGAGGCCGCCGTGCGACAGGAGGTACCCGTCGGCCTGTCGCCGCTGCTCGACGACGTGGACCGCGAGCTGGCCGTCGTGCTACAAGCGTTGCAGCCGATGCGGGGAACACCGCCATGATGCGCAGCCAGTCCTCCGCCGAAGACCTTCCCGAGCGCCCCAAGGTGCTGCTCGTGGACGACGACGAGGTCAACCTGCTGCTCACCTCGGTGGCCCTGCAGGACCAGGGCTTCACGGTCACGCAGGCGACCGGCGGTGAAGAGGCGATCGCGGCGCTGGTCGATTTTCTGCCCGATATCGTCGTTCTCGACGCCGTCATGCCCGGCCTCGACGGCTTCGAGACCTGCCGCGAGCTGCGCGTGCTGCCCGGCTTCGAGTCGCTGCCGGTGCTGATGTTGACCGGACTCGACGACGACGCCTCGATCACGCGCGCCTACGAAGCCGGCGCCACCGACTTCTTCGTCAAGTCGACGCAATGGCGTCTGCTCGCCGGGCGGCTCCGCTACCTGCTGCGCGCATCGCGCACCCGGGTCGAGCTCGAGCGCAGCAAGTCGCGCCTGGCCCGCGCCCAGGACCTGGCACGCATGGGCAGCTTCGACTGGAAGAAGGGCCAGGTCGGGCCGATCTTCTCGATCGAAGGCCTGCGCGTGTTCGGCGTCGGTCCCGACCAGCACCTGAACTTCAGGATGCTGATGCGCATGATCCCCGACGAGGAACGCAAGGCCTTCGTCGAGCTGACGCACAACGCGATCGAGCGCAGCACCGTGCTCGCCACCGACATCCACGCCCGCCTGGCCGACGGC
>JANXXS010000102.1 GCA_025350505.1 Burkholderiales bacterium
ACGCTGCCCGATGTGCCGGCGACCTACCTCGCCGCTTTCCGCGCGCCGCCGGCCAAGGGCTTCGACAACGCACTGGTGCGCAGTTACCCGAACATCACCAACGTCGACATGAGCGCGACCATCGCGCAGGTGCAGCGCGTGCTCGACCAGGTCATCAGCGCGGTCGAGTTCTTGTTCGGCTTTACGCTGGCAGCCGGTCTCGTTGTGTTGTTCGCTGCCGTGACCGCGACGCGCGAAGAGCGGGCGCGCGAGTTCGCGGTGATGCGTGCCGTCGGTGCGCGCGCCAGCCTGCTGCGGCAGGTACAGCGTGCAGAGCTGATCGGCGTCGGACTGCTGGCCGGCTTGCTCGCCAGCATCGTGGCGTCGGCCATCGGTTGGGCGCTGGCGCGCTACGTCTTCGAGTTCAGCTGGAACCCTTCGCCCTTCGTGCCGCTGGCCGGCGGTGTCGCCGGTGCGCTGCTCGCGCTGGCCGCCGGCTGGTGGGGCCTGCGCGAGGTGCTGACCCGGCCGGTCGTGCAGACGCTGCGCCAGGCCGCGGATGTGTGACGGGCGACGGGATCCTTCGCTTCGCTCAGGATGACAGCGTCGGCGGTTCGGGATGACGGCGCCTGCGCTTCAGGGCGACAGGGGCGGGATGTGCGTTTTGTCATCTGAGCGAAGCGAAGGATCCCGCGCCCGCCTTCGATCCGAGTGACCGCGCGGCATACTCGGCCCATGCCGCCAGCGACCAGGGACCGCATCTTCCGGGTCCTCCATCTCGAGGATTCGGAGCTCGATCACGAGCTGCTGCTGGCCCACATGGTGCGCGGCGGCCTGCTGACGCAGACGCGCCGCGTCGAGACCGAGGTCGAGTTTCTCGAGGCGCTCGACGAGCCCTGGGACGTCGTCGTCTCCGACTACAACCTGCCCGGCTTCAGCGGCCTGGTCGCGCTCGAGCTGCTCAAGGCGAACGCGCGCGACGTGCCCTTCATCCTCGTCTCCGGCGAGATCGGCGAGGACACGGCGGTCGAGGCGATGCGCCACGGCGCCAGCGACTACCTGCAGAAGAACCACCTGGCGCGGCTGGTGCCGGCGCTGCTGCACGCCGTCGACGCGGCTGAGACCAAGCGCGCGCGCGTCAAAGCCGATCGCGACCTGATGGCCTCGAAGCAGCGCCTGCACGAGCTGGCGCAGCATCTGCAGACCTCGATCGAGCAGGAGCGCGCGGCGATCGCGCGCGAGATCCACGACGACGTCGGCGGCTCGCTGACGGCGCTGAAGTTCGACCTTGCCTGGATCGCGCGGCACTCGAGCTCGCCGCAGGTCGTCTCTCGGGTGCAGTCGGCGATCGAGACGGTGAGCCACGCCGTCGAGTCGAGCCAGCGCATCATGCACAACCTGCGCCCGGCCATCCTCGAGCAGGGCCTGGCGGCGGCGCTGCACTGGATCGCCTTGCGCTTCGAGCGTCGCGCCGGCGTCGTCTGCACGATCCGCCTGCCGAAGAAGCCGCTCGAGCTGCCGGCCGGCGTGCCGCTGGTGGCTTATCGCACCGCGCAAGAGGCGCTCACCAACATCAGCAAGCACGCTGGCGCGAGCCGGGTGCAGATCGATCTCTCGATGGCCGGCGGCGTGCTCTCGCTCGAGATCAGCGACAACGGCCGCGGCCTCAGCCAGGAGGACCTGGCCAAGGCGCGCTCGTTCGGCATCCGCGGCCTGCACGAGCGCGCCAACACGGTCGGCGGCTGGATCGACCTGTCGAGCGGACCGCGCGGCACGACGCTGATCCTTTCGGTACCGCTCGATGTGCCCGACAGCGCGTACGTCACAGAGGCCGAACCCGACCGCTCCTACGACCCGAGCCAGTGGGCCGACGTATGAGGCCCCCACGCTCCCTGCGGTCGCTGCCCCCCGAGGGGGCGCGGCCGGGCTTGGGGCGGCCCGGCGCCCGGCCGGCTACTTTCACGGACATTGACAAATGATCAAGGTCTTTCTCTGTGACGACCACGCCCTGATCCGGCGCGGCATCCGCGACACGCTCTCCGACGCGCCCGACATCGAGGTCGTCGGCGAGGCCGGCGATTACGGCGAGCTGCGTGCCCTGATGCGCGAGAAGACCGCCGACGTGCTGGTGCTCGACATCAACCTGCCCGGCCGCAGCGGCCTCGACGTGCTGCATGCGCTGAAGGACGAGGGCACGGCGATGCGCGTGCTCGTCGTCTCGATGTATCCGGAAGATCAGTACGCGATCCGGGCGCTGCGCGCCGGCGCCTACGGCTACGTCAACAAGGGCGGCGACCCGGCGCTCATCGTCAGCGCCGTGCGCACCGTGGCCCAGGGGCGCAAGTACGTGACACCCGAGATCGCGCAGATGCTGGTCGAGAGCCTGACCTCGCCGACCTCGGAGAACGCCCACGACAAGCTCTCGGACCGCGAGATGCAGACGCTGGTGATGATCGCCTCGGGCAAGCGCCTCTCGGACATCGCCGAGGAGCTGATGCTCTCGCCCAAGACGGTGAGCGTCTACCGGGCGCGGGTGCTCGAGAAGCTCGGCCTCACGAACAATTCGGAAATGACGGTGTACGCGATCAGGAGCGGGCTGGTCGGAAACTGAGAGGCCGCGTCGCGCCGCTCAGGTGTTGCTCGACGCCCGGACTTCCGCGATCGTCGACAGCCCGGCAAGCACTTTGTCGATGCCGTCCTGGCGCAGCGTGCGCATGCCCTGCTTCATCGCCACGTGTTGCAACTCTTCGGCGCGCGCGCCGTTCTGGATCATGCGGCGCAGCTCGCGCGAGACCGGCATCATTTCGTGGATGCCGGCGCGGCCCTTGAGGCCGGTGTGGTCGCACTTCTCGCAGCCGGTGCTGCTGTGGAACATGAGCCGGCCTTCCTGTGCGTGGCGACGGGTCCAGCCGGCGAGCACCTCGGGGCGCGTCACCGGCGGCTCGGCGCCGAAGGCGTTCATGTAGTCGCTGAGCAGCTCCTCGATCTCGTCGTGGCTGGCCGGGCGGCTGGTCTTGCAGGCGCTGCAACTCTTTCTCACCAGGCGCTGTGCCAGCACGGCGAGCAGCGAGTCGGCGAAGTTGAACGGGTCCATGCCCATGTCGAGCAGGCGCGTCACGGTCTCGGGCGCGCTGTTCGTGTGCAGGGTCGAGAGCACGAGGTGGCCTGTCAACGACGACTCGACCGCCATCTTCGCCGTCTCTTCGTCGCGGATCTCGCCGACCATGATGACGTCGGGGTCGGCGCGCATGAAGGCGCGCAGCGCCTTGGCGAAGGTCCAGTCGATGCGCGGGTTGACCTGCACCTGGCGCAGGCCCGGCTGCGTGATCTCGACCGGGTCTTCGGCGGTCCAGATCTTGCGCTCGGGCACGTTGATGTGGCTGAGCACGGAATGCAGCGTCGTCGTCTTGCCCGAGCCGGTCGGGCCGACGCAGAGCACCATGCCGTAGGGCCGCTCCACGACCTCGAGCAGCCACTTCAGGTTCTGCTCCGAGAGGCCGAGGCTGTCGACCGGGATCGGCTTGGCCGAGGCGAGCAGCCGCAGCACCACGTCTTCCAGGCCGCTGTTGGTCGGGATCGTCGCGACGCGCAACTCGACCTTGTGCTGCGGCGAGAACTTGGCGAAGTTGATCTTGCCGTCCTGCGGCTTTCTGCGCTCCGAGATGTCGAGATCGCACATGATCTTGACACGGGCGATCAGCGCGTTGCGGTAGTTCGAAGGCAGCTCGAGGTAGGTGCGCAGCGCGCCGTCCTTGCGAAAGCGGACGCGGATTTTCTCCTTGCCCGGATAGCTCTCGATGTGGATGTCGGAGACGCCGTCCCTGTGCGCCTCGATGACCATGTTGTTGAGCAGCCGTACCAGCGAATTGTCGCTCTGCTCGATCGGCCGCTCGTCGTCGCTGGCGACGGCGTTGCGCTGCAGGCCCTCGCGCTCGAGCGACTCGACGAGCTGGTCGGTCGTGGTCGGCAAGGGCGCCATGTCGAACTGGATCGGCGCGCCGATATCGTCCTTCTTGCCGACCGCCGAGCCGAGCTTCTCGTAGGCGGTGTGCAGAGCGATCTCGATGGAGGCGCCGCGCGCCAGCACGGGAACGATCTTCATGTCGGCGCTGAACTCGATCTCGTCGAGCGCCGAACGGCGCGACGGGTCGTCGAGGGCGACGACGAGCCGGCCATCGCGGATGAGGAGCGGCATCACGCGCAGGCGCGCCGCCACTGCGTAGTTGAGCTTGCGCAGCGCCTCGGCCTCGACCGGGAAGGCGTCGAGGTTGACGAGCGGATAACCCATCTTGCGCGCCAGCGCGGTCTGCAGGCCGTCGCGCGAGACGGCGCCCATGCGCACCAGCACCTCGCCCAACGGCACGCTGCGGTCGAGCTGCTGCTGGACCAGTGCCTCCTTGAGCTGCGTTTCGTCGACCAGCCCGAGCGAGAGCAGCGCCTCGCCGATGCGCACCATGGGCATCTTGTGCTGCGCCTCGAGCGCCTCGAGCAGCTGCTCGGGCGAGACGACCTGCTTCATGACCAGGATGTCGCCGATCTTCTGGCTGCGCATCTCCTCCTGCAGGCCCATTGCCTCGGTGACCTGATCGAAGGTCGCGTGATGGTCCTCGATCAGCAGCTCGCCGATCTTCTGGCCGATCTCGAAACTGGCGAACGCGCCGCGCGGCACGAACATGCGCTTGACGCTGCCGTCGGCATCGTTCGGCGGAAAGAGGAAGAGGCCGAACTCGGTCTCGACGTGGCCCACCGTCTCGCCCTGCAGGTCGCCGCCTTCGACGAGTCGGACCTTGTAAGGGCTGCTCTCGCGGTGGCGCAGCAGCTCGGCATGCGGGTCCGAGAGCGGCATCGGCAACGGCATCAGCGGCGTCGTCAGCGTGATCGCCTTGAACTGGTCGAAGCGCAGCGGAACGGTCGTGCGCGCCGAGGGCATCTGCAGGTGCGCGACCGAGGTCTCGGGCACGAAGAAAGTGAGGCGCACCGACGTGCACTTGAGCTCGGCGCCGGTCAGGATCTGGCAGGGCAGCGTCTCGGTCTGCTCGGTCGGCGCCGGGTAGGCAGCGAAGGGCGGCGTCGGCCACTTGAAGACTTCGCGGTTCGCCTTTTCCTTGGCCAGCGTGCCGGGCGCGGCGGCGGCGTCGGGCGCACCCGCGTGCGCACGCTGCGCGTCGCGCGCGGGCAGGTCCCACTCGAGGGGGGCGAGCATGTCGGCCATGGCGGTTCCTTCGGGCTGGCGTCGGGCCGGGCTCCGAACGATGGGCGCACCGGGCCAGCAGGACCGACATCGTGCGACGGAACGAGCGCCCCGGGTGCCCCGAATTGCGGGGCGGATTGCACGCAGATCGGCGCTTTGCGGGCCTTGCCGAGCGCCCCGCTCAGTGCCGCATCTGGTCGGGAAGGAAGCTCACCAGCTGCGGAAACAGGTACAGCAGCGCGACCATCAGCACCATGAGCAGGAAGAACGGGAACGCGGCCCGGGCGATCGTGCCGATCTCGCGCCGCGTCATGCCCTGCAGCACGAAGAGGTTGAAGCCGACCGGCGGCGTGACCTGCGCCATCTCGACGACGATGACGATGAATATGCCGAACCAGAGCGTGTCGATGCCCGCCTTCTGCACCGTCGGCATGATCACGCCCATGGTCAGCACGACCATCGAGATGCCGTCGAGAAAGCAACCCAGGATCACGTAGAACGCCGTCAGTGCGGCGATCAGCGCGAACTTGCTGAGGCCCAGCGAGGCGATCCACTCGGCCAGGTGGCGCGGCAGGCCGATGTAGCCCATGCTGAGCGTGAGAAAGGCGGCGCCGGCGAGGATCAGCGCGATCATGCAGTAGAGGCGCGTGCCGCCCATCAGCGAGTCGCGGAAGGTGGCCCAGTTCATCGAGCCCTGCGCCGCCGAGATGACGAGCGAGCCGACGACGCCGAGCGCCGCCGCCTCGGTGGCCGTGGCGATGCCGCTGTAGATCGAGCCGAGCACGGCGACGATCAGCAGCACCACCGGGATCAGGCTCTTCGACTCGCGCAGCTTTTCGGCGAAGGTCATGGGCGCGTCGCGCGGCGGGATCAGCTTGGCGTTCTTCAGCGACCAGCCGGCGATGTAGAGCGAGAAGATGCCGGCGAGGATGATGCCGGGGATGACGCCGGCGATGAACAGCTGAGAGATCGAGACATCGGCGGTGACGCCGTAGACGATCATGATGATCGAAGGCGGAATGAGCAGGCCGAGCGTGCCGGCGCCGGCCAGCGAGCCGACCGACATCATGTCCGGGTAGCCGCGCCGCGCCAGCTCCGGCAGGCTCATCTTGCCGATCGTCGCGCAGGTGGCTGCACTCGAGCCCGAGACGGCGGCGAAGATGGCGCAGCCAACGACGTTGACGTGCAGCAGCCGCCCCGGCAGCGACTGCATCCATGGCGCCAGGCCCTTGAACATGTCCTGCGAAAGCCGGGTGCGGAACAGGATCTCGCCCATCCAGACGAAGAGCGGCAAGGCGGTCAGCGTCCAGCTCGACGCGGAGCCCCAGATCGTGACGGCCATCGCGTCGCCGGCCGGCCGCGAGCTGAAGAGTTGCATGCCGATCCAGGCCACGCCCGAGAGCGTGAGGCCGATCCAGACCCCGCTCGCGAGGATGACGAACAGCATTGCTATCAACAGGATCGTGATGCTGAGGTCGCTCATGGTGCGGTCCGCTGCCTTGTCATTCGTTGCGCAGCGCTTCGGTGCTGGTGACGACGACGCGACGGCCGCGCACCTCGAGCACGAGCTCGTCGATCATGGCGATCGCGAAGACGACGGCGCCCGCCGCCATGGCGATCTGCGGCAACCAGAGCGGTGTCGCGTCGTTGCCGGTCGAGATGTCGTTGAAGGTGTACGACTGCCAGGCCAGCCGCACGGCGTAGCCTGCGAACAGCACCGCCAGCAGTGACCCGCCGAACAGGGCCCACACCTCGATGGCGCGACGCTGCGTTCCGCGCAGCGCGGACACGAGGAGCGTGACGCGGATATGCTCGCCCTTCTTCAGCGTATGGGCGAGGGCGAGGAAGCCCGCCGCCGCCATCGCATAGCCGGCGTAAGCGTCGATGCCCGGAACGTTGAAGCCGAGCTGGCGCGAGACGATCGAGAGCATGACGGCGACGAGCAGCAGAATCATGGCGATGCCGGCAAGCGCGGCAGCAGCGTCGTAGAGCCGGTCGAGCGCGCGCCCGATGGCGCCGCGCGGCGCGGCTGCGGTGGCGGGCTCTGCGGCGTCCGGAGTCGGGGCGCTCAAGCCAGCCGCCGGTCAGGGCTTGCGGAAGGCGGCAATCACGGCTTGGCCGTCGGCGCCGGCCTTCTTTTCCCAGTCGGCGAGCATCACCGTGCCGACCTGCCTCAGGTCGGCGGTGAGCTTGGGCGGCGGCGCCATGATCTTCATGCCTTTTTCGGCGAGCGCCTTCTTGTACCAGTCGTTCTTCTCGGCGCTGATCTTGAAGCCCCGTTCCTGCGCCTCGGCGCCGGCCTTGAGAACCGCGTCCTGCGAAGCCTTGTCGAGGGCGTCGAAGGCCTTCTTGTTGATGAGCACCGCGTTCTTCGGCAGCCAGGCCTGCGTGTCGTACCAGTACTTGATCGACTCGTAGGTCTTCGAGTCGTAGCCGGTCGAGCCCGAAGACATATAGCTCTCGACGATGCCGGTGGCCAGCGCCTGCGACAGCTCGGCGGCCTGGATCGTGACCGGCTGGGCGCCGATCAGCTCGGCGATCTTCGAGGTCGCCGGGCTGTAGGCGCGCCACTTCAGGCCGCGCATGTCGGCAACCGAGGTGATCGGCTTGTTGACATAGATGCCCTGCGGCGGCCACGGCACGGTGTAGAGCAGCATCATTCCCTGCGCCGCGAGAATCTTCTCGAGCGCCGGCTTCTGCGCGGCGGCGAGCTTCTTCGAGTCGGCATAGCTCGCGGCGAGGAAGGGCAGCCCGTCGACGGCGTAGATCGGGTTCTCGTTCTCGAAGTTGACGAGCAGCACCTCGCCGATCTGCGCCTGGCCGCCCTGCACGGCGCGCTTGATCTCGTTGGCCTTGAACAGCGACGCGTTGGCGTGCACCGTGATCTTGAGCTTGCCGCCGGTCGCCTTGTCGACGTCGTTGGCGAACTGGACCAGGTTCTCGGTGTGGAAGTTGCTCGCCGGATAGGCGGCGGGCAGGTCCCACTTGGTCTGCGCCGCGACCGTGCCGGCGATGCCGGCGAGCGAGAACGCCGCCGCGGCTTGCGCCACGAGCAGGAAGTGGCGTCGGGAAGAGGTCATGAGCACTCCGGCAATGGGATGACAGGCCAAAAGCATAGAGCGTGCCCCGCCGCGGCGGCATCGGTTTCTTCCCCGACCGCCGGCACGGGCGCGATTGCGGCTAAATTCGACGCGGACTCTTCGGGATCGGTGATGCGTGCGCTCGGCGTCGTCATGCTCGACACGCGTTTTCCGCGCCTGCGCGGCGACATCGGCTGCGCCGAGACTTTCGCTTTTCCCGTGCGCTATCGGGTCGTGCAGGGCGCGGTGCCCAAGCGCGTCGTGATCGAGCGGGACCGCACGCTGCTGCAACCTTTCATCGCCGCGGCACGGGCGCTCGAAGCCGAAGGCTGCGCTGCGATCTCGACGAGCTGCGGCTTTCTGGCCCTGTTTCAGAACGAGATGCAGGCAGCGGTCGAGGTGCCGGTGTGGACCTCGAGCCTGTTGCTCGTCGCCGAGGTCGAAGCGACGCTGCCGGCCGGCCGGCGTGTCGGCATCGTCACCGCCGATGCGGCGTCGCTGACTGCGGCGCATCTTGCGGCCGCGGGCGCGCCGGTCGATGCGCCGATCGAAGGCCTGGACCCCGATTCGGCGTTCCATCGCACCCTGCTCGACAATCGGGCCCAGCTCGACGCCGCCGAGGCGCAGGCAGCGACCGTCGCCGCCGCGGCCCGGCTCGTTGAGCGCTACCCGAACCTCGGCGCGATCGTTCTCGAATGCACCAACATGCCTCCCTACGCTGAAGCCGTGCGTGCCGCGACCCGGCTGCCGGTGCACGACATCACGACCCTGATCGCGGCACGCGTTGCCGCGCGCGCTTCATGACGGCCGCCACCACATCGCTCCCCCGCTGGCAGTTCTGGATCGACCGCGGCGGCACCTTCACCGACATCGTCGGCAAGCGCCCCGATGGCTCGCTGACGACGCTCAAGCTCCTCTCCGAGAACCCTGAGCAGTACCGCGACGCGGCAGTCGCCGGCATCCGCCGCCTGCTCGGCCTCGGCGCCGGCGAGTCGATCACGCCGGCGCAGGTCGAGAGCGTGAAGATGGGCACGACGGTCGCCACCAATGCGCTGCTCGAGAGGAAGGGCGAGCCGACGCTGCTCGTCATCACGAAGGGCTTTCGCGACGCGCTGCGCATCGGCTACCAGGAGCGGCCCAAGCTGTTCGAGCCGCACATCGTGCTGCCCGAGCTGCTCTACGCCAAGGTGATCGAGGCCGACGAGCGCGTCGGCGTCGACGGCGAGATCGTCCATGCGCTCGACGAAGCGAAGCTGCGCGCCGACCTGGCGGCGGCGCGCGCCGCGGGCCTGGCCAGCGTCGCCATCGTCTTCATGCACGGCTGGCGCTTCACCGCGCACGAGCTCGCGGCTGAGCGACTGGCGCGCGATGCCGGCTTCACGCAGGTGAGCGTGTCGCATCGCGTCAGCCCGCTGATGAAGCTGGTCGGGCGCGGCGACACGACGGTGGTCGACGCCTACCTCTCGCCGATCCTGCGCCGCTACGTCGACGAGGTCGCGGCCGAGATGCCGGGCGTGCGCCTCTTCTTCATGCAGTCGTCGGGCGGCCTCGCCGAAGCCGGCGGCTTCCAGGGCAAGGACGCGATCCTTTCCGGCCCGGCCGGCGGCATCGTCGGCATGGTGCGCACCGCCGAGCTGGGACTTCCTGTCATCCTGAGCGAAGCGAAGGATCTCGGCGGGCGCCAGGGCGAGACCCTTCGCTCCGCTCAGGGTGACAAGGCTCCGGTCCGCGTCATCGGCTTCGACATGGGCGGCACCTCGACCGACGTCAGCCACTACGCCGGCGAGTTCGAGCGCGCCTTCGAGACGCAGGTGGCCGGCGTGCGCGTGCGCGCGCCGATGATGGCGATCCACACCGTGGCGGCCGGTGGCGGCTCGATCCTCGGCTTCGACGGCGCGCGCTTTCGCGTCGGCCCGCACAGCGCCGGCGCCAATCCGGGACCGGCCTCGTACCGCCGCGGCGGCCCGCTCACGGTGACCGACGCGAATGTCGCCGTCGGCAAGATCCAGCCGGACTTCTTTCCGAAAGTGTTCGGACCCGCCGGCGATGAAGCGCTCGACGGCGAGATCGTGCGCACGCGCTTCGCCGCGCTCGCCGCCGAGATCGAACGCGCCACCGGCACGGTGCGCTCGCCCGAGCAGGTGGCCGAAGGCTTCATCGACATCGCGGTCGGCGGCATGGCCAACGCGATCAAGAAAATCTCTGTCTCGCGCGGCTACGACGTCACCCGCTACACGCTGCAGTGCTTCGGCGGCGCCGGCGGCCAGCACGCCTGCCGCGTTGCCGATGCGCTCGGCATGACGCGCGTGTTCGTGCATCCGCTCGCCGGCGTGCTTTCCGCCTACGGCATGGGTCTGGCCGACCAGGCGACGCTGCGCCAAGCGGCGATCGAGCTGCCGCTGACATCGGCCGGCACGGCATTGACGACGCGCCTCGACCAGCTTGCCGCGGAGGCGCTTGCCGAGCTGGAACGACAGGGCGTGGCGCGCGCTTTGGCCGTCGTGCATCGGCGCGTGCACGTGCGCTACGAGGGCACCGATTCGGCCATCGTCGTGCCCTTCGGCGATGCCGACGCGGTGCGCGCCGCGTTCGAGGCGACCTATCGTCAGCGCTTCGCCTTCCTGATGAGCGAGCGGCGACTGATCGTCGAGGCGGTCTCGGTCGAGGCGGTCGGCGCCGGCGACGCTCCGGCCGAGCTGCAGCACGGCCTCGATGCGAACGGCGCCGCGCCGGCCAGGGCGACCGTGCGGCTGTTCAGCGAAGGACGCTGGCACGACGCCGCGCTGGTCGAGCGCGAAGACGTGCGGCCGGGGCACAGCATCGACGGGCCGGCGATCGTCGCCGAGCGCAACGCCACGACCGTCGTCGAGCCCGGCTGGCGCGCCCGCGTCACCGCGCTCGACCACCTAGTGCTCGAACGGGTCGAGGCGCGCCAGGCGCGCCGTGCCATCGGCACCTCGGCCGATCCGGTGCTGCTCGAGGTCTTCAACCACCTGTTCATGAACATCGCCGAGCAGATGGGACTGCAGCTGCAGAACACCGCCTACTCGGTCAACATCAAGGAGCGGCTCGACTTCTCGTGCGCCTTGTTCGACGCCGAAGGCAACCTCATCGCCAACGCACCGCACATGCCGGTGCACCTGGGCTCGATGAGCGAGTCGATCAAGACCGTGATCGCGCGCAACGCCGGCCGCATGAAGCCGGGCGACGTGTACGTCCTCAACGACCCGTACCACGGCGGCACGCACCTGCCCGACGTGACGGTGGTCACACCGGTCTACATCGAAGTGGACAAGCCCTCCCCCTCCGAGAGGGAGGGAGTGGGCGGGGGTGGGCGTGTGTCAGACCGATGGCCTCAGGAACCCACGTTCTACGTGGGTTCCAGAGGCCATCACGCCGACATCGGCGGCACCACGCCCGGCTCGATGCCGCCGTTCTCGACCCGCATCGAGGAAGAGGGCGTGCAGATCGACAACGTCAAGCTGGTCGAGCGCGGCCGCTTTCTCGAGGCCGAGATGCGTGCCCTGCTGCAAAGCGGCGAGCATCCATCGCGCAACCCCGAGCAGAACCTCGCCGACCTGAAGGCGCAGGTCGCGGCCAACGAGAAGGGCCTTCGCGAGCTGCGCTCGATGGTCGCGCAGTACGGGCTCGACGTCGTGCAGGGCTACATGCGCCACGTGCAGGACAACGCCGAAGAATCGGTGCGGCGCGTCATCACCAAGCTGAAGAACGGCGCGTTCTCGCTGCCGCTCGACAACGGCGCCGTGATCGAGGTGGCGATCCGCGTCGACGCCGAAGCGCGCAGCGCCGAGATCGACTTCACCGGCACCTCGGCGCAGCTCACCAACAACTTCAACGCGCCGACGGCGGTCTGCATGGCCGCCGTGCTCTACGTCTTTCGCACCCTCGTCGCCGACGACATCCCGCTCAACGCCGGCTGCATGAAGCCGCTCCGGGTGATCATCCCCGAGGGCTCGATGCTCAACCCGAAGTCGCCGGCCTCGGTGGTCGCCGGCAACGTCGAGACCTCGACCTGCATCACCAACGCGCTCTACGGCGCGCTCGGCACGATGGGCTCGTCACAGGGGACGATGAACAACTTCACCTTCGGCAACGCCCGCTACCAGTACTACGAGACGCTGTCCGGCGGCTCGGGCGCCGGCGCCGGCTTCGCCGGCACTTCGGTCGTGCAGACGCACATGACCAACTCGCGACTGACCGACCCCGAGGTGCTCGAGTTCCGCTTCCCGGTGCGCCTCGACAGCTACGAGATCCGGCCGGGTTCGGGCGGCCGCGGCGAGTTCGCCGGCGGCGACGGCGCAGTGCGGCGCATGCGCTTCCTCGAGCCGATGACGGCGTCGATCCTGTCCAACAACCGGCACCAGGGCGCCTTCGGTGCGGCCGGCGGCGGCGCCGGGCTGCCCGGCATCAACCGCGTCGAGCGCGCCGACGGCAGCACGGTCGCGCTCGACCACATCGCCAGCATCGACATGAATGCCGGCGACGTGTTCGTCATCGAGACACCGGGCGGCGGCGGCTACGGCCGCGCGCGCACTCCGCCGGGCTGACAATCGGCGCTTCGCGTGTTGGGAGACACCGATGCTGCGTTCTCTTGTCCTTGTCGTTTTCGCCGTCTTGCCGTTCGGGACGGTGCGTGCCGAGCCGCCCCTCCTTCAGCCCTTCGCGGCCGAGGGCGATGTGCCGATGCCGCCCTGGCATGTCGTCGGCTTGCCGCAGCAGACCAAGCCTTTCACGCATTTCTCGATCGTCGAGATCGATGGCAAGCGAGCCCTGCGCGTCGAGGCGATCGAGTCGTACGGCAACCTGGTTCACCCGCTCCAGTTCACCGGCACCGGCGCCCATCTGGCGTGGCAGTGGCGCATGGAGCGCCTCGTCGAGAACTCCGATCTGCGCCAGAAGAGCGGCGACGACACGCCCTTGAAGGTTTGCGTCTTCTTCGACCTGCCCGTGGAAGACATCCCCTTCGGCGATCGCCAGTTGCTGCGCTTCGCTCGGGCCAAGAGTTCGGATCCGGTGCCCTCGGCGACGGTCTGCTACGTGTGGGACGCGCACCTGGCGGCCGGGACCATGCTCGACAACGCATTCACCCGGCGCGTGCGCTACGTGGTCGTGCGCAGCGGCGCGGAGCGACTCAACCAGTGGGTGCCGGAACGGCGTGACGTGGCGGCGGACTTCATCAAGCTGTTCGGTGCCGAGAGCGATCACATGCCGCCGATCGTCGCCGTTGCCGTCGGCGCCGATTCGGACAACACGCACACGCGCAGCCTGGCCTATCTCACCGGCCTCGTGCTCGAGCCGTGAGGCGTCCGGCACCGCGGGATCGACCGCGCGCCGGCGCGCCGGCATCGGCCTTGAAAGGGGCGCCTCGTGTCCGTTGAGCAGACCGTCGCGCAGGCAAGCGCGGCCCTGGTGGGCGCCTTGTCCTCGCCGACCGAGATCGTCGCGCTGTGCGCGGCGGCCGCGGCCGGTGCGTTGACGGTCACGAGCTCCTTCGTCAAGACGATGGTGCCGCTGCGCTGGCTGGCGGTATGCAGCAACTGCGGCTTCCTGGTGTACGGCCTGCTTCATCCGTCGCCGATCATGGCCTTGCTGCACGCGACCCTGCTTCCCATCAACGTCGTCAGGCTGCGGGAAATGCGTCGGCTCACCCGCCGCGTTACCGCGGCTGCCTCGAGCGCCGATACGTCCGGCATCTGGCTCAAGCCCTACATGACGTCGACCAAACGCAAGGCGGGCGAGGTGCTGTTCAGAAAGGGCGACGAGGCCGGGCATCTCTATCTGCTTGCCGAAGGCCGCGTCGAGTTCGTCGAGATCCAGGAGAGCGTCGCGCCGGGAAGGGTGTTCGGCGAGATCGCTTTCTTCGTGCCGGGCAATCGCCGGTCGCTGACGGCGCGTTGCGCCGAGGATTGCGTGGTGCTCAGCGTCAACCAGAGCACGGTGCGCCAGATCTACTACCAGAACCCGGCGTTCGGCTTCGAGCTGATCGGCCTGGTCGCAGGGCGCCTGACCGCCGACATCGTCAGGCTGCAGGAGGAGTTGGCGCGGGCCAAGGCCGCGCCACGGGACGCTTGAGCGATCCGGCGATCCGGGCCGCGCTTCGCTGTGGCGCTACTCCTGCGGCCGGAAGTCGATCGTGAACGACGGCGGCACGCGGCCGTCGGTGTCGCGCGGCAGCACCTCCGTCTTGTCGATGGCGCGCAGCACGGTCTCGTCCCAGAGGGGCACGCCGCTGCTCTTGAGGAGCTTCCTGCCGATGATGGTTCCATCGGGTGCGAGGCGAACCTCGACGCTGGCGGTCGGGTTGCCCGCGACGCTGCCGGTGAGCACGATGTTCGGCTTGATGCGCGCCTTGATGCGGCCGGCGTAGCCCGCCGAGGGCCCCGAGGTGCGCGTGGCGTTGCCGGTGGCGCCCGGGTCGTCGCTCGAACCGGCCTGCTTCATCATGCGGCGCAGGTTGGCCTCGCGGATCGCCGCTTCGCGCGCCTCGTCCTGGCGCGCTTTCTCGGCCAGCTTCTTTTTCTCGGCCTGCTCGTCGGCGACACGCTGGCGCTCGCGCTCGGCCTCGGCGCGGCGCGCTACCTCGCGCCTGGCGGCCTCGGCCTTCTTCGCCGCTTCGGCGCGCTCGATGGCGATCTGTGCGTCGACCTGCGGCGGCGTCACCGGCTCGGGCCGCGGCTCTGGCGGTGTCGGCCGGGGCTCGACGACCGCCGGGCGCGGCTCGGGCGCTGCGGTGCGCGGCGCGGCGATCTGCGGCAACGCCGACCACAGCTCGGCGACGACGCCTTCCGGCTCGCTCGTCTTCCAGTTCACGCTCCAGGCCAGGGCGACGATCAGAAGCGCGTGCGCGACCAGCGCCAGCACCAGCCCCGGCCCCATGCCGGGCGGCCGCTGCGGCGCGAAGGCGTCGCGTGCCGAGAGCGTCATCGCGCTCACGGCGCCCCTGCGCTCACGAGCCCGCCCCCTGCTTCACCGAGAGGCCGACCCGCTGCACGCCGGCGCGCTGCAGCACGTCCATGGCCTTGACCACGGTTTCGTACTTGACGTTGCGGTCGGCCGAGATGACCACCGGCGTGTTCGCGTTGCCCGCCTGCACCTCGGTGACGCGCGCCGCCACGTCGGCCAGGCGCAGCGTCGCCGAATCCTTGCCGTCGACGCGCATGCGCAGTTGCTCGTCGGCGCCGATGACCAGCTCGACGAAGTGCTCGGGCCGCTGCTTGCTTTTGCCGACGCTCGGCAGGTCGACCATGCCGGTGGTGATGAGCGGCGCCGTGACCATGAAGATGATGAGCAGCACCAGCATGACGTCGATGAACGGGACCATGTTGATCTCGCTGATCGTGCGGCGGCGCACGCCGCCGCGCTGGATGAGAGCGGCCATGCCGATCTACCTCGGCGACGCCGGCATGGCGCCCGCGTTGCGCTGCAGGATGTTCGAGAACTCCTCGATGAAGCTCTCTAGCTGGGTCGCGATGCGGTCGATCTGGCGCGCGAAGCGGTTGTAGGCGATCACGGCCGGGATCGCCGCGAAGAGACCGATGGCGGTCGCCACCAGCGCCTCGGCGATGCCCGGAGCGACCGTCGCCAGCGTCACCTGCTGCAGGTTCGACAGGCCGATGAAGGCATGCATGATTCCCCAGACCGTGCCGAACAGGCCGACGTAGGGCGAGACCGAGCCGACCGAGGCGAGGAACGAGAGGTTCGACTCGATCGTGTCGAGCTCGCGCTGGAAGCTCGCGCGCATCGCGCGCCGCGCGCCGTCGAGCAGGGCGCCTGGATCGACGACGCGCTTTTCGCGCAGCTTGAAGAACTCGCGCATGCCCGAGGCGAATATGCGCTCCATCGCCGAGCGTGGCACCTTCTTCGTCGCGTCGGCGAACAGGTCGTTGAGGTTGCGGCCGGCCCAGAACTCGCGTTCGAACACGTCGTTGTCGGTGCGCACCTTGCGCAGGCCGAACAGCTTGCCGAAGATCACCGTCCAGCTGGCCAGCGAGGCGAGGAGCAGGCCGACCATGACGACCTGCACGACGAGGCTCGCATGCAGGACGAGCGTGACGATCGAAAAGTCCTGGTTCATCGTGAGTCGTCTTTGAGGATCATCATGAGGATCTCGTCAGGGATGCGGCGGGGCCGGAAAGTTCCGAGGTCGACGCAGCCGACCCGGATCGTGCCCTCGACCAGCACATCGTCGCCGCGCCGCGCCTGCTGCGTCACGACCAGGCTGGCCTGGCCGAGGCGCTCCACGTGCACGCTGATCTCGATCATGTCGTCGAGGCGCGCCGGCGCGAAGTAGCGCAGCGCCGTCTCGGTGACGACGAAGGCGACGCCCGACTCGGCGCGCAAGCGCTCCTGCTCGAGGCCGAAGCTGCGCAGCCACTCGGTGCGCGCCCGCTCGAAGAACTTCAGGTAGTTGGCGTAGAAGACGATGCCGGCGGCGTCGGTGTCTTCCCAGTAGACGCGGACGGCCAAGCGAAAGTCCGCTTCCCCATCGAGTGCCTGCTGCACGCGCGCGGTCCTCATGCAGGCGCGCCGGGCGCGGCGGGATCAGGGCGGCACGACCTTGCGGTAGACCGGGCCCCAGACCGGGTGCCCGGCCTCGGCGCGGTCGAGCGCGAAGCCGGGATCGGCGCGGCGCGCGAGGCGGAACTCGGCCTCGCACTCGGCCAGGCGGCCGGTCGCGCATGCGACGAAGGCCAGGCGCTTGTGCGCCTCGGCACGGTCTTTCGCCGAGGCGAGGCCGAGGCCGAGGGCTTGCCGGAACTGTCGCTCCGCGTTGTCGTATTGGGCGTCGTCATAAGCCTTGAGGCCATCGAGCAAGGCCTTCTCGGCCGGCCGCCCGCTCACGTCGAGCAGGCCGACCGGGACAGGCGGCGTTTGCATGCATGCCGCGACGAGAAGGCCGGCGGCCGATGCTAACGCGAGGACAAATCGATTCACGAACCGAACTTGTGCCTTAGCGAAATCGGCTGGCCGGCGACGACGTCGATCAGTGCGACGAAAGGCGCGAACTCGCCGTTGCGGACGACGATCTGGTGCCGGCCTTCGACGAGCGTGAGCTCGGTCAGCGGCGGCGCTGCACCCGAAGGCACGCCGTCGACCTCGACCTGGCCCCAAGGGCTGACGGCGATCCTGACCTTGCCCGTCGCCACCACGACCGGCACTGCCGCGGCGAGCCGGGCGGCGTCGCGCTCGCGGGCTTCGCGGGCGCGCCGCTCGCGGGTCGATTCCTTGGGCGGTGCCGCGACAACAACCGGCGGCAACGTGCTCGCGGTGGGCACGTCGCGTCGCGTCGCTGTCGGGACGGCGGGAGCGGCCTGGGTGGGCGGCGCGGCGCTGCGCGGCGCCGGCGAGGGCGAGGGCGCGGCCGGGACGATCGTGGCGAGGAGCAGCGAATCCTGCGCCGAGGTCATGCTCGACGCCGCCATGGCCGGCGTCGCGATGACCGGCGCGACCGCAGCGATGGCCACGGCCGTCGCCGGCGCGGAAGGCGGCGCTGCGACGGCGGCTGCGGACGTCGGTACGGTGCTCGGCGTCGGCTCGGGCACCGGCGCCGGCGCCGGCACGATCGCCCGGGCCACCGGTTCGGCGACGACGGCGGCCCGTGGCGGCGTCGTCGCCACGGCGACCGGGTTGGCGCGCTCCGGGACGCTGCCGCGCTGCCACCAGAAGGCGGCGGCAAGCAGGCCGACGAGGGCGAGCGCGGCAAAGGCGACCCGTGGCGTACTGCGGTGCGGCACGACGGGTGCCGCCTCGGCCGGCGCGGCGGTATCGCCTTCCGGCCCCACCGGGTTGGCATCGAGCCACTGGCGCAGCTCGCGCGCGAACGAGCGTGCCGAGCGGAAGCGCTGCTCCGGATCCTTGGCCATCGCCCGCGCCGCGATCTCGGCCAGTGCCTTCGGCACCGTCTTGTCGACCTTGTTGGCGAGCGGCGGCTCGTGCTCGAGAACGGCGCTCATGATCTGCTTCAGCGAATCGCCGACGAAGGGCTTGGTGTCGGTGAGCAGCTCGTAGAGCACGACGCCGAGCGAGAACACGTCGGCGCGTCGGTCGCCCGGCTCACGCCGCACCTGCTCGGGCGCCATGTAGTACGGCGAGCCGGCGCCGATCGAGGCGTCGCCGCTCTCGCGCTGGTGCGCGACGCGGGCGATGCCGAAGTCGAGCACCCGCGGCTGGGTGCGGCCGACCATGAAGATGTTGGCTGGCTTGATGTCGCGGTGGATCACGCCCTTGGAGTGTGCGAAGGCCAGCGCGTCGGCGACGCGGCGCACGATCAGTGCCGCCTGCGCCGGCGTCGCGCGCCAGCCTTCCTGGCGCAACTGGCGCAGGTCACGGCCCTTCAGCAGTTCCATCGCGATGTAGGCGCGGTTGTCGCTGATGCCGGCATCGAACACGGTGACGATGTGCGGGTGGCTCAGGCCGCCGGCGGCGCGCGCCTCATTGATGAAGAGCGCGTTGAAGGACTCGCGCTCCTCGTCCTTGATCTCGACGTTGAGGGTCTTGACGGCGATCAGGCGCGACAGCAGCGGATCGTGGGCGGCGAACACGGTGCCCAGGCCACCGCTGCCGAGCTGGTACTTGAGCGCATAGCGGCCGATATGGCCGATCGTCGGCATGGCACGGTCGGTGGGCGCGGCGACGAGCCCGCCGAATCCGGGTGCCGTGGGCCGGCCGCTGTCGGAGTCGCTCCACAGCGCGAGGCCGGGAGCGCTCGACGAAGCGCCCGGGACGGAGTCGCCGGGCACGGCTGGCGGGGTCGAACTGCTGCTCACGTCGCCAGCTTAAGTGAGGCGCCGGCATGCCGAGTGTGAAATAGGCGTCGCCGGGAACGTTCGTAACACTAGCTCACCATTCGGCCTGCCGAATGGGCGTCGTCCGACACGGCTGCGGCGGCCGCTCCCGCTTCGAAGGCGCGGACGCGGCGCTTCAGCCGCGCCGGATGCGCGCCGCCTCGACCTCGACGCCGCGCAGGTCGAAGGCGGTCTTGTCGAGCACGCCGTTCACGTACTGGTGGCCGTCGGTTCCGCCGAAGCTCTTGGCCAGCTCGACCGCCTCGTTGATGGCGACCTTGTACGGAATGTCGACGCAGTGGCGCAACTCGTAGGCGCCGATCATGAGCACCGCGTGCTCGACCGGCGAGAGCTGCTCGGTCTTGCGATCGAGGTGGCCGGCGAGCAGCGCATCGAGCTCGGCCGCCTCGCGGATGCAGCCGTGCAGCAGCATGTCGAAGTGCAGGGCGTCGCATTTGTCGAAGCCTTCCTGCTCGCGCACATGGGCGTCGACGACGCCGGCGTCGGCACCGCCGATCAGCCATTCGTACAAGCCCTGCAGCGCGAATTCGCGGGCCTTGCGGCGGGCGGTGGTGACGGTGCTGCCGCGGCGCCTGCGCTTGTCGCCGCCACTCGGCGCTTCGCTCACGACCAGTCGTCCAGCAGGTTCGCCATCTCGACGGCGACGCGGGCGGCGTCGCGGCCCTTGTCGTCGGCGCGCGCCGCGGCCTGGGCCTCGTTCTCGCAGGTCAGGACGGCGTTGGCGATGGGCACGCCGTGGTCGAGCGAGACGCGCGTCACGGCGGCGCCGCTTTCGTCGGCGACCAGCTCGAAGTGATAGGTCTCGCCGCGGATGACGCAGCCGATCGCGACCAGCGCATCGAACTCGTCGCTCTCGGCCAGCGCGGCGAGGGCGATGCCGATCTCGAGCGCGCCGGGCACCTGCAGCGTCGTCATCGCAGTCGCGCCGACGCCAAGCGCCGCCAGCTCGGCGCGGCAGGCGGCGGCGATGCGGTCGGTGATGCCGGCGTTGAAGCGCGCCTGGACGATGCCGATGTGCAGTTCGCGACCGTCGAGGCGGGCCGCCTCGCCGCGGTCAGCGTTGCGCATGCGTGGCGACGGCCGCAGAGACGACGGGCGGCTCGTCGGCGACGAAGCCGTTCACCTCGAGTCCGTAGCCGGCCATGCTCGGCATCCGGCGCGGGCTGCCGAGCAGCTTCATCTTCGCGATGCCGAGGTCGCGCAGGATCTGCGCGCCGATGCCGTAGGTGCGCAGGTCCATAGGCTGCGGCGGCCGGCGCGCGCCGCGGCTGCGCGCGAGCACCTGCGGCAGCAGGGCGGCGGCGTCTTCGCCGCAATTGAGCAACACGGCGGCGCTGCGCTCGCTTTTCTGCAGCGCGGCCAGCGCGCGCGGCAGCGGCCAGGAGTGATCGGAGGGGCCGGCGTCGAGCAGGTCGAGCACCGACAGCGGCTCGTGCACGCGAACCAGCACCTCGTCGGCGGCCGACCAGCGGCCACGCGTCAGGGCCAGGTGCAGGCCGCCGGCCTTGTCGGTGTACACGGTGCAGTCGAACTCGCCCTGCGGCGTCAGCATCTTGCGCGTGCCTGCGCGCTCGATCAGCGATTCGTTGCGGCTGCGGTGCTCGATCAGGCTGGCGATGGTGCCGATCTTCAGACCGTGCTTCTCGGCGAAGGCGACCAGGTCGGGCAGGCGCGCCATCGTGCCGTCGTCGTTCATCACCTCGCAGATCACCGCGGCCGGGGCCAGGCCGGCCATCGCCGCGAGATCGCAACCGGCTTCGGTGTGGCCAGCGCGCATGAGCACGCCGCCGTCGTGCGCCTGCAGCGGGAAGATGTGGCCGGGCTGCACCAGATCGGCGGCACGCGCGTCTTTCTTTACCGCAGCCTGCACGGTGCGCGACCGGTCGGCGGCGGAGATGCCGGTGGTGACGCCGGTCGCCGCCTCGATCGAGACGGTGAACGCGGTGCCGTGCTGGGCGCCGTTCTTCGCCGTCATCGGCGGCAGCTGCAGGCGTTCGCAGCGCTCGCGCGTCAGCGTCAGGCAGATCAGGCCGCGGCCAAACTTGGCCATGAAGTTGATCGCTTCGGGCGTGACGTGGTCGGCGGCGAGCACGAGGTCGCCCTCGTTCTCGCGGTCTTCCTCGTCGACGAGGATGACCATTCGGCCGGCGGCCAGCTCCGCGACAAGCTCTGGAATGGGGGCGATGGCCATGGTTGAAATTGTAGGCGTTGGGGTTCGTTCAGGCCGCCGTGGGGGCAGCGGCCAGCATGCGCTCGACATAGCGCGCGATCAGGTCGATCTCGAGGTTGACGCCGCGGCCGAGGGCGAGGCCGCGCAGGCTCGTGTTCTGCACCGTGTGCGGGATCAGGTTGATCGAGATTTCGCAGCCCGAGGCGAGGTCGGCAACGGCGTTGACCGTCAGGCTGACGCCGTCGATTGCGACCGAGCCCTTGACGGCGAAGAAGCGTGCCAGCGCCGCCGGCGCTTCGACGCGCAGCTCCCACGATTCGCCGACGCGCTCGAAGCGCGTGACCCGGCCGACGCCGTCGACATGGCCGCTGACGAGATGGCCGTCGAGCCTGCCGTCGGCGCGCAAGGCCTTTTCCAGGTTGACCTCGCCGGGGCCGTCGAGGCCGGCGGTCTTGTCCAGGCTTTCTGCGGAGATCTCGACGTCGAAGCGATTCGGTGCGGTGTCCAAGGCGACCACTGTCATGCAGGCGCCCGACAGCGCAATGCTGTCGCCGATGCCGACACCGTCGAGAAAGCCGGCCGGCGCTTCGATCGACAAGGCCTTGCCGAAGCCGGCACCCGCGCCGAGCGCGCGCGCTTCGACGATGCGGCCGACGCCGCTGACGATGCCGGTGAACATGGGTCGATTGTCGCCGCGACGCCGAGGCGGCGTCGTCGCGAAGGTGTCAGCGCGGTCGGAGCAGCAGGCGCAGGTCGTCGCCGAGCGGGGTCGTCTCGACGATGCGGAAATCGAGGCTTTGCTCGAGCCGTTCGAACGGCCCGAGCGCGGCCAGGCCGCGACCGCTGCCGAGCAGGCGCGGCGCGACGTAGACGAGCAGCTCGTCGACCACGCCCTCGCGCAGCAACGATGCATTGAGCCTTTCGCCGGCCTCGACATGCAGCTCGTTGATGCCGCGCTGGCCCAGGTCGGCGAGCATCGCTGCCAGGTCGACCTTGCCCGACGGCAAAGGAGCGATGGCGATCTCGGCACCGCGCGCTTCGAGGCCGCGGCGGCGTTCGCTGTTCTCGGCCGCCGCGTAGAGCAGCACCGCCCCCGGCGGCTCGACGATGCGGGCCGAAGGCGGCGTCTCGAGGCGCGAATCGACGACGACGCGCAGCGGCTGCTTCGCGGTGCGAACGAGCCGCACGTCGAGCCGCGGGTCGTCGTCGAGGACGGTGCCGACGCCGGTCAGCACGGCGCCGGCGCGCTTGCGCCACGCATGGCCGTCGCTGCGCGCGGCCTCGCCGGTGATCCACTGGCTGGCGCCGTTGGCGAGGGCGGTGCGGCCGTCGAGCGAGATCGCGACCTTGAGGCGCAGCCAGGGCCGGCCGCGTGTCATGCGCGAGACGAAGCCGATGTTGAGCTCGCGCGCTTCGGCGGCGAACGGCCCATCGATGACCTCGATGCCGGCGGCCGCGAGCCGTGCCGCACCTTGCCCCGCGACGAGCGGGTTGGGGTCGCGCATGGCCATGACGACGCGGCCGACGCCAGCCTCGATCAGCGCATCGGCGCACGGTGGCGTGCGGCCGTGGTGCGAGCACGGCTCGAGCGTGACGACGACCGCGGCGCCGCGCACATCTGCGCCGCGCGATGCGGCGTCACGCAAGGCCATCACCTCGGCATGGGCGCCGCCGGCTTCCTGGGTGTGGCCGCGCCCGAGCACATGGCCGTCGGCAGCGACGATGACGCAGCCGACGCGCGGGTTCGGATCCGACAGGCCGATCGCGTTCTGCGCCAGCGCCAGCGCCTCGCGCATCGGCGCGGCGAACGGCGTGCCCGGTTCGGCGTGAGAGGTCGGCGTGCTGTTCAAGGGATGCGCAGTTCGCGAAGGCTCAAGGTTGATGTTGCACCGTGCCGGAGGCAGCGGCGAGCAGGCTGGCATCGGGCGCGACAGGGCAGCTCTGGTCGCCGCGCACGACGATGAAATTCTGCCCCGCCAGCGCGCCGGCGACGCCGGCATAGTCGGCCGGATGCTCGATGTTCGCATCGATCGCGCCCGAGCCGTCGCGATCGGCGGCGTAGCGGCAGACGCGCCGGTCGGCGCTGCCGGTGCCGATCGTCCAGCCCGTGGGAACCAGCGTGCTGCGGCCGGACCAGCGAGCGTCGGCGCGCGGCGTCACCAGGCAACGGTAGTTGGCGAAGCGATCGCCGGTCTCGCTCCATGACGGAAGGCCGAGCGAGGACGGCAGCGCGTCGATGGGCACGGCGTCGATGTGCAGGCTGCCGCCTGACGTGTAGCGCACCGTTTTCATCGCGTCGGTGCTGCAGTCGGGTGCAGCCGCATAGCTGCCCCCTGTCAGCGCGAGGGCGACCGCCACGATCGGCGGCGTCTCGCTCGCCTGCGACGGCATTGGCGGCACCGCCGATGTGAAGCGGATCGTGCCGGACAGGACAAGCCATGCACCGGCGCTGCATGACGAGAGATCGCTCGACGTGAGATCACGTGTTGTCGTGGTCGCGGCGACACCGGTGCAGCGCGACACGACGTGGCCCGTCGCGTCGTCGAAGACGATGACGGTGCTTCCGGCGGCAGCGAGCTTCATCGCGCTGCGGCCGCTGCCGATCGACTTCGCCATCGTGGGCACAGCAGGCGCGCGACCGAACGCGCCACGTTGCACGCCGGCGCCGCTGCCGAGGGCGAGGGCGCCGGACCACGCCGGGTCGCTGCGCGCGATCACGCTGTCGAGAACGACGCGCTGCGCCACGCCGCTGCGATCGACCCACTCGACGGCCACCGACGCGCTCTTGGCGCCGGCAAAGGCCGCGTCGTCGACGCGACGGACGATGCGGTACTCGGCATTGTTCGCATCGCCGGCGGCGGCATCGGCGACACGGTCGGCGTCGACGATGGCCGCGTAGCTGCTGCTGCCGGAAGCGGCCGCCGGCGTCGACCAGGCGCGCAGCGTCTCGATCTCGCGCTGGCCCAGGTGGACCGCTTGCGAGCGCTGCCGCGCCAGGTCGGCATGCAGTCGCAGATGCCCCTGCAACTGCGCCGCCGACATCGCGGCGACGGCGAGAAAGACGAACGCGATCAGCGATTCGAGCAGCGCCGCGCCGCGTTGCGAGCGGCGCGCTGCCGCATGGGCGAAGGCGTCGTGGTTCATGTCAGAAGTCCTTCCAGCTGCCGTTGACGCGGGCGAAGCTGCCGCTGCCGGTTTGCAGGCGGGCCAGGATCGCGGTGTCGCGGACGATGTCGGTGGCGGCGTCGCCGGTGTAGTTGCCCTCGCTGATCGCCGCGCCCTGGACGAGGGCGCCGGCAGCGGTGCCCTGCCAGTCGATCGATGCGGCGGCGACGACGCCGCGCAAGGCCACCGCGCCGTGCAGGCGCAGTACGCCGCTGCTGGCGAGGACGATCGGCCGCTCGCTCGTGCCGAGCGAGATCGGGCCGTCGAGATCGACGTCGCCGTCGATGGCGAGGAGTCGCGCGCCCGCCGCGACTGCATCGGCGAGCACAGTCGCGCAGTTGCCGTTGCAGGCGATTCGCGTCGCCGCCGGCTGTGCCATCCAGGTCGCCTTGTCCATGCCGAACCAGCGCGCAAAAAAGCGCTCCCCGGCCAGGCCGGCGAGCGTCGCGTCGCCGGCGACGATCGCGCCGTCGAGCGACGCGCCGGCCGGCGCGCTGAACCGAAGCGCGTTGCCGCTGACGTTGCCGCCGGCGTCGACGGCAGTGCTGCCGGCGGCCGGGTCGGTGTTGTGCAGGCCGAGCGCGCCGCTGCCGGCGTCGACGTTGCCGCGCGCAGTGAGCGTCGCGGCGGGCGCCGATCGCAATCCCGGCAGCAGGCCGAACATGACTTCGACGCGCGCCGCGGATTCGTGGCCGACGCTCGACGTGGCGGAGCACAGGGTGTCGCTTCGCGTGCAGCCGCTCGCGGTGGCCACGATCAGGCCCGGCTTGGCGCCTGTCGATAGCTCCACCATGAAGGCGGGCGCGGTCGCGTCGCCCGCGGCGATGGCCGGTGTCGGCGCGCCGGTGCTCGGGCAATTGCACGACCAGCCGGTGTCGGTGCGCACGCAGGCGGCGCGCAGCGGCGTCGGCGTGCCCGCGTTGTCCCAGGTCGCGGCGACGAAGCCGGCAGAGCCGAGGCGCAACTGGCGATCGCGGAAAGACGCCGCAGCCGGATCGCTGCTGGGCAGGCAATCGTCGCCGATCGGCGTGCCGTCGTTGAGCTTGGCGAGCACCCATTCGAGGCCGGCCTCGGCGGCCTCGAAGGCCTGCGTCGAGCGGTACTGATTGGCCGAGGCGCGCGCTTCAACCGCGACATTGCGATTGGCGTAAGCGACGACGATCAGCATCGCGAAGACGAGCAGCATCGTGACGATGAGCGAGGCAGCGCCGCGTTGTCCGTGGCGGGTGACAGCTCTCATCGCTCAGCCCTCGCAGCTGCCGACGACAGTGACGTTGCGCAGGCGCACCGCGCTCTGCACGCCGCGCCGCACGTTCGCGTCGAGCACCGAGCGGCCCGCGATCGAGATCGCGTAGCTGCGCATCTGCTGCCGCGGCGGGCAGGTGGTGCTGCCAGCGGAACACGGCCCGGCGCAGAACGCGGCCAGGCTGGTCTCTTCGACATGCGGCTCGACGCTGAAGGTCGTCACGGCGAGCGTCGCCGGATCGGTGAGCGCCTGCCAGTTGCCGTCGCCGAGCTGCAGCTCGACGGCGCTGTTGCGCAGCCGAAAGCCGAACTGCTCGTTGCTGTCGACGACGTCGTTCTCGCTCGCGTCGCGCGAGAAGCTGAGGCGCACGGCGTCGGACGCCCCGGCGTCGGGCGTGACCGCGGCATAGGGATTGACGACGACCGGGCTGCCGTCGTCGCTGCGCACCCCCGACGCCGCGGCGGCCCAGTAGCCGGCCCGGCGCAGGTCGCGCGAGACGATGTCGGCGGCGCTGCCCAGATCCTGCATCAACCGCGCCTCGATCACCAGGGCGCGGTTTTCGCGAGCGTGGTGCACGACGACAACCGTGCCGGCGGCGACGATGACCAGGCCGATCGCCGTGCCGACGAGCAGCTCGATCATCGACAGACCGCGTGAGTGGCGCGCGCCCATCACTGGTTCCAGCACTTGCGGTTGACCTCGGGCGGGTTCGACGCCGAAGCGTTCGGCCCCGACGCGTATTCCATGCTCGCACCGTAGGCGGCCAGGCGCAGCGTCTGGCAGCTGCCGTCGCGCGCCTGCCGGCCGTTGGCGGTGGCGACCACCTCGTAGCCGTCGATCGAGCTCGAGGTCACCTGCAGCGTGTAGTAGCCGGACATCGAGTTGCTGCGCAGGCCGATCTCCGCCAGGTCGCCGTAGGTGCGGTGATTGGCGCGATGGCGCTCTTCGGCGAGCTGCGCCTGCATCAGCGCGACCAGGCCGTCGGTGCGGCGCGCACGCAGCACGTGACCTTCGAGGGAAGGGTAGGCGATGCTCGACAGCACGCCGGCGATGCCGACGGCGATCATCGTTTCGATCAGGGTGAAGCCGCGATTCGCCTGCTTGCGGTGCGGCTCGGTGCGGGAGGCGGAAAGTCGTTGCATGGAAGTCTCCAGGTTGAAATTCAGCAGGCTGGCCAGCCCGGCACCGCACCGTTCGGCGTGCACGAGCGCAGTCGGCCCATGACGTTGACGATGTGGTGCACGGCGCGGCCGCGCCGGTCGATCAGGCGCAGCGTTCCGGTCGGCGTGCTCGTGCCGTGCATCGGGTCGAACAGGATCGAGGCGACATTGGCCTGCACGACGACGCGATCGGCGGCGCCGAGAACGACGGTCTTGATCTCGGCGGCGCCGCCGGTGCAGACCGCCGGGCCGCTGTCGCTGCCGCAGCTGCACTGCGCTGCGGTGCCGGTGTGCACGACCCAGCAGCTCGAGGCGCTGCTGGCGTGAAAGCTGAGGCGGAGCGCGCGGTCGCGCGCCACCGACTCGCTGCGCACGAACTGCACGTCGGCGGCCAGGGCGTGCGCGGCGGCGTCGAGGCGGCGCCCGTCGATGAAGGCGGCAAGGCTGGGCGCCGCGGTTGTGGCGACGATCGCC
>JANXXS010000138.1 GCA_025350505.1 Burkholderiales bacterium
CTCGGTCGTCCCGACAAGCCGATCGGCTCGTTCCTGTTCAGCGGCCCCACCGGCGTCGGCAAGACCGAAGTCGCCAAGCAGCTCGCCTTCATTCTCGGCATCGAGCTGATCCGCTTCGACATGAGCGAATACATGGAGCGCCACGCGGTCAGCCGCCTGATCGGCGCGCCGCCCGGCTACGTCGGCTTCGACCAGGGCGGCCTCCTGACCGAGGCGATCTCGAAGAAGCCGCACGCCGTGTTGCTGCTCGACGAGATCGAGAAGGCCCACCCCGACGTCTTCAACGTGTTGCTGCAGGTCATGGACCACGGCACGCTGACCGACAACAACGGGCGCAAGGCCGACTTCCGCAGCGTCATCATCGTCATGACGACGAATGCCGGCGCCGAGTCGCTCAACAAATCGTCGATCGGCTTCACGAATTCGAAGGAAGCCGGCGACGAGATGGCCGACATCAAGCGCCTGTTCACGCCGGAGTTTCGCAACCGCCTCGATGCCACGGTGAGCTTCAAGTCGCTCGACGAGGAGATCATCCTGCGTGTCGTCGACAAGTTCCTGCTCCAGCTCGAGGGACAGCTCGCCGAGAAGAAGGTCGAGGTCACCTTCACCGACGCCTTGCGCAAGCAATTGGCGAAGAAGGGCTTCGACCCGTTGATGGGCGCGCGGCCGATGCAGCGCCTGATCCAGGACACGATCCGGCGCGCGCTGGCCGACGAGTTGTTGTTCGGACGACTGGTAGACGGCGGGCGCCTGACGGTCGATGTCGATGGCGAGGGCAAGCCGACGCTCGATATCCAGCCGATCAAGAAGAGCGACAAGCCGAAGGCCGAGCCGGCGACGGCGTAGGGCGTCCCCGTCATCCTGAGCGCGGCGAAGGATCTCGCGGCCACTGAGACCCTTCACTTCGCCAGGGTGACATGGTCGCTGGGTCTTGTCTGAAGAAGGTTCGCAACAGCTCGTAGACCCGGGGCTGCTCGGTCTTGAGCTCGCCCGGGGCTACGAAGAAGGCCTCCGCCGCGACCGCGAAGAACTCTTCCAGCGCCTCGGCACCGTAGGGATCGAGAAAGGTCTCTTCCTCGCGCTCGACCCTGTCGGCGAAACGCTCGTATTCGTCGGCCAGTGCGTGCAGCCAGACGCCGCGCTCGCTCTGCGGATTGACCGTCTCGAGGCTGGCCGTGACGTCGCCACGCATGTCGATGACGTGCGCGAACTCGTGGACGACGACGTTGTAGCCGTCCTGCGCCGACTCGCCCGCTTCGTCGACGTCGCGCCAGGCGAGCATGACCGGACCGCCGCTCATCGCCTCGCCGGCGAGCTCTTCGTCCCAGGCGTGCACGACGCCGTCGTCGTCGGCCATTTCCCGGCGCGCCACGACCGCGTCTTCATGGACGACGATGCCGACAAAGCGGTCGAGCCATTCGAGGCCCAGCTTGAGCGCGGGCAGGCAGGCTTGCGCCGCGATCGCGACTGCCATCTCGTCGCTCACTTCGAGACCGGCGGCGCCGCTGAATTCCTTCTCGGCGAGAAAGAGGGTCGCCATCTCGCGCAGGGCGGCGAGGTCGGCAGCGCTGCGCCGCGCCAGGAATGGAAAGCGCGCCAGAGTCAGCTGCCAGAGCGGATCGGGAATCGGTCGACGCTGGAGCGTGCGATTGCGCCGCCAGCGCTGCAGCCAGCCGCTCATGGATGCGCTGTGTCGCCTTCGGCGGACCCCTCCGGAGCGATGCGCGCAAAGCCTTGAGCAGTCCAGCGCAGGACCTCGGCGCGCGGCGTGCCGTTGCCGTCGAGATCCCAGTCGCTCAGCACGTGGCGCACCGATCCGGGCGCCAGCGCGTGGCTGGCCGGCGCGTGGGTGTGGCCGTGGATCAGCACCGGCACATCGGCGGCAGCGACCCAGCCGCGCGTTGCATCGGCATCGACGTCGACGAAGCGCCGCTCCCGAGACGGATGCAGCGAGTCGCTGCGCCGCCGCGCGGCACGGCCGAGCGCACGACGCCAGGCGAGAGGCAGCGACAGGAAGGCGCGTTGCAGACCGGATCGGCGCACGACGCGCCGATAGCGCTGGTAGGCGACGTCGTCGAGACAGAGCGCATCCCCATGCGAGACCAGCACGCGCGTTGCGAACGCGGCGATCAGCGATGGGTCGCGCAGACGCGTCACGCCGTTCGCCTCGAGCATCGCGTCGCCGACCAGGAAGTCGCGATTGCCGGCCATGAAGGCGATCATCTTGGTGGCGGCAGCGTCGCGAAGCACCCCGACGCAGCGGGCCTCGAAGCCGCCCTCGGCCAGGTCGTCGCCGACCCAGACCTCGAACAGGTCGCCGAGGATGAACACGGCGTCGGCCCGCGTGTGGCGCAGGTGCGCGGCCCAGGCGGTGAAGGTGCGCGGCGTGCTTGCCGCGAGGTGCAGGTCGCTGATGAAGTCGATCGCCTGCCAGTCGGCCGGCGCGACGAAGGTCGGCGTCGCCTCGGGAAGCGGCAGCGCGATGGCGGAAGGCGTTCGCGCGGCCACGCCCGGGGCGGTCAGGAAACGACGGTGGCGCGCGTGATCGTCACGTCTTCGAGCGGCACGTCGGCATGGCCGCCGCGGTTGCCGGTGCGCACCTGCTCGATCGCGTCGACGATCTCGGTGCCCTTGACGACCTTGCCGAAGACGGCATAGCCCCAGCCTTGCGGCGTCTCGGACTTGAAGTTGAGGAACTCGTTGTCGGCGCCGTTGATGAAGAACTGCGCCGTCGCCGAGTGCGGCGCCGAAGTGCGCGCCATCGCCACCGTGTACTTGTCGTTCTTCAAGCCGTTGGAGGCTTCGTTCTCGATCGTGTTGCCGGTCGGCTTTTGCTGCATGCCGGGCTCGAAACCACCGCCTTGCACCATGAAGCCCTTGATGACGCGGTGAAACACCGTGCCGTCAAAGTGGCCGTTCTCGACGTTGGTGATGAAGTTCTTCACGGTGACGGGCGCCTTCGCGTCGTCGAGTTCGAGGCGGATCGTGCCATGGCTGGTATCCAGGTCGACTATCTTGGTCATCTCATTTCTCCACGGTTGCTTTTTTGATGATCACCGGGGTCACGGGCACGTCGCCCGGGCCGGTGGGCACGACACGGATCTTGTCGACCACGTCCATGCCCTCGATGACCTTGCCGAAGACGGCGTAGCCATTGCCGTCGCGCGACTGCGGCTGGTTCAGGAAATCATTGTCCTTGACGTTGATGAAGAACTGCGCGGTGGCCGAGTTCGGGTCGTTGGTTCTTGCCATGGCGATGGTGCCGCGCTGGTTCATCAGACCGGTCCGGCTCTCGAGGCCGATCGGCGGGCGGGTCGCCTTTTCCTTCAGGTCGGGCGTCATGCCGCCGCCCTGGATCATGAAGTTGGCGATGACGCGATGGAACACGGTGCCGTTGTAATGGCCGGCCTTCACGTACTGCAGGAAGTTCTCGACCGTCTTCGGCGCCTTGGCCGCGTCGAGCTCGACGACGATGTCGCCTTCCGAGGTGACGAACTTGACCTTCTGGGCCAGGGCCGGCGCGGCGGCGGCCAGCGAGAGTGCCGCCAGCAGGGCCGTCAAGGTACGGGAAATGAGTTTTCGCATGGTCTCTCCGGGATCAACGTTTGAGGGTGGAGCTTGCTCTGGCCGCGACGGCCGGTGCACTTGCCGCGGCCTTGCCCGCAACCGGCGCCGCCAGCTGGCGAACCAGCTCGAGCTTGCGCGGCAGGCCGCTGTTGCCTGGCTCGAGCCTGAGTGCCCTGGCGTAGGCCTGGCCGGCCAGCATGACGTAGACGTCGCCGAGATTTTCCTGGGCGGTCGCATAGCCGGGACTGAGGCGCAGCGATTCTTCCAGCTCGGCGCGGGCCTTGGCGTATTCGCCGGACGCGGCGTAGAGCGCGGCCAGGTTGTTGTGCGGTTCGGCGAGCTCCGGGTAGTCCTGCGTCAGCTGCTGCAGCAAGGCGGCGGACTCGCCGCCGCGGCCGGTATCGGCAAGCACTACCGACTTCAGGAAACGCATCTGCGCCTCCTTGGGTTTGCCGGCGAGGTACTTGTCGGCCAGCTCGAGCGCGGCGGCGGACTGGCCCGCGTGATGCAGCCGCGTCACTTCGCTCAACTCTTCGGCCAGCGCGGCGTGTGCCGCACCGGCGAAGGCCAGCAGAAGCGAGCAGAGGAGGGCGTTGAATGCGGCGAGCGCTCGGAGATGCATCGACGGACGAAAGAGGCCGCGCGCACCGTGCTGTGCACCTTGAACCGTGGCTGTGATTCGCGCAGATCGGGGCCGCTATACTGATTCGATTGTAGGGCACGCATGCGTCGCGACGCCCCTCAGCGGCGCCGCAGCGCGCGCATCCGTGCCCATGACACTTCGAATCCATAACACCCTGTCGCGGGCGACCGAGGTCTTCGTGCCGATCGAGCCGGGCCACGTCCGGCTCTACGTCTGCGGCATCACGATCTACGATTATTCGCACATGGGCCACGCCCGGTTCATGATGGCCTTCGACGTCGCCCAGCGCTGGATGAAGACGCTGGGCTACCGCGTCACCTACGTGCGCAACGTCACCGACGTCGACGACAAGATCATCAAGCGCGCCCTCGAGCGCGGCATGCCGATCCGCGCGCTGACCGAAGAGATGATCACGGCCATGCACGACGATGCCGACAAGCTCGCCATCGAGCGGCCGACGCACGAGCCGCGTGCCACCGAGTACGTGCCGCAGATGGTCGAAATGATCGCCACGCTCGAGAAGAAGGGCTTCGGCTACCGCGCCGCGAACGGCGACGTGAACTATGCGGTGCGCAAGTTTCCCGGCTACGGCAAGCTCTCGGGCAAGTCGATCGACCAGTTGCGTGCCGGCGAGCGCGTTGCCGTGCTCGACGGAAAGGAAGATCCGCTCGACTTCGTGATGTGGAAGGCGGCCAAGGAGAGCGAGCCCGACGACGCCAAGTGGCCGAGCGAATTCGGCGTCGGCCGGCCAGGTTGGCACATCGAGTGCTCGGCGATGTGCAAGGCGCTGCTCGGCACCCGCTTCGACATCCACGGCGGCGGCCAGGACCTGCAGTTTCCGCACCACGAGAACGAGATCGCGCAAAGCGAGGCCGCCAACGGCGTGGCGATGGCAAACGTCTGGATGCACAACGGCCTGCTCAACGTCGACAACGAGAAGATGTCGAAGTCGCTCGGCAACTTCTTCACCATCCGCGATGTGTTGAGGCGCTACGACGGCGAGACGGTTCGCTTCTTCATGCTGCGCACGCACTACCGCAGCCCCTTCAACTTCAGCGACGCGAATCTCGACGATGCGAAGAGCGCGCTGCGCCGCCTCTATACCGCGCTCGACAAGGTGGCCGTGCCCGGCGCCGGCGAGCCGCTCGACTGGAGCGAGCCGCGCGCCGCCGCCTTTCGTGAGGCGATGAACGACGACTTCAACACGCCGATCGCGGTCGCCATGCTGTTCGAGCTGGCCACCGAGATCAATCGCGGCGGAAGGCTCGCCGACGCACGACTGCTGAAAGGCCTGGGCGCGACGCTCGGCATCCTGCAACAGGCGCCTCGCACGTACCTCCAGGCCGGCGGCAGCGTCGACGAAGATGCCATCGCGCAGCGCATCGAAGAGCGCCGCGCCGCCAAGAGCGCAGGCGACTACGCGCGCGCCGACGCGATCCGCAAGAGCCTCGCCGATCAGGGCATCGTCCTGAAAGACTCGGCCGAGGGCACGACCTGGGTGAGGGCCTGAGCTTGCCCAACGCAGCGAAGGCGGGCACCGTGGCCGTGCCGACCGCCGACTTCTGGGACGATGCCTGCAAGCATCTTTCGAAGCGCGACCGGGTCATGAAAAAACTCATCCCCCGCTTTGCCGACGGCCGCCTCGAAAGCCGCGGCGACGCCTTCACGACGCTGGCCCGCTCGATTGTCGGCCAGCAGATCTCGGTGAAAGCGGCGCAGGCAGTCTGGGACCGCTTCGTCGCCCTCACGAGCAGCCCTTCACATCGGCTCGAGCCGGCGGCCGTGCTGGGCCTCGAGGCGCCGCAGATTCGCGCCGCGGGACTCTCGGCGCGCAAGGTCGAGTACCTGTGCGACCTGGCGCACCACTTCGAGTCGGGCGCCGTCCACGTCGCCGAATGGCAGCACATGGACGACGAGGCAATCGTCGAGGAGCTGGTCGCCATCCGCGGCATCGGCCGCTGGACCGCCGAGATGTTCCTCATCTTCCACCTGCTGCGCCCCAACGTGCTGCCGCTCGACGACGTCGGCCTCCTCAAGGGCATCAGCGTCAACTACTTCAGCGGCGAGCCGGTCTCCCGCGCCGAAGCCCGCGAGCTGGGCGACGCCTGGGCGCCGTACCGCTCGGTCGCCACTTGGTACATTTGGCGCAGCCTCGATCCGCTGCCGGTCGCTTACTGACCGCCGGCCACAGCCCATGAGCAAACGCCACTTTCTTGACTTCGAGCAACCCGTCGCCGAGCTGGAATCGAAGATCGACGAGCTGCGCTACGTGCAGAACGAATCGGCCGTCGACATCTCCGAGGAGATCGACCGCCTGGGCAAGAAGAGCCTTCTCCTCACGAAGGACATCTATTCCGGACTCTCGCCCTGGCAGGTGACGCAGATCGCTCGCCATCCGCAACGGCCCTACACGCTCGACTACGTGGCCGAGGTGTTCACCGATTTCCAGGAACTGCACGGCGACCGCTCCTTCGCCGACGACCAGTCGATCGTCGGCGGGCTGGCCCGCTTCAACGGCCAGGCCTGCGTGGTGCTCGGCCACCAGAAGGGGCGCGACACCAAGGAGCGCGGGCTGCGCAACTTCGGCATGTCGCGGCCCGAGGGCTATCGCAAGGCTTTGCGCCTCATGAAAGTGGCCGAGAAGTTCGGCCTGCCTGTGTTCAGTTTCGTCGACACGCCGGGTGCCTATCCGGGCATCGGCGCCGAGGAGCGCGGCCAGGCCGAGGCGATCGGTCGCAACATCTTCGAGATGGCGCAGCTAGAGGTGCCGATCATCGTCACCATCATCGGCGAGGGCGGCTCTGGCGGCGCGCTGGCGATCAGCGTCGGCGACCAGCTGCTGATGCTGCAGTACTCGATCTATTCGGTGATCTCGCCCGAGGGCTGTGCCTCGATTCTCTGGAAGACGGCCGAGCGCGCCGCCGACGCGGCCGAGCAGCTCGGCATCACCGCGCATCGGTTGAAGGCGCTCGGCCTCGTCGACAAGATCGTCAACGAGCCGGTCGGCGGCGCGCACCGCGATCCGAAGCAGATGGCGGCGTTCCTGAAACGCGCGCTCAACGACGCCTTCCGCCAGGTCGGCGACCTGCCGGTGAAGGACCTCGTGCAACGCCGCTACGAGCGGTTGCAGTCCTACGGCCGCTTCAACGACACGACCGAGCGCTGAGGCGAAGGCCGCGCCGATGAGCGCCCTCGCCGTCGCCTACAGCGGCGGCCGCGATTCGACGGCGCTGCTGCACGCGACGGTCGCCGCCGCCGAGCCGCTCGGCCTGCACGTCCTCGCTCTGCACGTTCATCACGGACTGAGCGTCGAGGCCGATCACTGGATGGCGCATGGCCAGGCGCTTTGCGAGCGATGGGCGCGGCGGGGACGGCCTGTCGAGTTCGTCGCCCGCGTGCTGAGCACGCGACCGGCCCGCGGCGAGAGCGTCGAGGCCTGGGCCCGGCAGGCGCGCTATCGGGCGCTGCGCGAGATGGCGGTCGAGCACGGCGCCGATCTCGTGCTGCTCGCCCACCATCGCCGCGACCAGGCCGAGACCTTCGTGCTGCAGGCGCTGCGCGGCGGCGGCGTGGCGGCGCTGTCGGCGATGCCACGGAAGGTGCGGCGCGACGGCGTGACCTGGGCGCGGCCGTGGCTCGATCAGCCGCGCGAGCGCATCGACGCCTACCTGCGGCGGTATCGCCTCGCCCATGTCGACGACGACACGAACGACGACGAACGCTTCGCCCGCAACCGCCTGCGTGCCCGCGTCTGGCCGGCGCTGACCGAAGCCTTTGCCGATGCCGAGGCGTCGCTCGCCGGCGCGGCGCAGTGGGCGCAGGAGGCGAGCGCCGGTCTCGCCGAGCTGGCCGCGGTCGACCTGGCCACGGTATGCCTCGATGACTCGCTCGAGGTCGCCACGTGGCGTGCCCTGTCACCGGTCCGACAAAGCAACGCCTTGCGCGCATGGCTGCGCGAAAGGATCGGCAAACCGCCGCCGGCGACCCTCGTCGAGCGGTTGTTGAAAGAGTTGCGACCGACCGGAGCCGTGCGATGGCCGGTGCCTGGCGGGGCATTGCGCAGCTACCGAGGTCGCTTGCACTACGAGGCCGCCGCGGCCCTGCGGCCGCTGCGCGGTTCCTTTGCGGTTTCGTCCGGCAAGGAAGGCAGTGCGCTGCTCGACCTCAGCGCTCCGGGCGTTCACGAAATCCCCGAATGGAGCGGCGCATTGATCGTCGAGCGCGTCACTTCAGGCGGTATTCCTGCCGCCACGGCGGCCCGCTTGACGCTGCGCTTTCGCGCCCCCGGTGACCGGTTCCAGTCCGGGCCGGCGCGGCCACCGCGCAGCCTGAAGCTGCAGTACCAGGCGGCCGGCGTGCCGGACTGGCAACGCCATGGCCCGGTCGCCTGTCACGACGGCGTGCTGGTCTACGTGCCTGGTCTGGGCATTGACGCGCGCGTAGTGGCCGGTCTCGGCGAGGCGCAGCTGAGCCTGCGCTGGTCGCCACGCTGAGCGCGTCCGGCGGACCCGGAGCCGGGGTTGCGCGCCGATAGAATCGTCGGTTCGCCTTCTCCTCACTCACCTTGCAGCGCGCCCGCCCGGCCGGCGTGACATGCGCACCTCCATGGCATTGATCGTTCACAAGTACGGCGGCACCTCGATGGGCTCGCCGGAGCGCATCCAGAGCGTCGCCAAGCGCGTGGCCAAGTGGGCGCGGGCAGGGCACCGGATGGTCGTCGTGCCCTCGGCGATGAGCGGCGAGACGAATCGCCTGCTCGCCCTGGCCAAGCAGGTCTCGCCCGAGCGCAGCACGCCCGCGCTGCTGCGCGAGCTCGACATGATCGCTTCGACCGGCGAGCAGGTCTCGGTCGGCCTGCTCGCCATCGCGCTGCACGCCGAAGGCATCGCCGCGGTGAGCTACGCCGGCTGGCAGGTGCCGATCGAAACCGACATCGCGTACACCAAGGCGCGCATCCGCTCGATCGACGACAAGCGCATCCGCGCCGATCTCGAAGCCGGCAAGGTCGTCGTCGTCACCGGCTTTCAGGGCGTCGATCCCGAGGGCCACATCACGACGCTCGGACGCGGCGGCTCCGACACCTCGGCCGTCGCCGTCGCCGCGGCGCTGAAGGCCGACGAGTGCCTGATCTACACCGACGTCGACGGCGTCTACACCACCGATCCGCGTATCGTCGCCGACGCGCGGCGCCTCAAGAGCATCAGCTTCGAGGAAATGCTCGAGATGGCGAGCCTCGGCTCCAAGGTGCTGCAGATCCGCTCGGTCGAGTTCGCCGGCAAATACCGCGTGCCGCTGCGCGTGCTCTCGAGCTTCACGCCGTGGGACATTCCGATCGACGAAGAGGCCCGCTCAGGCACGCTCATCACTTTCGAGGAAGACGAGAAAATGGAACAAGCCGTCGTCTCAGGCATCGCCTTCAACCGCGACGAAGCCAAGATCAGCCTGATGGGCGTGACCGACAAACCGGGCATCGCCCACCTCATCCTCGGGCCGGTGGCCGAGGCCAACATCGACGTCGACGTGATCATCCAGAACGTCTCGCACGACGGCCGTACCGACTTCTCCTTCACCGTGCACCGCAACGACTACGCGCGCACCATGGACCTGATGAAGACGGCCGTGATCCCGCACACCGGCGCGGCCGGCCTGATCGGCGACGACCGC
>JANXXS010000198.1 GCA_025350505.1 Burkholderiales bacterium
CGGTCGAGCGCGCCAAGACCGACTAGCGCCCGTCCTCGTACCGGCGCGAACATTCCCTGTCCCCCACCTCTGGGGGACAGGGTCCCCGTAGTCTCTCTATTGGCGCGGGCTGCGCACTGCACTAGCGTGCGCAGACAGCGCACGCTGGCGCGGGCGCGAGGAAGAACCGCCATGTCGAACCTCGTCCCCACGGAGTCGGTCGCCCCGGAGAAACTCGCCTTGCAGCGCCTTTACCATTGGGAGCGCGAAGCTCCAGGCCGAGTGGTGCTGACGCAGCCCCAGGCCGGCGGCGCGCTGCGCGACTTCACGTGGGGAGAGGTGCTCGGCGAGGTGCGCCGGATGGCCGCGCACCTGCGCTCCCTCGGGTATCCGCCGGGCAGCCGGATCGCGCTGCTCTCCAAGAACTGCGCGCACTGGCTGCTGGCCGATTTCGCGATCTGGATGGCCGGGCACGTCTCGGTGCCTCTTTACCCGACGCTCGCCGCGACGACGATCCGGCACATCCTCGAGCATTCCGAGGCGAGGCTTCTGTTCGTCGGCAAGCTCGATGGCTGGGACGTGATGCGCCTCGGCGTCGCCGCGTCGCTGCCTTGCGTCGGCCTGCCGCTGGCGCCGCCGAACGACTATCCGAAATGGGATGCGATCGTCGCCGCGACGCCGCCACTTGCAGGCGACCCGGTGCGCGACGGCAACGAGCTCTCGACCATCATGTACACCTCGGGGACGACCGGCGTGCCGAAGGGCGTGATGCACAGCTTCGCGAGCTTTGCCTGGGCGCTAGGCACCGGCCTTCGACGCGTGCCGCTCGGCGGCGACGCCCGAATGCTGAGCTACCTGCCGCTGGCCCACGTGGCCGAGCGGGCGCTGATCGAACACGCCTTGCTCGCGACCGGCATGCACGTGTTCTTTGCCGAAAGCCTCGACACTTTCAGCGCCGACATGCGGCGTGCGCGACCGACCGTTTTCTTCTCGGTGCCTCGCCTGTGGGTCAAGTTCCAGCAAGCGGTCGACGCGAAGATGCCCCCGGCGAAGCTGCGGCTGCTGCTGAAGATCCCGATCGTCGGCCGGATCGTCTCGAAGAAAGTGCTCACCGCGCTCGGCCTCGATGCCTGCAGCTTCGCCGCGGGCGGCGCCGCGCCGATGCCGCCCGAGCTCCTGCGCTGGTACGAGCGGCTCGGCCTGCCGATCAGCGAGGTCTACGGCATGACCGAGAACTGCGGTGTCTCGCACGCCACCCTGCCCGGCGTGTCGCGGCCCGGCACGGTGGGTCCGGCCTACGAAGGTGTCGAAAGCCGCATCGATGCCGTGACGGGCGAGATCCAGATGCGCAGCCCGGGCCTCATGCTCGGCTACTACAAGGAGCCGGCGTTGACGCGCGAGGCGATCGGCGCCGACGGCTGGCTGCACACCGGCGACAAGGGCGCGCTCGACGGCGAGGGCAACCTGCGCATCACCGGTCGCGTCAAGGATCTGTTCAAGACGAGCAAGGGAAAGTACGTGGCGCCGGCACCGATCGAGGACCGCCTGGTCATGAACAGCGCGCTCGAGGCCTGCGTCGTCACCGGCGCCAACCTGGGCCAGCCGCTCGGCATCGTCATGCTCAATGCCGACGCGGCGAAGCGCGCGGCATTGCCCGAAGGCCGCGCCGTGCTCGAGGTCTCGCTGGCCCAGCATCTGACGACGGTCAACGACGCACTCGATCCGCACGAGCAACTCGATTGCCTGGTCGTCGTCGCCGAGCCGTGGTCGGTGGAGAACGGCTTCATCACGCCGACCTTCAAGGTCAAGCGCAATCGAATCGAGGAAACGTACTCGGCGCAGTTCGAGCGCTGGATCGCGGCGCGGCGTCCGGTCGTCTGGGCCTGAGCCGACCGGTGCGATCTTCAGTCGACCTTGGCCCCCGAGGCTTTGACCACCTGGGTCCACTTCTTCGCTTCGGCGGCGATGAAACGACCGAATTCGTCGGGCGTGTTGCCGCTTGGGATCGCGCCCTGAGCGATCAGGCGCTCGTTGAGCGCGGGGGAAGCGACACCTTCGCCGTTTGCTGCTGAACGCGGTTGACCGCAGTGGTGCGCTTAAGGGTAATCACGCGGTACGCAGGCGCCCACAATAGGGCGACATGAACGAGACCGTCGCCCTGCCGCTGTGGCTCGCGGTGGTCGTTCTGGCCTTGGCCACCTGGGCCGCGGTCGACAAGCTGCTGATGCCGGCGCTGCGCCGTTTCGTGCGTGGTCGCGTCAACGTCGTGCTAGAAGAAGTCTCGTCGCGCCTGCGTATCAGCGTGCGCCCATTCCAGCGCACGCGCCGCCAGGTGCTGATCCACCGCCTGCTCGGCGACCCCAAGGTGATGGCGGCGGCCGAGAGTTTTGCCGCCGAGAAAAAGCTCGCGTTGCCGGTGGTGCTCAACACGATCGAGCACTATGCGCGCGAGATCGTGCCACGTTCAACGCCTACATGTACTTTCGCATCAGCCACTGGATCGGCCGCAAGCTCTCGCGGGGGCTGTACCGGGTTCGCCTCGGCTTCGTCGACACCGCGGCGCTGGCCCGCGTACCCGAGAACGCGACGGTGGTGTTCGTGATGAACCATCGCTCGAACATGGACTACATCCTGGCCGGCCACATCGCCGCGGACCAGGCGGCGCTGTCGTACGCGGTCGGCGAATGGGCGCGCGTCTGGCCGCTCTCGGCGTTGATCCGCTCGATGGGCGCCTACTTCGTGCGCCGCAACTCGAAGGACGACCTGTACCGCCGCGTCCTCGAGTGCTACATCGCCATGGCGACCCAGGCCGGCGTGCCGCAGGCCGTATTTCCGGAAGGGCGGCTGACCCGCGACGGCCTGCTCGGCGCGCCGCGGCTCGGCGTCATCGACTACATGCTGCGCGGCTTTCACCTCGAAGGCGACCGCGACCTCGTCTTCGTGCCGCTCGGCCTGAACTACGACCGCGTCCTCGAAGACCGGACCCAGCTCCTCGAGATCGAAGCGAATGCGAGAAAGCCGAGCCGCTTCTGGACGGTCTGGAACACGCTCGGCTTCATCGTCAACAACCTGCGCCTGATGGGCAAGAGCGGCTGGCGTCGCTTCGGCTACGCCTGCGTCAACTTCGGCGCGCCGGTGTCGATGCGCACCTATTGCGCCAGCCGCGGCATCGACTTCCACAAGCTCGACGCGACGAGCCGCAAGGAAGCCATCGCCGCGCTCGGCAGCCACCTGATGGCGGCGGTCGGCGGCGTCGTTCCGGTGCTGCCGGTGCCGCTCGTCGCCGCGGTCTTTCTCGCGCACGGCGAGGCCGGGCTCTCGGAGCTCGAGCTGAAGGCCGATGTCAACGAGCTGATCGAGCGGCTGGAGGCGGTGGGCGCGCACACCTACGTGCCGCGCAAGGATCTCGACTACGCCGTCGGCGTCGGCCTGCGCATGCTGACGATGCGCCACCTCGTCGAGGAAAAGGACGGGCTGTACACGCCGAGCCGAGTCGAGCTGCCCCTGCTGCGCTACTACGCCAATTCGATCGCCCACTTCCTGCCCGCTGCGGCATAGGCGGCGGAGCGCGACAAAGACAGGGGAGCGGGACAGAAGTCTCGGGGCTCGCCCTCGAAACCGCCCCGAAATGCCCGCTCCCCCGTGGCCGCAGGTCGGCGGCGCGCTTGGGAGTCGCGCGCTGCCTGCACCAGGCGCGCGACCCTGTCGGTCAGGGGCGCGCGTCCGCAGCTGCGGCCCGAAACCCGGCCTTAGCGGCCGCCTCCTGGCGGCCCGAACAAGGACAACTGTTGCGATCCGAAGGCATGCCGCGCCAGCACCAACGGGCGCTGCGAAGGGTGGGCCGGCGGACCCGGCGGGACGGTGCCGATGCCGAGACGAAGCAGCGAGGAGGCGCCGCCGCGGGGCGACGCGGCCGGAGAGAGCGATCGATGCAGCATGTCGAGGGTTTGAGTCGGAGCAGGCCAGGCAACAACTGGTTGCATGCGCCGGAATTCACGCCGAAGGATCGCAACGTTCGTGCCATGGCGCGCGGCGTGATGACCTTCACACCCCGATCGCGAGGACGCTTTCCGGCGCCTTGTCGTCCCGACAAGTCGCGCCCCGACGCGACCGGCCGCGTCGACTTCGCAAGCAGGCGTTACCGCCGCGGCCCTAAGCTGCGGCGGCGTAGCCGCGCGGGATCGCGTCGAGCAGGCGGCGCGTGTATTCCTGCTGCGGCCGCTCGAGGATCTGCTCGACGCCGGCCTGCTCGACCACCTCGCCGTCCTTCATGACGATGACCTCGTCGGCCATGAAGCGCACGACGGCGAGGTCGTGACTGATGAAGATGTAGGCCGGCGTCGAGCAGATCCTCGAGCGGCCGCAGCAGGAATACACGCGCCGCCTGCTCGACGCGATCCCGCGCGGCTACGCCGCCGCAGC
>JANXXS010000275.1 GCA_025350505.1 Burkholderiales bacterium
AGCCCACTTCCACGGGCCCGCCGCCGTCAACGCCAACGCCGCCGTGATCGTGCCGTTCGCGGGCAGCCTGGGCAGCCCGATCACCGGCAGCCAGAAGCTGACCGCGCCGCAGATCGCCGGGCTGCGCAGCGGCCTCTGGTATGTGAACCTGCACACCGCGGCCTTCCCCGGCGGCGAACTCCGCGGCCAGGTCACCGCGGCCCAGTGACGTCGAGGCGCGTTGCTCAGCGCGCCCTGACCCGCTCCTCTTCCTGCAGGCGCAGCACGCGCCGCTGCACCTTGCCGGTGGTCGTCATCGGCAAGGCGTCGATGAACTCGATCTCCTTCGGATACTCGTAAGGCGCCAGCTTGCCGCGCACATGCGCCTGCAGTTCGTGCGCGAGCTCGCGCGACGGCGCGTATCCGGGCGCGAGCACGACGTAGGCCTTGACCAGCGCGCCGCGCTCGGCATCGGGCTTGGGCACGACGGCGGCGTTGGCGACCGCCGCATGCTTGACCAGGCAGTTCTCGATCTCGCTCGGGCCGATGCGGTAGCCGGCCGCCTTGAAGACATCGTCGCTGCGGCCCTGATACCAGAGGTAGCCGGCCTCGTCCATGACGGCGCTGTCGCCGGTGCGGCACCAGCTGTCGCCGGCGTCGCCGGTGAATTTGGCGGCGGTCGCGTCGTCGCGCTTCCAGTAGCCGAGAAAGAACACCGGGTCGAGCTGGCCATGCACGTCGCGGCGATGCAAGGCGACATCGCCGGGCGTGCCGCGTGCACACTCGTGGCCGGCGTCGTCGATGACGGCGACGCGATGGCCGGGATACGGACGCCCCATGCTGCCGGCGCGCGCCGGCCAGAGCGGCGCGCAGTTGCCGACGATGTAGTTGATCTCGGTCTGGCCGAACATCTCGTTCGGCACGACGCCGAGCCGTTCGCGGCACCAGGCGAAGACGGCGTCGCCGACCGCCTCGCCAGCGCTCATGATGGCGCGCAGCTTCAGCGCGAAGCGTGCGCGCGGCTCGGGCAACGCCTTCATCATCGCCTTCAGCGCCGTGGGAAACAGGAAGGTGTGCGTGACGCGATGCCGGGCCATCAGCGCGAACGCGGTCTCGGGCGCGAACCGGCCTTGGTAGGCGACGATCTCGCGGCCGAAATAGAGCGTCGGCAGCAAGGCGTCCATCAGGCCACCCGTCCATGCCCAGTCAGCCGGAGACCAGAAGACCGCATCGTCTTGCGGAAACCAGTTCTGGCTGCAGACGAAGCCCGGCAGGTTGCCGATGAGTCCGCGATGTGCGATCAGCGCGCCCTTCGGCGGCCCGGTCGTGCCGCTGGTGTAGATGAGCACGGCTGCATCGTCGGCGCGCGTCGCGACCGGTTCGATCGCGTCGCCGGCTCCGGCGAGCAGCGCGCTCAGGTCGGCGTCGCCGCGACCCTCGGCGCCGCCGACGGCGATGACGGTCGCGAGCTGCGGGCAGAGCGGCCTCGCCTCGCGCACGTTGGCGATGCCGGTTTCGTCGACGAGGGCGAGCCGCGCGCCGCTGTCGTTGATGCGGTATTCGAGCGCGTCGGGGCCGAACAGCATCGACAGCGGCATCGCCACCGCGCCGAGCCGATAGATCGCGACATGCGCGACCGCCGTCTCGAACCTCTGCGGCATGACGATGGCGACGCGGTCGCCGCGCTCGACGCCGAGCGCGCGCAGCGCGGTGGCGAGGCGGTCGGCGGCGGCGTCGATCTCGCCATAGGTGTAGTCGCGGCGCGAGCCGTCTTCGCGCTCGTAGCGGATCGCCACCACCTGCGGCGTCTGGCGCGCCCAGCGCGTGCAGCAGACCTCGGCGATATTGAAGAGCTCGGGAACGTGCCAGCGAAAGCCGGCATGCAGCTCGGCATAACGGTCGACGACCCGCTCAGGCATCGCCGCTTTTCGCGCCGAAGGCGGCCAGCGTCTCACCGGCGATACGGCAGATGCGCCAGTCCGGGATCACCGTCGCGCCCATGCGCTCGTAGAAGCGGATCGCATCGACGTTCCAGTCGAGCACGCTCCACTCGAAACGGCCGCAGCCGCGCTCGGCGGCGAGCCGCGCCAGCCGCGTCAGCAAGGCCTCGCCGATGCCGCGGCCACGCAGCGCCGGCTCGACGAACAGGTCCTCGAGATAGAGACCCGGCTGGGCCAGGAAGGTCGAGAAATTCGTGAAGAAGAGTGCGAACGCGACGACGCGGCCACCGCTGTCGACGACCAGCGCCTCGGCCACCGGCCGGGCGCCGAACAGATGCGGCCCGAGCGTCTCGGGCGTGACCTCGAGGAGGTGCGTGAGCTCCTCGAATTCGGCGAGCTGCGAGATCAGGCGCACGATCGCTTCGAGGTCGCGTGGCTCGGCCGCGCGGATCGAGAAGGGCAAGGGCTCAGCGGACGAAGCGGGCGACATCCGCGAATTGTGGCAGCGGCGATGAAGCGGCCCGCTGTGCCACCAGGGTCGGCCGCGACTGCCGCGCGACCGCTTCGCGGACGACCTGCGAATCGGGTGCCGTCGCGGCGATGGCGAAGACGGCTTGCAGCAGGCCGCCGGTGATCGCGAACGAAGCGGCGGCGGCGGCGAGGCGGAGGGTGGTGGCCATGGCGGGCTCCTGGGGTAGTGCATCCGGAGATGCGTTGTCGATGGAGCGACTGTCCGCCGTGCACCCGCTATCAGTCCTTAAGAACGACTGAAGCGTTCTTAAAGAACGGCGGCACCTCGTTCAGCATGCGCCGCTCGCCCGGGCGGCGCAGCGTCTACAGTGACGCGATGGACCCTGCACCCTCCACCTATCAGCCGCACCGCCTTGCCACCAGTCGCTTCGTCGAGGCGCGCGGCCTGCGCCATCACCTGCTCGAGTGGCGCGATGCGTCGCACGCCGCGCCGGATCGCCCGCCGCTGGTCATGCTGCACGGCTGGATGGACGTCGCCGCGTCGTTCCAGTTCGTCGTCGACGCCCTGCCCACCGAGCGCCATGTGCTCGCCCTCGACTGGCGCGGCTTCGGCGCCACCGAGACGCCGCAGGCCGACACCTATTTCTTCCACGAGTACCTGGGCGACCTCGAGCTCGTGCTCGACGCGCTGTTCGGCACCGACCACGCACCGATCGACCTGCTCGGGCACAGCATGGGCGGCAACGTGGCGATGCTGTATTCGGGACTTCGACCGGCGCGCATCCGGCGCCTCGTCAACCTCGAGGGCTTCGGCATGCCGCGCTCGAAGCCGGTGCACGCGCCCAAGCGCATCGTCTCCTGGCTCGACACGCTGAAGACTCCGGAGCGCCTGCGCCCCTACGACTCGCTCGACGCTGTCGCGGCGCGCCTGCAGAAGACCAACCCGCTGCTGCGCGCCGACCGCGCCGCCTGGCTGGCCGGGCACTGGTCGGCGCGCGTCGCCGGCGCGGACGGCCACGCCGACACCTGGCACCTGCTCGCCGACCCGAACCACAAGCGGCACAGTCCCCTGCTCGCCCAGGTCGACGACTGGCTCGAATGCTGGAAGCTCATCACGGCGCCGGTGCTGTGGATCGAGGGCGACCGCAGCGACGTCTCGATCTGGTGGGGCAACCGCTACACCAAGGCCGAATTCCACGAGCGGCTCAACATCGTGAAGAGCGTCGAGCGGCATGTCGTCGCGCCGGCCGGGCACATGCTCCACCACGACCGCCCCGAGGACATCGCCCGGTTGCTCGAGTCGTTCCTGTCAGAATCCCGCCCTTCCTGAAGCGAGATGCACGCGAGAGCG
>JANXXS010000283.1 GCA_025350505.1 Burkholderiales bacterium
TGAGCTGCACCTGGCCGGCGCGCACCGCCTTGATCTCCCAGCCCTCGAGGACCATGCCGGCCTCGTAGCGCTCTTCGATGTGGTAGTCGAAGCGGGCACGGCGATTCTCGGCAATGGACAAGAGGGCGACTCCTAAAATGGCTCGATTCTATGAAGCACGTCAAGAAGTCGGTGCTGCTTTGGTACACGGCGCATGAGATCTACGAACTGGTGGTCGATGTCGAGGCCTATCCGAAGTTCCTGCCGTGGTGCGAGCGCGCCGAGATACTGAGCCGCAACGACGACGGTCTGACGGCGCGCCTCTTTCTCGCCTACTCCGGCATCCGCCATGGCTTCACCACGCGCAACGTGCAGGTGAAGGACGAATCGGTGCACATCGGCCTGGTCGACGGGCCGTTCTCGCTGCTCGAGGGCTTCTGGCGCTTCGTGCCGCTGCCGCTGCCGGCGAGCCCGGGCGGCGCCTCGACGGCGAGCGCCTGCAAGATCGAGTTCGAGCTGCGCTACGCTTTTTCCAACGGCGTGCTCGAGGCGGCGATCAGCCCGGTCTTCGACCGCATCGCCAACACCTTCGTCGACTCCTTCGTGCGCCGCGCCGAGCAGGTCCATGGACCGCGCTAGCGCCGCGGTGACGATCCGCGTCGCCGTCGCCTGGTCGCCGAAAGCGGGCGAAGCCTTCGAGCTCGCCCTCGAGTTGCCGGGAGGCGCGACGGTGCTCGACGCGGTTCGCGCCGGCGGCCTGCTCGAAGGCGAAGCCGGCATCGACATCTCGACGCAGGCGGTCGGCATCTGGGGCAGGGCGGCAGCGCTCGACAGCGTGCTCGCCGAAGGCGACCGGGTCGAGATCTATCGGCCGTTGGCGATCAATCCGAAAGAGGCGCGGCGGCGGCGCGCGCAGGCACGCAAGTAGGCGTCTCGTGCCGCGGCTATTTGCAGTCGGCGGCGATCGCGTCCTTGGCGTGCAGGGTCTCGTCGGCGCGCTGCTTGTCGTCGAGAAACTCGCGCTCGCCTTTGTCGTTGGTGCGCGCGACGCGAATGCCGCTGTCGAGCGTGCGCAGCTGGGCGCGGGCGCGCGCGCAGTTGTCGGCCCTGACCGCGGCGATGCGGTCTTCTTCGGCCTTGTTCTTCACGCCCTGCTCGGCCTCGGCCTTCTTGCGCCTGGCTTCGAGCTCGGCGTCGACGAGCTTCGGGGCCAGCGGGCTCGATGCCGAACTCACGACCTGCGCCGCCGAGGCGGCCGAGGCCGGCGCGGTCGTCGTGGCCGGCTGGTTGCGACGCTGTACGGACGGACGCGCCAGGATGTCCTGGTCGGGTGTGCCCAGCGGCGGCGGCAGATCGCTGTACTGGACGTGGCCGCTCTTGTCTTTCCACTTCCACTGCGCTTCGGCAGGCAGCGCGATCAGCGCAAGAAGGGCGGCGATGGTCATCGAGACAGAGCGCAAGACGTGGGGTCTGACCATGGGAGCGAGAGGCTTCGTGGCAACCCGTCGAGTGTAAGCGGCGTGTCTTCGGCCGAGACGCAGCGGCAATCCCGCAAAGCGGTACTTTGCGACTGCATCCGTATAATTCATATTTGTCTACGGCCCGGCGCTGCGCACCTTGACTTCGCTCCGCGAAGTTAGCCTACGACGCGACGGCAAGGCCGTTGTGCGTAAGGAGCCAATTTCACATGCGCCTTCTGGGCAAAGCGCTGACCTTCGACGACGTGCTGCTGGTGCCGGCGTTTTCGACCGTCCTGCCGCGCGACACCAACCTCGCCACCTCTCTTTCCCGAAACATCCGCCTCAACCTGCCGCTCGTCTCGGCAGCGATGGACACGGTTACCGAGGCGCGCCTGGCGATCGCCCTGGCGCAGGAGGGCGGCATCGGCATCGTGCACAAGAACCTCTCGCCGAAGCAGCAGGCGGCCGAGGTGGCCAAAGTCAAACGCTACGAGTCGGGCGTGCTGCGCGACCCGATCACGGTTTCCCCCGAGATGACGGTGCGAGAGGTGATCGAGCTTTCGAAGGCGCGCGGCGTCTCCGGCTTTCCGGTGGTGCAGGGCAAGACGGTGGTCGGCATCGTCACCAACCGCGACCTGCGTTTCGAGACGCGGCTCGACGCGCCGGTCAGGGAGATCATGACCCAGCGCGACCGACTGGTGACGGTGCGCGAGGGCGCCTCGCTGGCCGAAGGCAAGGCGCTGATGCACAAGCAGAAGCTCGAGCGCGTCGTCGTCGTCAACGACGCCTTCGAGCTGCGCGGCCTGATGACGGTAAAGGACATCACCAAGCAGACCAGCTTTCCCGCCGCCGCGCGCGACGCGCTCGGCAAGCTCCGCTGCGGCGCCGCGATCGGCGTGGGCGAAGGCACCGAAGAGCGCGCCGAGCTGCTCGTGGCCGCCGGCGTCGACGTCATCGTCGTCGACACCGCGCACGGGCACAGCGAGGGCGTGGCCGAGCGTGTGCGCTGGGTCAAGCGCAATTTTCCGAATGTCGATGTCGTCGGCGGCAACATCGCCACCGGCGCGGGTGCGCTGGCGCTGGTCGAGGCCGGCGCCGATGCGGTGAAGGTCGGCATCGGCCCGGGCTCGATCTGCACCACTCGCATCGTCACCGGCGTCGGCGTGCCGCAGATCATGGCCATCGACGCGGTCGCCCGGGCGCTCGCCGGCAGCGGCGTGCCGCTCATCGCCGACGGCGGCGTGCGTTTCTCGGGCGACCTGGCCAAGGCCATCGCTGCCGGCGCCGACTCGGTGATGATGGGCGGCGCCTTCGCCGGCACCGAAGAGGCGCCCGGCGAGGTCATCCTCTACCAGGGCCGCACCTACAAGAGCTATCGCGGCATGGGCTCGATCGGCGCCATGCAGCAAGGCTCGGCCGACCGCTACTTCCAGGAAGGCGAGGCGAGCACCGGCGGCTCAGTCGGCGGCGCCAAGCTGGTGCCCGAAGGCATCGAAGGGCAGGTGCCGTACAAGGGTTCGGTCGTCGGCATCATCTTCCAGATGGGCGGCGGGCTGCGCGCCTCGATGCACTACTGCGGCTGCGCCAGCATCGCCGAGATGCACGAGAAGGCCGAGTTCGTCGAGATCACCTCCTCGGGCATGCGCGAGAGCCACGTCCACGACGTGCAGATCACCAAGGAAGCGCCGAACTACCGCGCCGAATGACGACGCCCGCCCCTGCCGTCGTGGCGCGCGAGCGCGCCGCGGCGATGCCTTTCATCATGATCACGGTGCTGATCGACATGATGTCGATCGGCCTGATCGTGCCCGTGCTGCCGGGGCTGGTGGGCAGCTTCACGGCGTCGCAGCCCGAGCAGGTGCTGTGGTACGGCGCGGTGACCTTCGCCTTCAGTTTCGCCAACTTCTTCTCTTCGCCGCTGCTCGGCGCGCTCTCCGACAAGTACGGGCGCAGACCGGTGCTGCTGATGGGCTTTTGCGCGCTGTCGCTGAGCTTTTTCGTGACCGGGATGGCGACCGCGCTCTGGATGCTGATCGTCGTGCGCCTGTTCAGCGGCGCCATGCAGTCGAACGCCTCCGTCGCCAACGCCTATGTCGCCGACATCACCGAGCCCGACCAGCGCGCCAAGCGCTTCGGCATGCTCGGTGCCATGTTCGGGCTCGGCTTCATTCTCGGCCCCGTAATCGGCGGACTGCTCGGTGCGATCGATCTGCACCTGCCCTTCTTCGCCGCCGGCACGCTGGCGCTGATCAACCTGCTCTACGGCTGGTTCGTGCTGCCGGAATCGCTGTCGCTCGACAAGCGCAGGCCGATCGACTGGAAGACGGCCCTCAATCCGGTGGCAGCGCTCTCGGAGCTGCGCAACCTGCATGGCGTCGGCGCGCTGGTGGCCGTCATCGCCTGCGCGTCACTGTCGCAATTCATCCTCTACACGAGCTGGGTGCTCTATACGACCTTCAAGTTCGGCTGGGGCCCGCAGCAGAACGGCTGGTGGCTGTTCACCGTCGGCGTCATGTCGGTGCTGGTGCAGGGCGTCCTGCTCGGCCGACTGCTCGCTCGCTTCTCGCCGCAGCGGCTCACCGTCGTCGGCCTGTTCTCGTCGGCGTTCGCGTATCTGGGCTACGGCCTGGCGACCGAAAGCTGGATGCTGTACGCCATCGTCGTCTGCAACATCCTCGCGTTTGTCGTCGCTGCGTCGATCCAGAGCATCATTTCCGGCGCGGCCGACGCGACGACGCAAGGCCGAACCATGGGTGCGGTGAGCGGGCTGCAAAGCCTGATGGCGGTGATCGCGCCGATGCTGAGCGCGCCGCTGCTCGGCGTGGTGTCGCACCTGCCGCGCGGCGACTGGCGCATCGGCGCGCCGTTCTACTTCTGTGCCTTGTTGCAGCTGACCGCGCTCGGCCTGGCCTGGATGCATTTCAGCAAGGCACGGCGGGCGCGCCACGACGTCGTGCCGGATACCCCGTGAGCAATACCGCACCCATGCACGACCGCATCCTCATCCTCGACTTCGGCTCGCAGGTGACGCAGCTGATCGCGCGACGCATCCGCGAGGCGCACGTCTTCTGCGAGATCCATCCCAACGACGTCAGCGACGCCTTCGTCCGCGAGTTCGCACCGAAGGGAATCATCCTTTCCGGCAGCCACGCCTCGACCTACGAGGAGCACGAGCTGCGCGCACCCAAGGCGGTGTTCGAGCTCGGCGTACCGGTGCTCGGCATCTGCTACGGCATGTTCACGATGGCGGTGCAGCTCGGCGGCCAGGTCGAGGCGAGCACGCATCGCGAGTTCGGCTACGCCGAGGTGCGAGCGCGCGGCCACACGAAGCTGTTCGACGGTCTGCAGGACTTCTCGACCGATGCCGGCCACGGCATGCTCAAGGTCTGGATGAGCCACGGCGACAAGGTGACCGATCTGCCGCCCGGCTTTTCGCTGATGGCCTCGACGCCGAGTTGCCCGATCGCCGGCATGGCCGACGAGAGCCGCGGCTACTACGCGGTGCAGTTCCATCCCGAGGTCACGCACACCGTCAAGGGTCGCGAGATCCTGGAGCGCTTCGTCCTCGGGATCGCCGGCGCGAAGCCCGACTGGGTGATGGGCAACTACATCGACGAGGCGGTGGCGAAGATCCGCGAGCAGGTCGGCGACGACGAGGTCATCCTCGGCCTGTCGGGCGGCGTCGATTCGAGCGTCGCCGCGGCGCTGATCCACAAGGCGATCGGCGATCGGCTCACCTGCGTCTTCGTCGACCACGGCCTGCTCCGCCTCGACGAAGGGCGGCTGGTGATGGAGATGTTCGCGAACAGGCTCCATGTCAAGGTGATCGCCGTCGACGCGAGCGAGCAGTTCCTCGGCCACCTCGCCGGCGTGGCCGACCCCGAAGCCAAGCGCAAGATCATCGGCCGCGAGTTCGTCGAGGTGTTCACGCGCGAGGCCGGCAGGCTCAAGCAGGCGAAGTGGCTGGCGCAGGGAACGATCTATCCCGACGTCATCGAATCGGGCGGCGCCAAGACGAAGAAGGCGACGACGATCAAGAGCCATCACAACGTCGGCGGCCTGCCCGAAACGTTGGGCCTGAAGCTGCTCGAGCCCTTGCGTGAGTTGTTCAAGGACGAAGTGCGGGAGCTCGGGGTCGCCCTCGGCCTGCCGCACGACATGGTCTACCGCCACCCGTTCCCCGGGCCCGGCCTCGGCGTGCGCATCCTCGGCGAGGTGAAGCGCGAATACGCCGACCTGCTGCGCAAGGCCGATGCGATCTTCATCGATGAGCTGCGTAGCACCGTCGATCCGGTCAGCAGCAAGACCTGGTATGAGCTGACATCGCAGGCCTTCGTCGTCTTCCTGCCGGTGAAGAGCGTCGGCGTGATGGGCGATGGCCGGACATATCAGTACGTGGTCGCCCTGCGCGCCGTGCAGACCAGCGACTTCATGACCGCCGACTGGGCCGAGCTGCCTTACGCGCTGCTGAAGAAGGTGTCGAGCCGCATCATCAACGAGGTGCGCGGCATCAATCGGGTGACCTACGACGTGTCGTCGAAGCCGCCGGCGACGATCGAGTGGGAGTAGGTCGAGGCTGAGGCGTGGCCTCCGCTAGCAGTCCGCGCCGCCCAGGAACGAACGCAGCTCGGCGAGCTGGCGACCTTCGGCCGCGCCACCTGATGCTGGCTGAGGCGGCACCTGCGCCAGCAGCATTTCGGTCTTGCGCCTCAGCTCGAAATCGAGATCAGGCTCGTCGAGCAGACTGCGAAGCCACGCACTCGCACGGGGTGAGGCCGGGTCCCCGCGCAAGGCAATGGCCCCTGTCAGCAAGGCGGCGATCCGCCCGACAGGCTCGAGTCCCTGCGCCTCGGCGGTCTCTACAAGTTGCAGGGCGAGCGCCGTGGCGTGGTCAACCCTCCCGAGATCGAGTTGCAGCAGGCCGAGATGAAACCGCGCCTCGCTGGCGGTGAGCGGAGAGCCGATCGCCGCCGCACGTTCGAAGTCGGCCTGCGCCTCGCGATGCCGGCCCAGGGCGGCTCGCGCCTGGCCGAGTGAATCGAGCGCCGCAGCCTGGCCGGGCGGATGGCCGATCCGTTCAAACAAGGTGAGTGCGCGCTGCGCCAGACCAGCGGCCTCGGCGGCGCCGGAGGGACCAGCCCGCCAGAGCGTAACCAGGGCGAGCGAGTTCAGGACGCGGGCGATGTTCTGGGCAACGCCGATCCGCTCGAACAGGGACAGCGATTCGCGCAGCAAGGACTCGGCTTCCTCGAGCCGGCCTTGCCTCAAGATTGGCAGCGCCATGCCCGCGCGGATGGTCGCCAAAAAAGTCGGGGCGCCGGCAGCCTCGGCCATCGCGAACGCTTCGCGCATGCTCCGTTCGCTTTCCAGCGGTCGCCCGGCAGCGTCGAGGACCACGCCTGCGAAATATCGCGCGCGCATCGTCAGGGTCGGGTCGGCCAGCTCGGCGAGCAAGGGCTCGATCCCCGCCAGCCGATCGAGCACGGCCTCCGATTCTTCGCCGAACTGACCCGCCGACATCGCATATAGCGAAGCGAAGGCGAGCGGATGACGCAGGCGATGCTCGCGGCCCAGGGCGATGGCGGCGTCGAAGTCGGCTGCACTGGCCGCGGCGTCACCGAGCATGCTCAGAGCGCGCCCGCGATTGGCGAGCACCAACGTGCGGGTGGTTGCAGTCAGCGCCGAATGCCCGAGCAGGCGGGTGGCCATCGTCACCGCTTCGCGAGAGAGGCCACGTCCCATCAAGACACGCAGCATCGGCTCGGCGGCAGTCTCGACGAGCTCGCCGTGCCCATCGCGCCACAGCGCCTCTGCCGCAATCAGGTTGGGCAGCTCCTGACTGAGGATCAGCTCCGCGGCGAGCTCTTCCGGGCCATCGAGCAAGCCGCGCAAGCGGACGAGCTGGGCCGCGTAGTGGCCGACGAAGCGGCGTTCTACCTCGCGCACCGCGCCGGCACGGACGGCCAGTTGTGCGCGCAGGAATTGGCGCACCAGCTCATGCATGCCGCAACGCCCATCGGCCCGGCGTATGACCAGCGCCTTGTCGACCAACGCCGAAAGTACCCGCAGCGACGCGCCCGCGACGGCCTGCGCTGCCTGGTGGCTGAAGCTGCTGACGAAAACCGACAGTGACTCGAGCGCGCGTCGTTGCTCGCGGCTCAATAGCTGCCACGAGGTCCGCACGACCGCATCGAGGCTTCGCTGCCGCACGGGTCGATTCCGGTGCCGGGAGGCAGTGGCCGCCATCTCGGTTTCGAGGGCCTGCGCCAGGTCAGCGCAAGGCACGGTGCGGACCCAGGCAGAGACCAGCTCGATTGCGAGCGGCAGGCCCTCGACCAGGCTGCAGATTCGTGCCACATGGGGCCATTCGGCCTGGGGCGAGAAACCAAGGTAGGCCTGGCGGGCTCGCTGCATGAACAACTCGACGGCCGGGTACTCGCCTGAAGCTGACGTGCGGGCGTCGCCGGCTGCCGGGAAAGCCAGGCCGGGCACCTCGAAAACCCATTCCTCCTGCAGACCAAGAACCTCGCGCGACGTCACCAAGAGGCGCAGCGCCGGAGCCGCATGCAACAACCCGAGCAGCAAGTCGGCCGCATCGCCCGCGACAAGGTGCTCGAAATTGTCGAGGACGAGCAGGCGCTCCTGGCGGCGCAACGCCTCGACGAGCGCTGTGGCCGGGTCAGTCCGCTGCGGTAGCTCGATGCCCAGGGCCCGGCCGATCGCCATGGGCAGGCGATCGGGGGTCGCCACGGTCTCGAGCGGGATCCAGGTTGCGCCGAGCGCGAAACGCGACGCCATCTGGTTGGCGAAGGCGAAGGCGAGCCGCGACTTGCCGACGCCGCCCAAGGCGTGAAGCGTCAGCAGCCGGCACGATGGATCGCCGAGTAGTTGTTCGAGCGTTGCGAGCTCCTCGATGCGGCCGACAAAGCTGGTGCCGGCAATCTCCGGCGCGCGCAGCGCGGGTTCGAACGCCGGCAGGGAGCCGTTCGATGCGGATCGCACCGACTCGCCCGCGGGCCCGCCATCAGCGATCGCCTCGCCGAGCGCGCGAGTCTCGGCGTCCGGGCCTCTGCCGAGCGCAACCGCCAGTTCGCGTTGGCAGACTTCGAACTGCGCCAGCGCCGCATCACGTTGCCCGGACTCGAAGAAGAGGCGCATCAGCCAGCGGTGCGCCACCTCGGCGGCTGGCTCCAGGTCGATCCAACGTCGGGCAGCGGCCATGGCTGCCTCGCGTCCCGAGGCGGCGTGGGCCGAATCGCGTCCGGCACGCTCTCGATGCCGCGTGATCAGCCGATCGAACACCGACTGTGCCAGTTGCCGAAAGCGGATCCGCTCGCGGTGCAGCCAGTCGTCGTATTCCGGCGCGGCGTCGAGCTCGAGGCCCTTGAGAAGCTCACCGCCGTAGATCTCGGAGGCGCGGCTCAAGGAGTCGATGTCGTCGTCGCGGGCAAGCGCGGCAAAGCGATGGGTGTCGAGCTCGATCTCGGCGTCTTCGGTCTCGCGCAGGCCGATGCTTTCGCGCTCGATCGCCAGCCATGCGGCAAGCGGCGCGGGTAGCCGCTGCAGGGCGGAGCGAAGGCTGGTCCGGGCGGCCTCCGGGTCGCCACTCCAGAACAGCCGCGCCAGCTCACGCCGCGATTGCCGCTGCCTCGAATGCACCAGGTAGTAGAAAAGGCCGACGGCCTTCTTCGACGCGCACGCGATCGGCCGGTCATCGACATGGATGTGCGGCTCGCCGAGGAGGGCGACGGTCAGGCGCTGCATCGGGAAGATTCTAGGCAGCGTGCTCACTGCGCGGCAGCGCGCCGCGGCGCTGTCGCGCGGCTGTCGCGGCGCAATCACGATGCGATTCCTAGCATGGCCTCGTCAATCGATCACATCGGAGGCGATATGCAAAGGTCAAGGTCGTGGCTCGGTGCCGCATGTCTGAGCGTCCTGGTTGCGTGCGGTGGAGGCGGTGGCGATCCCGCCTCACCACCTGGCGGGTCGCCGCCAGGAGAGACGGTGACCGTGGCCGTCACCGTCATCGACACGCTCGGCCGCTTCGTCGCCGGTGCGTCGGTCGTATCGGGGCCGAACAATGCCAACACCGATGCAGGCGGCCAGGCCTCCCTCGCAGTCGCGACCGGCGGCGAGCGAGTGATCTCGGTCACGAAGACCGGCTTTGCCGAGCAGTTCAAGGTCGTCAACCTGCCGACCGGCGCCACGACGACGGTCTCGCTGCAGGCGATGCTGATTGCGCGCGGCGCAGCGCAAACTATCGGCAGCATCGAAGCCGGCGGCTCGGCGACCGGCTCGCAGGGCGTCAAGGTCACGTTTCCTCCGGGCGCGCTCGTCGACGCGGCAGGCCGGCCAGTGAGCGGCGCGATCCAGATGTCGATGACGCCGGTCGACGTCTCCGAGATCGACATCGGCGCCTTCCCCGGCCTGTTCGAAGGCATTCCGGCGGGCGGGGCGCGACAAGCCATCGTCAGTGTCGGCACGAGCGAGCTGGTGCCGGAGCAGGGCGGACAGAAATTGAATCTGGCGGCCGGAAAGACGGCCGATATCGAGCTGCCGCTGTTCGTCGATCGACAGCAGGACGGTAGCCTCCTCGTCGTCGGCAGTACCGTCCCACTCTGGTCCCTCGACACGCAGAGCGGCCTGTGGAAGCAGGAGGGCAACGGCACCGTCGTCGCCTCGGCTGCGTCGCCGACCGGGCTTGCCCTGCGTGCGACGATCTCGCACTTCTCCTGGTGGAACGGAGACTTTGCGGCGCAGCAAGGGACGATCAACCTGACGGTCAACGTGACCGGCACGACCTTGCCGGCAGGGACCCGGGCCATCGTCACCGGAAGCGTCGTCGCGGGCACCGGTCCCGGCTATTCCGCCAATGCACAGGTCGCTGTCGGAACGGCGCGCCAGTTCCAGGTGGCCGCGTCCAGCACCACGACCCGCCTGACGGCGCAGGCCCAGACGCCAGGCGCCGCTTGCAGCGGCTCGGTCGACGTCGCGCCGCCGGTCAACACGAACATCAACGTGACGCTGACCATGACCTGCGTCACTCTCGACGTGCGTTTGACGCGTCCGTCGGGCCCGACCTCGACCAATTCGCAGACCGTCCTGCCGTTTCGCATCGAGGTGGACGGCACACCCGACAGCGTCGAGCTGTTCGTCGACCAGACGAGCGTCGCTCAGTTCGGACCGCAATTCTTCTACACCGGCTTCTGGGATTCCTCGACCTTTGCCGAGGGCAGCTATTCGCTGATCCCGAGCGCCAAGAAGAACGGCATCACGTTCACCGGCACACCGGTGACGGTGGTCATCGACAGGACGGCGCCGCAGATCACCGGGTTCGCGCCCGACGTGTCTACGGAGGTCAGCCAGGCGACGGTCTTCACTGTCGACTTCAACGAGGCCGTCCTTGCCGCTCCGTTCCAGCTCAGCGACGCGATTCGCTTGACCGTCACGCCGATCGGCTCGACCACCGCGCAGCCGATCGCGTTCACCGCCGCGCTGGACGCCAACGGCACCCGGTTGACCGTGACGGCAGGCGCCACGTTTCCGCTCGGTATTGCCAGTCTGAGCTGGGGTGGTGTCCACGATGCCGCCGGAAACGCGATCACCGGGACGGTCGCCGCGTCGTGGACCGTATCGCGATCGAGCGTGCTCGGCGCCGACTTCGAATTCAAGGGGCAGGGGACGCGACTCGCCTTTGCCCTCAGCACCACTGGCGTCCCACATGCCGCGTTTCAGCGGGCGGACAACGGCAACGTCCAGTTGGTGCGCTTCGACGGCAGCGACTTCGTCCGGCTCGGGCCGGCTGCCAACGAGCGGACGTTCGGCACCGATCTCGCGCTCGCCATCGATCACAGCGGTGCCGTCTTCGTCGCGATCGAGCAGATGAACGCCGCGGGCACCGGCGGCGAAGTCTCGGTTCGGCGCTACGACGGGACAGCGAACACCTGGGTGACTCTCGTCGCGCCGTTCCAGACCGGGCGTCCCGATCTCACGACGGCCAGGCCGCGGCTGGCCATCGACGCCGCCAATCGGCCGATCGTGAGCTTCGTCGGCGGTGGCGGCGCCTTCGACTTGCAGGCGTTCCGTTTCGACGGCACGGCCTGGGCCTCGCTTGGCGCAGTCGCCGGCTTTGTGTTCAGCGGACAGGAGCTGACCATCGACGGCACCGGCAATCCCGTCATCGCCTATCTGCAAGGATTCGCCAGCAGCAACGCCGAGGCGCTTCGGGTCGCCACGTTCAATGGCACCACCTGGATCTCCCTCGGACAGCTGGACGCGGTATCGGACGCCACCGATCACATCGGCAAGATGCAGATCGCCATCGCGCCCGATGGCCGCCCGTGGGTGGCGTGGGGCAAGCGTGTGGCGGCGTCCGTCAGCCTTGCCGGCTTCGACGGGACCGCGTTCGTGCCGCTCGCCATTGCTCCACCGCTGACCACATTCAACGAAGTCGCGGCGCTCGCGTTCGTGAACGGCGATCCGGTCGTGGCCGGCAGCCTCGGCGGCGGCGTCGACGTGCGTCGTTTCCACAGCGGCGCATGGGAACCCGCGGTGACCTTCATAACCCCCACTGCCGGCGCGCTGACGCTCATCCCCGACGGCAGCTCGGTGCTGGTGGGCGAGGCCGAGTTCGCCTCTGGACAGGCCTTCGGTCGAATGACGCGGGTCGTCTTTCCCTGACCGGCACGCGCGGGACGGCGGGCAACGTCCCGGCCGGTGACCGGCCGGTGCCGGTTCCGGCACACTCTCGTATGGAATGCGACGATCGAGCCCGGCTCTGATGCCGGGCCCCCACGACGAAGCCGGCATGCGGCTGGCCCTCGACCAGGCACACAACGCCTGGCTCGTCGGCGAGGTGCCGGTGGGCGCGGTGATCGTGCGCGACGCACCGGGCGGCCGCCAGGTGCTGGCCACCGGCTACAACCGGCCGATCACCGATCACGATCCGACGGCGCATGCGGAGATCGTCGCCCTGCGCCACGCGGCGAAGTTGCTCGGCAACTACCGGCTGCCCGAATGCGAGGTCTACGTGACGCTCGAGCCCTGCGCGATGTGCGCCATGGCGCTGCTGCACGCCCGGGTCAAGCGAGTGGTCTACGGCGCACTCGACCCGAAGGCCGGCGGCGCCGGTTCGGTCATCGACGTCTTCGGCACACCGGCCTTGAACCATCACACCGAAGTCGTCGGCGGCGTTCTCGCCGAGGCTTCGGCCGAGGTGCTGCGCTCGTTCTTCGTCGAGCGGCGAGAACAATATCGGCAGCGTCGCGCGGTGCCTTCGGCGTCGCCGCCGGTCGCCGACGCAGAGACCGATGAAGAGCCCGGCGTGATACCGGCGGGCGAATCGCTCGAGATCGGCAACGAGCCGGAACGATGAGCGCCTTGCCTTCATCGCTGCGCCTGTTCTCGCCAGCGGGTCTGTTGCGCTCGGTCGCGCCCCTGCGTCGCGCGGCCGCGCGGCTCGGCCGACTCGGTTTCGACGTGACCATCGACGAAGCGGCGGCGTTCAAGGCGCAGCGCTTTGCCGGCGACGACGATGTCCGGCTCGCTGCGCTGCACCGCGTCGCTACGGCGCGGCCGAGCGTCGCGCTCGCTACCCGTGGCGGTTACGGGCTGACGCGCCTGCTCGACCGCGTCGACTGGAAGCTGATCGCCAAGAGCGTCGCCGCCGGCACGCGCTGGGTCGGCATGAGCGACATGACTTCGCTGCAGCTGGGCCTGCTCGCACGTGCTCCCGGGGCCGTCACCTGGGCCGGGCCGCTCGCCTGTGAGGATTTTGGAAGGAGCGAGCGCGAAGGCGGGGTCGACGACGTGACCGAGGCCTGCTTTGCCGAGGCGATGTCGGGCGCGCTCGAGGCGGTCGGCTTTCGCACCGACGCCGGCTTCGACGGCCTCGAGGCGCGCGGCACGCTTTGGGGCGGCAACCTCTGCGTCGTCAACTCGCTGCTTGCGACGCCGCACTTTCCGCGCGTCAGGGGCGGCATCCTCTTCCTCGAGGACGTCAACGAGCATCCCTACCGGATCGAGCGCAATCTCCTGCAGCTGCAGCAGGCGGGCGTGCTCGATGCACAGCGGGCCGTCGTCCTCGGCGCCTTCACGGCCTGGAAGAAGTCGCCGAACGACCGCGGCTATTCGCTGGCGACGGCGATCG
>JANXXS010000332.1 GCA_025350505.1 Burkholderiales bacterium
CGGCGCCTCGAGGCGCTGCACGGCGGCGTCCATGCGCGAAACCAATGAGTCGCGCGCCTTGCGCGGCACGGTGTGCTCGAGCGGCCCGAGCTTTCGCCACTCGGTCTGGAAGCGCGCCAGCGCCGCGGCCAGCGATCGCCAGTCGGGCCGCGCATCGCCTTCGCCCGCATCGGGCGTCGGCACTGCGTTCAATGCGGCGACGAGCTGGTCGCGCGCCACCAGGTTCTGCACCCGCGCGGCGTGCTGCACGTCGAGGTGGGCGGCGACCGGGCCGTAGGCGGTCTTGAGGGCAGCGTCGAAACGTTGCCAGTGCGAGCGGCTGGTGGCGCCGCCCAGTCGGTCGAGCTCCTTCCAGCGCGCACGCAGGTCGTCGATGACTTCGGCCTGCTGCCGGACGCCGAGCTTGACGATGGCCGCGCCGGCCTCGCCCTGCGTCGCCGCGGCCAGCGCTTCGGCCTGCAGCAGCAGCTCGTCGCGGGCCAGTCCGCCGCCCCAGTGTTGCCAGCCCTTCAACCGCGTGTACTCGGCCTGCACCGCATCGATCCGCGACTGCATTGCCGTGGCCGATGCGCCGCCGTGCAGCAGCTCGTCGATCTCGAGCAGATGCCTGTGCGTGTCGGCGAGTTGGCCGCCGGCGAGCGCGGCCTCGGCCCGCTCGAGCGCCGAGGCCAGCGTTCCGGTGCGTTGCTGGCGGACCTGCCGCTCGCGTTCGCGCGCCCGCTCGCGCCGCTCGTCGCGCCGCGCCTGGCGGGCCTGGTCGCGGTCGCTCTGCCATTGCTCGAATCGGCGCGTCAGCACCTCGGCGAGCTGCGCATCGGCCAAGGGCGGAAGCTCGAGCCAGTGTGACAGCGCGTCGCGCGGCGCAGGCGCAGCGTCGCCGTGTGCCGCAGGCTCTGCGGTGACGAGTGGTTCGGTGGCGGCGTCGGTCCCGGCAGGCTCCGGCATCGCGGGCGCGGGCGCGGGCGCGGGCGCGGCCGCAGCCGCTGCCGGCGTGGGCGTCGCGCGGACCGTCGTCGGTGCCTGCATCAACGCATCGAGGACAGCGAGTCGCGCGCCGAGTTCGGTGGCACCGTCGAGGGCATGGTGCAGCGATTCGCGCAACGCGACGGGTGCGCCATCGGGCGGTGCGGCCTCGAGGACCGCAAGCGCCGAGCGGCAGGCGTCTGCCAGGTGTGCGTCATCGGTGGCGCCGGCGGCAGCCGACGCGCATGCAGCGTGCAAGCGCGCCAGCGCCCGGCGCGCCTCGGCGGTCCATCGCTCGATCTCGAGCGTGTGGTCGCCGCGCTCGCGCGTCGCCGCCACCAGGCGGGCCAGCGCGGCCTCGAACGCGCCGCGCCGCGCCGCGTCGAGCAGGGTCAGGTCGAGGCCCTGCCAGGCCCGGTCGAGCTCGACCAGGCGATTGGTGGGAACCAGGGCCTCCTCGCCCAGCGCATGCGCGGCTTCGATCAGACGATCGGCGCCTTCGCGGGTTTCGCGCCATGCCACCTGCGCCAGGTAGCGCTGCTTGGCGAGCCGATGGACACGACGATCGTGCGTGCGATGCTCGCGCTCGGCGACCTTCAGGGCCTCTTCGCCGGCCAGGGCGGCGACGGCAGCCATCTTGACGTCGACCGGCACGTTCTCGCGCAACAAGGCGAGCAGGGCGTCGTCGTCGCCCATCGCCGCCTGCAGTCTCGGCTGCCAGTCGAAGGCCGGGGCCGCGTCGGCCGCCGTGGCGCGTGCATCGGCCTCGTCCTCGGCGACCTCGGCCGACGGCTCGTCGGCTTCGGGCGGTGTGTACTTGCGGAATACCCAGTCGAATTTCATCAGTAGCCGATTTCCTCAGCAGCGTCGCATGGCAGGCTTGCGGGCTAGAAGCCCAAGGCCCGGTACGCCTGCTGCTTGAACACGAAGGCATAGGGATTGCCGAAGCCGAACCAGCGCTGCGTCATCAGCACCGCGGCGATGCCCAGGCGCGGGTTGATCCACCAGATCGTTCCGGCCAGGCCGCCCCAGCTGACCTCGCTGGCCACCTCGGCCGGATTGCCCGGCACCGGGCCGATCGTCAGC
>JANXXS010000355.1 GCA_025350505.1 Burkholderiales bacterium
GCGGTCGTAGATCGGCTTCATCTCGACGCCCTTGAGCACCACGGCCTGCCCGTTGAGGCGGCACTTCGACAGCCAGCCCATCAACGCCGGATGCTGACGCCAGCGCGCGGTGTTCGCCAGCGTCGGCGCCCACATGCGCAAAAAGTCGATCGGCAATTCGGGGCCAGGCACAGGCTCGCACAACGCATTGCGTTCCTGTGCGTCCGCCACATGGGCCTCCACCCAGGCGACCACGCTGGCGCTGAACAGCGGCTGGCACATGCGCACCATCAGCAGGTGGATGGTGTCGGCGTCGAACACGGGCAGGTCGGGTGTCGGCTGGATCGCGGACGCGGTGCAGTTCACGTACAGCGTGTCGGGATCGGCGGGCACCTCGCCGCGCTCCAGGACGATCCGGTTCGGCTCGAGCGCGCGCACGCGCCCCAGCCGCACGGTGTCACGCAGCTGCCGCAGTTGCGAGAGCTCGCCTGGAGACACGATTGCACAACGGTACGTGGTGGGCTCCACGGCGGGGTCGACGCGCATCAACGCACCCGCGGCTTCCAGCCGGAGGAACAGGTCGGCCATGTCGCCCGCCGCGCAGATCGCCTCGAACTGCGCCAGGTTGTTGTCGAAATAGCGCCGCCAGCCCTGCGGGCCCGGCTGGATGTTAGCGCGGTTCATCACCCACGCGTCGCGCGGCATGACCCAGCGGATGGCGTCGTGTGGCACGCCGTTCTCGACCAGCCAGAGGCACGCATCCATGCCGGTCTTGCCCGATCCAACCACCGTGTACCGGGCATAGGGGCGCGTGACGTTGGGCAACGCATTGGGCGCGATGCAGGTCACGCCTGCCGCCACCTCGTACCTGGGCGGATGGGTAGACGGCACTTCGGTCTTCGCGTGTGTCGCGTTCACCAGCTTGCGGCGCACGCGCACGGTGTGCTGCTCGCCCGTCAAGAGCGACTGGAAGCGGTGGTTGCGGCCGTCGCCCCCGATGTACTCGCTCTTGGGACACCAGCGCACGCGGCCCGACGGCAGGAAGCGCTGCTTCATCACCTGCTCGAAATGCGCCATCACCTCCGCGCCGGAAGCGAGGCTCAGCATCCCCTCGTCGAACCCGGTGGCCTCGAGCGACCAGTCGCTCAACTCGCGCGAGGCGACCCCATACCACGCGGAAGGCTGGTGCAGCCGCACGAAGGGATAGGCGTGATTCCAGTGGCCTCCCGGACGATGGTTGCGGTCGACCATGAGCACCGTTGCGGTGGCGTCTTCGGTCAGCAGCGTGTCGACGAAGGCCATCGCCACGGCGCCTGCGCCGATGACGAGGTAGTCGGTCTCGAGGGTCGTCATCCGGGCAAGCTCCTTTCGGGAAGAAGACGGCGAGTGTGGCCGCCTCGGCGACCGGCTGTCTACGGGCCGCGGCGAAAATCGTGGCGCCTGCATCGAATCCACGCAACGAGGCACACTGGCGCCCGTGAAGACCACCCGCCTCGGCCGCACCGGCCTCGAAATCTCGCGCATCTGCCTCGGCTGCATGAGCTACGGCGTGCCCGAGCGCGGCAACCATCCGTGGACGCTGGGCGACGCGGCGAGCCGGCCCTTCATCAAGAAGGCGCTCGACCTCGGCATCAACTTCTTCGACACCGCCAACGTCTATTCCGACGGCACCAGCGAAGAGATCGTCGGCCGCGCCCTCGTCGACTACGCGCGGCGCGGCGAGATCGTGATCGCCACCAAGGTGCACGGCCGCATGCACAAGGGGCCGAACGGCGCCGGCCTGTCGAAGAAGGCCATCTTCGCCGAGATCGATGCGAGCCTGAAGCGACTGGGCACCGACTACGTCGACCTCTACCAGATCCACCGTTGGGACTACGCCGTGCCGATCGAGGAAACGCTCGAGGCGCTGAACGACGTGGTGCGCGCCGGCAAAGCCCTGCACATCGGCGCCTCGTCGATGTACGCATGGCAGTTCGCAAGGTCGCTCTACCTGTCGGACCGGCACGGCTGGGCGCGCTTTGCAACGATGCAGAACTTCGTCAACCTTCTCTATCGCGAAGAAGAGCGCGAGATGCTGCCGCTCTGCAAGGCCGAAGGCATCGGCGTCATCCCGTGGAGCCCGCTCGCGCGCGGCCGCCTGACGCGCGACTGGGACCAGACCAGCGCCCGCTCCGAGACCGACGAGTTCGGCCGCAGCCTCTACGCGACGACCGGCGAAGGCGACCGCAAGGTCGTCGAGGCGCTCGCGGCCGTGGCGAAGCGCCTCGACCGGCCGCGCGCGCAGGTAGCGCTGGCCTGGGTGCTGGCCAAGAGCGAGGTCTCGGCGCCGATCGTCGGCGCGACCCGGCTCGAGCAGCTCGACGACGCCGTCGCCGCGCTCACGCTCGTGCTCTCGCCCGAAGACATCGCCGAGCTCGAAGCGCCGTACGTGCCGCACGCGGTGGCGGGGCACGCCTGATGTTCGGCGCCGCGTCATCCTGAGCGAAGCGAAGGACCTCAACGCGGGCACCGGGACCCTTCGCTTCGCTCAGGATGACAGAGGCGTTTCGTCCTCCCACTCGACCGCGCCCGAGTGCGTTACGGCGCCGAGATGCGCCGGGCCGACCAGCTTCGCGTATTTCTCGAGCACGCCGGCGAGTCGCTGGCGCGGCTGCGGTTGGTGTGCGTCGCGACGCCTCGCCAGTTCGTCGTCGGCCACCTTCAGATCGAGCGTGCGCGCGTCGCCGTCGATGCGGATGCGGTCGCCGCTCTGCACCAGCGCGATCGGACCGCCGTCGGCCGACTCGGGGCCGATGTAGCCGACCATCATGCCGCGCGTGGCCCCGGAGAAGCGCCCGTCGGTGATGAGCGCCACCTTCTCGCCCATGCCCTGACCGTAGACGAGCGCCGTGACGCCGAGCATCTCGCGCATGCCCGGCCCGCCGCGCGGACCTTCGTTGCGGATCACGAGCACCTCGCCGGCCGCATAGGCGCGCGCCTTGACCGCGGCGAAGGCGTCTTCCTCGCACTCGAAGACGCGCGCCGGCCCTTCGAAGACGGCGCTCTTCAAGCCGGCGATCTTGATCAATGCGCCGTCGGGCGCGAGGTTGCCCTTCAGCACGACGACGCCACCGGTCGGGTGCAGCGCCTGGCCGATGCTGCGCACCACGTCGCCGTCGGGCGCAGCATGGCCGGCCAATTCCTCGGCGAGCGTGCGGCCCGAGAGGGCGAGTGCATCGCCGTGCAGGCAGCCGCCGTCGAGCAGCGCCTTCAGCACCACGCCGACGCCGCCGACGCGATGCAGGTCGACGGCCAGGTACTTGCCGCCCGGCTGCAGGTTGCCGATCAGCGGCGTACGCGCGAAGACCTCGGCGACGTCGTCGAGCGAGAAGCGGATGCCGGCCTCGTGCGCGATCGCCGGCAGGTGCAAGGCCGCGTTGGTCGAGCCGCCGGTGGCGGCGACTGCGGCGCAGGCGTTCTCGAGCGACTTGCGCGTCACCAGGTCGCGCGGCAAGGGACCACCGTCACCAACGATCTCGGTCGCGCGACGGCCGGCGCGTCGCGCCATCGCCAGGCGCTCCGAATACGCCGCCGGCAGCATCGCCGAGCCGGGCATGGCGAGGCCGAGCGTCTCGGCCACCATCGCCATCGTGTTGGCGGTGAACTGGCCGGGGCACGAACCGAGCGTCGGCGCGCAGGCGTGGCCGAGCTGGTCGAGCTCGGCCTCGGTCATCGTGCCGGCGAGCACCGAGCCGACGCCTTCATACGTGGTGAGGATGGTCACGTCCTTGCCGCGCCAGGTGCCGGGCAGCATCGCGCCACCGTAGACGAAGACGCTCGGGCAGTTCAGCCGCACCATCGCCATCATCACGCCGGGCAGCGTCTTGTCGCAGCCGGCGAAGCCGACCAGTGCGTCGTAGGCATGGGCCCGAACGACCGCTTCGATCGAGTCTGCTATCAGCTCGCGCGAGACCAGGCTCATGCGCATGCCCTTGTGGTTCATCGACACGCCGTCGGAGACCGAGACGGTCGTGAACTGCACGGGAATGGCGCCGCCGGCGGCGACGCCGAGCCGCGCCGCGTCGGCCTGCGGGCCGAGCGACATCGAGCACGGCGTGTTCTCGCCGTGCTGGCTGACGATGCCGACGAAGGGCTTGCCGAAGTCCTCGTCGCCGACGCCGGTGGCGCGCAGGAAGGCGCGGTGCGGCGCCCGGTCGAGGCCCTCGGTGACGATGGCCGAGCGCAGTTTCTTCTTCGGCACGTTCATCGGTGCGCCCTCGGCGACGCGCCGGCGCTGATCTCGATGCCGCTCTGGCGTTCGACCCAGCGCACCAGTTCGCTGACGCTGGCCTCCGGTGCGGCCTGATCGGCCGCGGCGCGCCAGAGCTGCTGCGTCAGCGCGCTCAGGGGCGCCGGCGTGTCCGTGCTCTGCGCCAGCTGCATGGCGATGCCGATGTCCTTGACCATCAGCGCCAGCTTGAACGGGTCGTCGAAGCGGCGGCTGATAACGCGCTGCTTGATGTGCGTCCGCGCCACCCACGACATGCCGGTCGAGAGATCGAGCACATCGATCATCGCGTCCGGGTCGAGGCCGTAGCGCTTGCCCATCGCCAGGCCTTCGCTCAGCGCCAGCAGGTTGACCGAGGTGATGAGGTTGTTGAGGCACTTCATGGCATGTCCCGCGCCGAGGCCGCCGACATGAAAGATCGACTTGCCCATCGTCTCGAGCAGCGGCCGCACGCGCTCCAGGTCGGCAGCTGCACCGCCGACCATGAAGACCAGCGCGGCCGCCTTGGCGCCCCACTCCGCGCCGGAGACCGGCGCATCGACCATGGCCACGCCACGCTCGGCGAGCAGCGCCGCGGCACGTTCGGTGAGCCACGGTTCCGACGACGAGGTGTCGAGCAGCAGCGTGCCGGGCCGCAGGCCACGCAGCAACCCGTCGTCGCCGTTCAGGAGCGATTGCACGGCCTCGCCGTTCGGCACCATCGTGACGACGATGTCGCTCGCCGCTGCGAGCGCTGCGGGCGACTCCGCCGCGCAGGCGCCGGTGAGCGTGGCGGCGAGCGCGCCGGCGACGCCCGGCGCCGCATCGAAGAGCTGCATCGGATAACCGGCCGCAGCGAGGTGAGCGGCCATCGGGCGGCCCATCACGCCGAGGCCGATGAAGCCGACGCGGGGCAGTGGATTCGGTGAGGTCATAGAGGGTTTACGAGATCGACGGGCGGCGGCGGGAAGCCGCAAGCTACGCGCCGCGCGCCGGCTTCCCGGAGGCAGCTTCGCTGCCGACGATACGCCGCGGGCTCGCCCCGTTCCACCCGTTCAAACGCTTGAAGAGAGTCATCGCCATGGCATCCCGTCGTCACTTCGCCGCCCTCGTCACCGGTCTCGTTCTCGGCGTCGCTGCCAGCGCGGCATCGGCGCAGACCACGCTGACGATGTCGAGCTGGGTCGGCCCCAATCACCTGCTCACCCGCGACGTGCTGCAGGCCTGGGCCACCTCGGTCGAGAAGGCGACCAACGGCCGCGTCAAGTTCCAGATGCTCGCCAAGCATCCCTCGGCCGCGCCCGGCACCTTCGACGCGGTGCGCGACGGCCTCGTCGACGTGTCGTACGTGACGGCGAGCTACACGCCGGCGCGCCATCCGCTGCCGCTGCTCGCCGAGCTGCCCGGCGCCGGCACCACGGGCGAGATCAACTCGGTGGCGTATTCGCGCATCCACTGGAAGTACCTGCAGGCGGCCAACGAATACAAGGGCGTCAAGCTGCTCGGCGTGTGGACGCACGGGCCGGGTCAGATGTTTCTCGTCAAGAAGCCGGTGACGACGGTGGCCGACATCGCCGGCATGAAGATCAGGAGCGGCGGCGGCATCTCCGAGGCGGCGGCCAAGGCGCTCGGCGCCTCGCCGCTGGTCAAGCCGGCGCCCGAGTCGTACGAGATCCTCTCCGCCGGCATCGCCGACGGCACCTTCTTTCCGCTCGAGTCGATCAAGTCGTTCAACCTCGACAAGGTCGTCCACTACGCGACCTTCTTTCCCGGCGGCTTCTACTCGTCGTCGTTCGGCTTCTTCATGAACCAGGAGAAGTGGGACGCTCTGCCCAAGCAGGACCAGGACGCCATCCTCTCGGTCTCGGGCGAGGTGCTCGCGCGCCTGGCGGGCAAGGCCTGGGACGCCGCCGACAAGGTCGGCCTCGAGGCGATGAAGGCGGCCAACGTGCAGATCACCGAAGCGAGCCCGGCGCTGGTCGCCGACGTGCGCCGCCTCACCGCGCCGCTGGCGCAGGAGTGGATCAAGTCGGCCAACGCCAAGGGCGTCGATGGCGCCAAGGTCTATGCCGAGTTCCACGAGGAGCTGAAGAAGGTCGCCGCCGGCAACTGAACGCGACTGCGATCGCCATGAGCACCGGCGACCCGCGCCGACCGCTGACGCGCCTGGCCTGGATCCTGGCCGACGAAGGCCACGAGTCGGGCCTCGCCGGCCAGCTCACGGCGCGCGGGCCGCGAAGCGGCACCTTCTGGACCCTGCCGCTCGGCCTCGCCTTCGACGAGGCCGAGGAAAGCTCGTGGCTGCTCATCGACGACTCGCTCGCCGTGCTCGACGGCGAGGGCTCGCATGGGATTCGCGAGCCGAATCCGGCGACGCGATTTCATCTTTGGATCTATCGCGCGCGAGCCGATGTGCATGCCATCGGGCACACCCACGCGCCGGCGGCGTCGGCGCTGGCGGCGGCGGCGCAGCCGCTGATCGTCGCGCACATGGACGCGACGCCGCTCTTCGACGACATCGCGTTCCTGCCGGCCTGGCCGGGGCTGCCCACCGCCGACCGCGAGGGCGAGCTGATCGCCGGCGCGCTCGGCGCCAAGCACGCGCTGCTGCTCGCGCACCATGGCCTGCTCGCGGCCGGCCGCTCGGTGCAGGAGGCGGGCTTTCTCGCCGTCTTCATGGAGCGCATGGCGCGCCAGCAGATCGATGCCGCGGCGGTCGGCGGCGCGAAGCCGATCGATGCCGGCGAGGCGCGGCGCGCACGCGACTTCCTGCGCATCGACCGGATCATGAATCTCACGTTCGACGCCTGGGCGCGGCGCGCCGAGCGGAAGCGAAGAAACCAGCGATGAAAGGATTGGTTGCCCGCCTGCGGTCCGCGCTCGGATTCACCTCGGCGAGCGTGCTGTTCCTGATGATGCTGATCACGGCGGTCGACGTGATCGGCCGCTATGTCTTCAACAAGCCACTGCCGGGCGGCTTCGAGCTGACCGAAATCCTGCTCGCCGCGCTCATCTACTGCGGCCTGCCGCTGGTTTCGGGGCGGCGCGAGCACATCGTCATCGACACCTTCGACCCCTACTTCTCGCCGCGCTTCAAGCGCGCCCTCGACATGATCGCCGAGGTGATCTGCGCGCTGACGCTGGCGGGCGTCGGTTTCCTGATCTTCAGGCGCGCGGTGCGCGTTGCCGGCTATGGCGATACGACCAACGTGCTGAAGTTGCCGCTCGCGCCGATCGTCTACCTGATGGGCACGATGATCGTCATTGCCGCGGTGATCCATCTCACGCTCATCTTCGTGCCGCACGGCGAAGACGACGGCAAGACCATCGTATGACCGAAGCATTGATCGGCCTGGCCGCCATGCTCGCGCTCTCGTTCCTGCGCGTGCCGATCGCGATCTCGATGGGGCTGGTCGGCTTTCTCGGCCTGTGGTGGATGCGCGGACTCGGGCCCTCGATGGCCTCGGCGACGACGGTGGTCTACGAGTCGGGCTTTCAGTACACGCTCTCGGTCGTGCCGCTCTTCATCCTGATGGGCAACTTCGTGACCCGCGCCGGCATGTCGAAGGAACTCTATCGCGCCGCCTACACCTTCGTCGGCCATCTGCGCGGCGGCCTGGCGATGGCGACCGTCATGGCCTGCGCCGGCTTCGGTGCGATCTGCGGCTCGTCGATCGCTACGGCCGCGACGATGACCAAGGTCGCCTACCCGTCGATGCGCGACCACGGCTACTCCGACGAGCTCGCCGTCGGCACGATCGCCGCAGGCGGCACGCTCGGCATCCTGATACCGCCGTCGACCATCATGGTGATCTACGGGATCATGACCGAGACCAACATCGGCAAGCTGTTCGCGGCCGGTGTGTTGCCGGGTCTGGTCGCGACGGTGCTTCTTTGCGTCGCGGTGCAGTACATGTGCTGGCGCAATCCGAAGGCCGGACCGCCGGCCGAGCGCATCGGCTGGCCCGAGCGGATGAAGGCGCTGCGCGACGTCTGGGCGGTGGTCGTGCTCTTCACCGTCGTCATGGGTGGCATCTACGGCGGCATCTTCACCGCCACCGAGGGGGCAGGCATCGGTGCGGCGGGCGCCTTCGTCTTCGCGCTGGCGCGCCGCGCCCTCGACTGGAAGGCGCTGCTCGCCGTGCTCGAGGACAGCGCGCGCACGACGGCGATGCTTTTCGTCATCCTCGTCGGCGCGCTGATCTTCTCGAACTTTCTCAACTACACGACCATGCCCGCCGACCTGAAGGGCTGGATCACGCACTACCAGTTGAGCCCGATCACGGTGATGGTGGTGATCTGCGCGATCTACGTCGTGCTCGGCACGGCGATGGAAGAGCTGTCGATGATCCTGCTGACGATTCCGGTGTTCTTTCCGATCGTCGTCGGCCTCGGCTTCGACCCGGTCTGGTTCGGCATCATCATCGTCGTCGTCGTGCAGATCGGCCTGATCAGCCCGCCGGTCGGCATGAACATGTTCGTCGTCAAGAGCATGCTGCCCGGCATCACGACGCAGACCATCTTTCGCGGCGTCTGGCCTTTTGTCTGGGCCGAGATCGTGCTGCTCGGCGTGCTGGTCGCCTTCCCGTGGCTGAGCCTGGTGCTGCCGAGGCTGATGAAGCTGTAGCGCCTTCGCGCTACGGCAACTCGACGATCTCGATCCAGTTCGGGTTCTTGCCGACGGCGTAGCGCTGCAGGGGTGTCAGGGCACCGCTGGCCGAATCGATCGCATAGACGGCGATGGCATGCGACTCCTGCCCCGACGCGATCAGGTAGCGCCCGGAAGGATCGATGGCGAAGCCGCGCGGCGTGTTCTCGGTCGGCACGCTGGCCAGCGTCTTGAGCTGGCCGCTCGCCGCGTCGACCTCGTAGACGGCGATCGTGCTCGTCGTGCGCTCCGAAGCGTAGAGATGGCCGCCGTCCGGCGAGAGGTGCAGATCGGCGGCCCAGGGCTTGCCGGCAAAGCCGGGCGGCAAGGCGCTGGTGCGCTGCACTTCGCGCATCGTGCCGCGCGCGGCGTCGTAGTCGAACACGGCGAGCGAGGCATCGAGCTCGCACAGCAGGTAGGCGTGGCGCTGCGCCTTGTCCCAGGCGAAGTGGCGCGGCCCCGACTTCGGCGTCGAGCCGACGATCGCCGGGTCGTGCGCGCTGAGCGTGCCGGTGGCGGCGTCGAAGCGCCAGGCCGAGAGGTGATCGCCGCCCAGGCTGGTCGCGAAGACGTAGCGATTGGCCGCGTCGACGTGGATGGCGTGCGCGTTCGGCCCGGTCGGGATGAGCTGCTGCACCGCGCCGACGACGCCGTCCTTGTCGATCGAGTTGACGGTGATCTTGTTGCCGCCGTAGGAAGCGGCGAACAGCCACTTGCCGCTGCGGTCGAGATCGATGTTGGCCATGCTGTCGGCGAGCGCCGCCTCTCCGAGCTTCTTCAGCTTGCCGGTCGCCGGGTCGATGGCGAAGCTGGCGACGCGAAACGGCTGCGAGCGCAGCGCCGCGTACAGCATCTTCTTTTCGGGGCTCACCGCCATCGGCATCACCGTGCCGCCGACGTTCAGGGTCTCGATCGCGGTGAGCGCGCCGCTCGCGCGGTCCATCTGCAGCACCGAGATTTCCTGGCTGTCGGCGTTCGAGACGTAGACGAAGGTGGCAGCTTGCGTGCCTGCCGCAGCAGCACCGAGGGCGAGCCCGGCGGCGCTCTGCTTGGCGGACTTCGGCGACATGCCGTTCTCCTCCGTGGCTCCAGCGTCAGAACACCGGGTGGCCCGTGATCAGCGACGGCAGCCAGGTCGAGAACACCGTGACGTAGGTGACCAGATTGATCGCGACCCAGATCGCCAGGTAGTAGGGCCAGGCGGTTCGCGTCGCCTGGCCGATCGATATGTTGCCGATGGCGCAGCCGACGAACTGCACCGTGCCCACCGGTGGATGAACGAGGCCGAGCGCGCAGTTCAGCAGCAGCATCATGCCGAACTGCACCGGGCCTACGCCCATCTGGATGGCGAGCGGCAGGAACAGCGGCGTCGTGATCAGGATGTGCGCCGCCATGTCGAGAAAGATGCCGAGAAAGATCTGGATGATGTTGATGTAGAGCAGCATCAGCCAGGGCGTCTGCGTCGCGTGCAGCAAGGCGGCGTTGATGGCGTCCGGGATCTCGAGATAAGCCATCTGCCAGCGCAGCATGTTCGAGACGCCGATCAGGAGCAGGATGACGCCGGTCGTCTTCGACGCCTTGGCCAGCGACTTCATCAGCTTGTGGCGGTCCATCGAGCGGTAGATCAGGCCGGTCAGGCAAAGCGAATACGCGACGGCGATCGCCGCCGCCTCGGTCGCCGTGGTCACGCCGCCCATCACGCAGGCAAGGATGACGACGATCACCATCAGCCCGGGAATCGCGGCGATGAACGAGCGCAGCACCGCGCCCCAGCCGGGAAAGACCTCGACCATCGAGCTGCCGTCTGCCCGCTTCGGAAAGCCGTTCCGCACCGCCTGCCAGTAGGCGGCAATGAGCATGCAGACCATGATCCAGAACACCGGCACGAGGCCGGCGAACATCAGGTCGCCGATCGAGACGCCGCGGATCGAGTGGCCGTCGATCACGCCGACCGCGGCCTGCGCCGCGAAGGCGTAGATGATCATGTTGTGCGAGGTCGGCATCAGGGCGCCCGTGAGCGAGGCGTGCGTCGTCACGTTGACCGCGTAGTCGGCGCTGTAGCCCTCGCGCTTCATGATCGGGATCATGACGCCGCCCATCGCCGAGGTGTCGGCCACCGGCGAGCCGGAGACGCCGCCGAACAGCGTGCTGGCGACCACGTTGGCCAGGCCGAGGCCGCCCTTCCAGTGCCCCACCAGGCTGCGCGCGAAGTTGAGGATCTTGTCGGCGATGCCGCCGTGCAGCATCAACTCGCCGGAGAAGATGAAGAACGGGATCGCCAGGAACGAGAACACGTTCATGCCCGAGACCATCATCTGGATCGGCGTGGCCAGGGGCAGGCCCTCGACGGCGAAGGTGGCCAGGCAGCTCAGGCCAATCGCGAACGCAACCGGCACCCCGAGCACCAGAAAGAGCAGGAAGCTCGCGCAGAGAACGGTCAGTTCCATACGGGAGCCGGCGGTGGACGCAGGAACATGACCATCAGGTGCTCGATCGAGAAGAGGGTGATGAGGACGCTGGCGATGACCGGCGGCAGATAGCGGAACGCCTCGGAGATGCCGAGCGTCGGGATCGTGTTCTGCCAGGTCGAGGTGCCCATGTGCACGCTGCCCCAGAGCAGGAGCAGGGCGAACACGATGATCAGCAGCTCGACGATCACCTTGATCCAGAACTGCACCTTCTGCGGCAGCAGCTTGGCCAGCGAGTCGAGGCCGATGTTCCCCGAGTCGCGCGCGCCGGCGGCGGCGCCGAACATCGCCACCGAGATCACCATGAGGAGGGCCACCTGCTCGACGTAGGGCTGCGAGTCGTTGAAGACATAGCGCAGCACCACGCCGTAGATGACGATCGTGCCCAGCGACGCCAGGCAGATGCAGGCCATGACCAGCACCCAGCGCGAGAGCCGGGCGCTCAAGGCGCTGAGCCAGTCCATGCCCGCGCTACTTCGTGTTGACGATGTCCTGCACCAGCGACTTCAGCTCGGGCGTGGCCGTGTACTTCTCCCAGACGCCCTTCTCGACGTCGACGAAGCTCTCCTTGTCGATCTGCGCGCTGTCGATGATCTTGGCGCCGCCCTTGATCACGGCCGCCTTGGCGTCTTTCTCGCGCGCGTCCCAGAGCTTGACGTAGTAGGGCACCGACTCCTTGGCGGCCTTGCGGATGGCAGCCTGCTCCTCGGGCGTGAGCGTGTCCCAGACCTTCTTCGAGAACACCAGCACCTCCGGCGACATCACGTGCATGGTCTCCGAGTAGAACGGGGCGGACTCGAAATGCTTGGTCTCCTCGTACGAGGGAATGTTGTTCTCCGCCGCGTCGATGAGGCCGGTCTTCAGACCCGTGTAGACCTCGGCGAAGGGCATCGGCGTGGGTGAAGCGCCCATCGCGTTGACCAGGCTGACCCAGAGGTCGGACTGCTGCACGCGGACCTTCAGGCCCTTCATGTCGGCGACGCTCTTGATCGGCTTCTTGGCGTACATCGAGCGCGCGCCGCTCTCGTACATGCACAGGCCCACGAAGCCGGCCTTGTCGAAGGCAGCAAGGATCTTGTCGCCCGGCGCGCCGTAGATCGTCTTCCTGAAATGATCGATGTCGCGAAACAGGAAGGGCAGCGACCGAATCATCGACTCGGGCACGATGCCGTGGAAGGCCGCGGTGCTGACCCGCACCATGTCGATGGCGCCGATCTTCACCTGCTCGACCGTGTCTTTCTCGGAGCCGAGCGCGCTGTCGCCGAAGATCTTGATCTTGTCCTTGCCGTTGGTGGCCTTCGACAACTGGTCGCCCATGTACATGACGGCCTGGTTGGTCGGATAGTCCTTGGCATGCACGTCGGCCGAACGAAAGTCGCGCGCGAGCGCCTGCGTTCCCGCCATCGACAGCAATGCCGTAGCGATCAGGGTGAACAAGCGAAGCGGTTTGAATCTCATGTCTGTCTCCTTGAGTGGGATGGGTGGCGCCTCGGTCGACGCGGTCATTCGTAGGGGCCTTTGGTGACGAAGCCGCCGCCCTGGAACAGGACGGCCGGGTCGCTCGTGTCGAGCGCCGGCTGGCGCGCCTCGGCCGCGGCGCGGAACGGCTCGGAGCTGTCTTTCGGCCGATAGCCGATGTGCGCAGCCAAGGTGTTGTCCCACCAGGTCGTGGCGTTGTCGGACAGGCCGTAGACGACGCTGTGCCCGACCACCGGCGCGCTCAGGCCGGCGACGACGAGGCGCTCGAGATCGTCGTAGCTGAGCCAGGTGGCAAGCATGCGGCGGTCCTTCGGCTCGGGGAACGACGAGCCGATACGCAGGCACACCGTCTCGATGCCGTAGCGGTCGAAGTAGAAGCGCGACAGGTTCTCGCCGAAGGCTTTGCTCAGCCCGTAGTGGCCGTCGGGACGCATCGGATCGCGGGGCGAGATCACCTCGTCCTGCCGATAGAAGCCGGTGACGTGGTTCGAGCTGGCGAAGACGACGCGCTTCGTGCCGTGCTTCCTCGCCGCTTCGTAGAGGTTCCAGGCGCCGACGATGTTGGCCTGCAGGATCGGCTCGAAGGGCCCCTCGACCGAGACACCGCCGAGGTGGACGATGGCCTCGACGCCTTCTACCAGCGCATGCACGGCGGCGCCGTCCTGAAGCGGAGCAACGACGACTTCCTCACCGTCGCCGGCCGCAGCCATGGCCGCGATGTCGCTGACGCGCAGCACCCGGCAGAGCCGCTTCAGGCGCGGCCGCAATACCTGGCCGAGCGCCCCGGCGGCACCGGTGAGGAGCAGCCGATCGAAGCGCGCAGCGGGCGCGGCCGAGGCAGCGGAAGTCGAAGACGGGACGGTCGCCATGGGCCGCGATGATGTGCCCGCGACCGGCCTTTACGCATCGGAACAAGTGCTCTTGCGCGAAGTTGTCTGATGTCGTACAACTGGTCGGAGACTGCCTGAAAATGAACGACTTCGCCCTTCTCGAACGCCGCCGCCCGAAGAGCCTTGCGCTCGGAGTCGTCGAAGAGTTGTCCGACCAGATCCGCGACGGCCGGCTCGCCCCCGGCGCCAAGCTGGCGACCGAAGCGGCGCTGATGGGCGAGTTCGGCGTCAGCCGCACCGTCATCCGCGAGGCGCTCTCCAAGCTGCAGGCCTCGTCGCTGGTCGAGACGCGCCACGGCGTCGGCACCTTCGTCACCGGGCGCGCCGACTCGGCGGTGTTTCGCATCCGCGCCGACCAGCTGGCGACGCTGCGCGACGTCGTCGCCATGCTCGAGCTGCGCATCGGCGTCGAGACCGAGGCTGCCGGGCTGGCGGCGCAGCGCCGAACCGCCGGCAACCTCGAGACGATGCGCCAGGCGCTGGCCGCCTTCACGCACGCCGTCGAGGCCGGCCACGACGCGATCGGCCCCGACTTTCGCTTCCACCTCGAGATCGCCCGGGCGACACAGAACACGCACTTCGAGAGCCTGGTGCAGACGCTCGGCACCGCCATCATCCCGCGCGCCCGGCTCGATCCTTCGGCCGCCTCGCCCGACGAGCGCCAGGCCTATCTGCGCAGGGTCAACGCCGAGCACGGCTCGATCCTCGACGCCATCGCCAGCCGCGACAGCGAGGCGGCGCGGGCCGCCATGCGCACCCATCTCGCGAACAGCCGGGCGCGCCGCCGGCGCGCCGGGCAGCTGCCCTGATCGGCGCCGACGACGAGTTATACGACAACTATCCCGGCGGTCGCTTGGCGATCGAATAGCGGACCACCGTCAGACGAACAAGGATTGCGATGCCGACCCCTGCCGCCCCGTACCGAACGTTCCCGAACTCGTTTCGCCAGCGCCTGCTCGCCGGCGAAACGCTGATCGGCTGCTGGTGCTCGCTCGCCAACCCGATCACCACCGAGGTGCTCGGCATCGCCGGCTTCGACTGGCTGCTGCTCGACGCCGAGCATTCGCCGAACGACGTGACCACCTTCATCCCGCAGCTCATGGCGTTGAAGGACAGCGCCAGCGCGCCGATCGCCCGGCCGGCCTCGAACAACGTGGTCGAGATCAAGCGCCTGCTCGACGCCGGCTTCTACAACTTCCTGATCCCGATGGTCGAGAGCGCCGACGATGCGCGCCGCGCCGTCGAGGCGACCCGCTATCCGCCCAAAGGCGTGCGTGGCGTCTCGGTCTCGCAGCGCAGCAACCGCTTCGGCACCGTGCCCGGCTACTTCGAAGGCATCGACGAGCAGATCTGCGTGCTGGTGCAGATCGAGAGCCGAAAGGGCATCGCCGCGGCGGCCGAGATCTCGGCGGTCGAGGGCGTCGACGGCGTCTTCGTCGGCCCGTCGGACCTTTCGGCCGCGCTCGGCCATCTGAACAATCCCAACCATCCGGCGGCGCAGGCGGCGATCGGTGCCGTCTTCGACGCCGTCAAGTCGGTCGGCAAGTCGATCGGCATCCTTGCGCCGATCGAGGCCGATGCGCGGCGCTACCTGGCGATGGGCGCGCGCTTCGTCGCCGTGGGCAGCGACCTGGGCGTCTTGCGCAACGGCACGCAGGCGCTGCGCGACCGCTTCAATCCGGCGACTTCCTGATCAGGCGGCGCGGCCTTCGAACAGGTCGCGGCCCTTGGCGAGGGCGCGGATCTTGGCGTCGGCGATCGAGCGCTTGAGCATCCAGAAGCCGCAATCGGGATGGATGTACTTGACGCGGCCGGCGCCGAGCATGGCTTCGGCGCGCTCGATGGCGCGTGCGACGGCGTCGGCCGACTCGACCTCGGTGGCCTTGATGTCGACCACACCGAGGCCCAGGCCGATGTCGGCGCGCAGCTCCTTGAACACCGCCAGCTCCTCGGGCGGCCGGTGCGCGCATTCGAGCACGACGTGGTCGGCGTGCAGCGCGTTGAGGTACTGCATGAGCTGGTCCCAGGTGCCGCTCTGCACGCTCTGCCCGCCGTAGTTGCCGAAGCACAGGTGCACGGCCGGCGTGCCCGGCACCGCGTCGAGGACGCGGTTCATCGCCGAGACCGCCCACTCCCATTCCTCGGGGTGCCCGGGCAGGTTGGCCTCGTCGATCTGCACGACGTCGGCGTCGTCAAGGTGGCTGACCTGCTCGGCGAGCACGTCGGCAATGGCGTGGGCCAGCTCGGCGGTGTGGGCGTAGTAGCGGTTGAGCAGCGTCTTGGCCAGCATGTGCGGGCCGGTGACCGTGAACTTGAAGGTCTTGGTGGCCAGCGCCGAGGCTCGCTGGCAGGCCAGCGGCAGGTCGAGCGTGCCGCTCGAGACGGGGCCGTCGACGACGCCGGGCGGGCGGCTGCGAAAGCGCATGCCGGGCAGGGCGCGGTAGGCCATCACCTCGTCGAAGGACATGGCGTAGCGCACGCCCTGCATCGGCCGCACGAAGTACTCGATCATCCCGTTCGTCTCGGGATGGTTGAGGTCGAAGCGGTAGAGCTCGCCGTCGCAGACGACGTCGACGCCGGCCGCCTCCTGCGTGGCGATGACGACGCGGGTGGCGTCGATCAGCCCCTGCTCCGAGGGCGCCGCGAGCAGCCACTCGGGCACCGGGTAGGAGCCGACGACGGTGGTCTTGATGCGCGGGGGAAGCATGCTCATGACATTGTCATCCTGAGCGAAGCGAAGGATCCCGGCCCACGAGATGATCCTTCACTGCGTTCAGGATGACCGCCGCGCGGGTCACTTCGGCATCTTGATCGAGCGGTCGAGGAACTCGTTGGTGTAGGCGACCTTCACGTCGAACGGCGTCTCCAGGCCGATGTAGGTCTTGACCAGCTCGTAGTCGGCGGCCATGCGCGCGTCGTCGAGGATGCCGAGGGCGACCGTCTCCGAATACTTGTCGCGCATCAGCACCGTGACCAGCCTCCAGTTGGTGGCTTCGTTGTCGAGCTGGAGGGCGCCGTTGGCGTCGATCAGGGCCTGCACGCACGGTGCCGGCGTGGCGACGCAGGCGGCGAACGCCTTCTGCGTCACCTTGACGAAGGCGGCGACGGTCGCCTTGTTCTTCTTCAGCCAGTCGCCGTTGACGATCACGGTGTTGCCGTAGGTGTTGAGGCCGGCGTCCTTCCAGGCGACGAAGCCCATGTCGTCGCCGAGCTCTCTCTGGAAGATGTGGTGGATGTTGTAGAACGAGGTGGTGGCGTCGATCGACTTCGACTTCAGCGCCGCGAGCTTGGAGTTGGCGTCGATGTTGACCCAGGTCACCGAGGCCGGGTCCATGCCGTTGGCCTTGGCCAGCGCCGGCCAGATCGTGCGCGCGCCGTCGCCGGCCGGGTTGCCGATCTTCTTGCCGGCGAGGTCGTTCACCGACTTGATGCCCGAGCTCTTCAGCCAGTACAGGCCTTGCGGCGAGTTGGCGTAGACGTTGAACACGCCGACCGTGTCCGCGCCCTTGCCACGCAGGGTCAGCGCGTTGGGCATGTCGGCCAGGCCGATCGGGTTGGCGCCGGCCGCCACCTTCTGCACCGCCACCGCCGAGCCCTTGCCGGGCTCGAGGTTCAGTTCGATGCCGGCGTCCTTGTACCAGCCCATCTTCTTGGCGTAGTAGTAGGGCGCGTGGTCGCCGCCCGGCACCCAATTGAGGATGAAGTCGACCTTGGTCTGCGCGAAGGCCGATGGCGCGGCGAGTGCCGCGGCGGCCACGGCGAGAAAGGAGAGGCGACGGGCGAGAGTCATGTCGTGTCCTGTGCGGCTGCGGGTCGTCTTTCAGTCTAGCAACCGGGCCGCCGACGACGAGAGAGCATTGACCCCGATACGCACGCCGCGCCTATGATCGGCCGGCCCCGGAGATTGCTGCCCCTCTTCGATGAACGACGCCCGCTGGACTCGAACGCTGATGGCGGTGGCCTCCCACCTCGCGCTGCTCCTCGTCTGGTACCTGTTCGTGAAGTTCGGAAACGTGCCGAAGTTCGTCATGCCGTCGCCGGTCGATACCCTGGGCACGCTGGTCGGGCCGCGCGCCGGCGGCTACAGCTGGTGGAGCAACGGCCTGGTGACGGCCACCGAAATCTACGGCGGCTACCTGGCCGCGCTCGTCGCCGGCGTGTTGCTCGCGCTCGCCTTCACCTGGTCGAAGCCGCTCGAGGCACTGATGATGCCGCTGCTGGTGAGCCTGAACATGATCCCGAAGGTCGCCCTCGGGCCGCTCATCATCGTCTGGTTCAAGTACGGCATCGTGCCGAACATGCTGATCGCGTTCTCGATCTGCGTTTTCCCGATCCTGCTCACCACCGTGCGCGGCCTGCGCGAGGTCGAGCCCGACCTGCTCGATCTGGTGAAGAGCCTGCGCGGCTCGCGCTGGCAGACCTTCACCAAGATCCAGCTGCCGGGCGCATTGCCCTACATCTTCTCCGGCATGAAGGTCGCCGCCATCCTCGCCGTCGCCGGCGCCATCGTCGGCGAGTTCCTCGGCTCCGACAAAGGCCTCGGCTACCTCATGCTGCAAGTGCAGGTGACGCTCGACACCGCGGCGATGTTCATGGCGGTGCTGCTCATCACGCTGATCGGCATGCTGCTGTACGGCGCGGTAATCCTGTTGGAGCGCGCGCTGGTCGTCCCTGATGCGCGGGTGTCTTGATGGCGCCGTCCGATCGGACCGGATGGATCGGGAGGGTGGGGCCCGAGGCCCGACGGGCGAGCACAGGCGCATGAACAACACACAAGCCGCCGAGCCGTTCATCCACCTCGCCGACGTCTCCAAGACCTACGGCAAGGGCGCGACCGCACACCTTGCGATCTCGAACGCGAGCTTCGACGTCATGCCGGGCGAGCTCGCCTGCCTGGTCGGCCCATCGGGATGCGGCAAGAGCACGCTGCTGAAAATCCTCGCAGGACTGCATGCGCAGGACGCGGGCACGGTGACGATCGGCAACGCGGCGTTTCCGTTCGATCCGGCGCGCGACATCGGCATGGTGTTTCAGCAGCCGCTGCTCTTGAAGTGGCGGACCATCATCGACAACGTGCTGCTGCCGGCCGAGATCCTCGGCTTGCCGGACAAGGCGACCCGCGCGCGGGCGCGCGATCTTCTCGCGCTGGTCGGCCTGAGCGGCGCGGAGGACAAGCGCCCCTACGAGCTTTCGGGCGGCATGCAGCAGCGCGCGGCGATCGCGCGGGCTCTCATCCACGACCCCAAGCTCGTGCTCATGGACGAGCCCTTCGGCGCGCTCGACGCGCTGACGCGCGAGAAGATGAACCTCGAGCTGCTGCGCATCTGGAAGCAGTCGGGCAAGACCATCCTGTTCGTCACGCACGGCATCTCGGAGGCCGTGTTTCTCGGCAGCCGAGTCGTCGTCTTCACGGCAGGGCCGGCACGCATGGCCGACGACTTCGCCATCGACCTGCCGCATCCGCGCACGCTCGACCTGAAGACGCACGAGAC
>JANXXS010000370.1 GCA_025350505.1 Burkholderiales bacterium
GGGCGCCGGCGACCACGGGGTCGCGGGCGACCGCCGCGAAGTTCGGGTAGACGCGAAGCACCGCTTCCGCGCCGAGCCGGTGCCGCATCTCGAACAGGCCGCAGACGCTGCGCACGCGCGCCTCCGCCGGCGCGAAGACGGCGCTGCCGCGGCGCGTCGGGCGGGCGCGGTACTGCAGCGACGCGATCGAGCCTTTCGGTACGCGCAGCGTCACGGGCAGGCCGCTGACCTCGAAGCTGGCGTCGACGTGCTCGAAGAGGCTGACCTGCCAGTCGCGATCGCCGCCGTTGGCGAGCGAGCCGCCGAGCGTTCTCTCCAGGCCGACGGCCAGCGCCGGCGGCAGCTCGCGCTGCCAGCGCAGCGGCGCGGCGTGCCAGGCGCGTCGCGTCAGCGCGAGGTCGGTGCCGGCAATCAGCAGCCAGGCGCCGGCGGCGACGATCGCCGCGACGTCGACGACCGCCGTCGAGGCGCCCAGCAGCAGCGCCGCGCCGGCGGCGAATGCGAGCGCCGCCACCGAACCGATCGCCCTCCGCGTCGGCAGGAATGGAATCGTCATCGCGCGCTCACAGCCGTGGCGCGACCACGGTCTCCAGCAGCGCGGCCAGCAATTCGTCGACGCGCCGGCCCTCGAGCTGGGCGTCGGGTGCGAGCATCACGCGATGCCGCAACACCGGCAGGGCGTAGCGCTTCACGTCGTCGGGCGTCACGAATTCGCGTGATTCGAGCAGGGCAGCGGCGCGTGCCGCGCGAATCAGGGCGATCGCACCGCGCGGCCCGCTGCCCGCGGCCAGGCCCAGCCCGCCGCGCGTCGACCGGGTGATGCGAACCGCGTAGTCGACGACGCGCTCGTCGACGTGCACCTGCGAGGCGAGACGCTGCAGGGCGAGCAGGGCGTGGCCGTCGATGCATTCGGCCACCTCCGCGAGCGGCAGCTGGTCGCCGGCGCGGTCCCGGGTCGTGCGCACGACGATGGCCACCTCGTCGGCCTGGGGCGGATAGCCGATCTCGATCTTCAGCAGAAAGCGGTCGAGCTGCGCCTCGGGAAGCGGATAGGTGCCTTCGGTGTCGATCGGGTTCTGCGTGGCGAGGACGATGAAGGGCCGCTCCAGGGGCAAGGTCTCGCCCTCGAGGCTGACCTGGTATTCCTGCATCACCTCGAGCAAGGCGCTCTGCGTCTTCGCCGGGGCGCGGTTGATCTCGTCGGCGAGCAGGATGTTCGTGAAGACCGGGCCGCGCCGGATGCGCAGGGAGACGGCCCCGGCGGCGCCGCCCGCGGCCGCGTCGAGCACCGCATGGCCGGTGATGTCGGAAGGCAGCATGTCGGGCGTGAACTGGATGCGTGCGTAGCGCAGGGCCACCGCCTTGGCGAGCGCCCTCGCGAGCAGCGTCTTGCCCAGGCCGGGCACGCCCTCGATCAGGACGTGTCCCGATGCGACCAGGGCGACCAGCAGTTGCTCGATCGGATCGCGCTGGCCGACCATCGCCTTGGCGATCTCGTCGCGCAAGAGGCGAAGATGCTGGCCCGCCTGGGCGAGTTCCTGGGTGTCGATGGTGCTCATGGCGTCGGAGTGTGGAGGGTGGAAGTGGAAGGCGCGATACGGGCGGCGGGCAGGAGAGCCCGCCGCGCATGTTCGAGCTCGGCGATCGCCGGGGCCAGCGCGCGACGTCGTTTCGGCGTCTGCATTGCCGCGGCCAGCACCGCCGGGTCGACGCCGATGCGGCTGGCGATGCCGCGCGCGCGGTCGGCGACCGTCAGCAGCGACTCGAAGTCGGCGATGGTCCGGCTGGCGGTCGCTTCGAGGGCACGCAGACTGGCCCGGTGCAGGGCCTCGCCCGGGCCTGCGGCAATGAACGCGGCGGTGCGCCGGATCTGCTCGCCGATCGAGCGCCGCGCCGGCTCGGGCGCGATTGCCAGCGGCCCGAAGCGCGGCCCGTGCCGCCACAGGGCGAGCGCGAGCGCGGCCGCGGCAAGCAGCAGCGCCGCGGGGGCCGACGACCAGAGCGCCCGCAACAAGGGCGTGCGCGCTTCCTCGTCGACGAACCAGACCTCGTCGCCCGAGCGCAGATCGAGCGCCGCGACGAAGGCGAGCGCGCCGTCGCCGTCGACGATGCGCCGGTTCGTGAAGGCGCCCTGCATCGTGCTCGCAGTGACGCTGCCCAGGCCGACCGCGACCCGCGCCATGCGCGTGCCCTCGAGGTCACCGATCGACCACTGCGGCAGCACCTGGCTCTTCAGGCGGCTCGAGCCATAGCCGCAGACGCGAAAGCTGCGTGGCTGGCCGAACGCGGGCGGCACCGCGTCGGGTTCGCTCAAGGCACGGCACGGCTCGGCCGCACGCCGTTTCGCCGCGCCGGCGGAGGCACTTTTCTCGCTCGCGTCGACGCTGCGCAAAGGCGCCCATCGCGGCACGAAGATCTCGTCGATGACCGCCATGTCCGCGAGCACCAGGCGGCCGCCGCCTTCGACCCAGCGTCGCAGCGCGTCGTCGCGGCCGGGGAACATGTTCCAGTGCGAGGAGCTCAGAAACAAAAGCGCGCCGGCCGGCGGCAGCTTCTCGAGGCTGTGCGGCGCCACGACCCGGCCGCCGAGCGCCCGAACCAGCGCCTTCGACGCATAGAAGCGGTCGCGCGCGGCCTCGTTCTTCGGCTCGGTGACGACGTCGATATCGACCCACTCGATGGCGTTGCGCAACAAGACGGCGGCGCCCGCCACCACCACGACGGCGAGCAGCGAAAGCCAGCGGCTGCGCGCCTTCGTCATCGCGTCGCCGCCGCGCCCGCCGCGCCGGCGGGCAGCATGCGATCGAATTCGTCGCAGAGCGACATGACCACCGTCGTCTGCACCGGGCGGTTGCCGTAGACGGCGATCTGCCAGGCCAGGACGAGGCGGCCGACGAATGCGCTGCGCTCGTCGCCGAGCGCGGCGCGTGCCAGGCGCAGGCAGTCGCCCTCGGTGCTGCTGTCCTGGATCGGCACCGACAGCGAATGGACCAGCCGCGAGAGCGCGCCGCGATACAGAAGCGACAGCGCGGCGCGGCGCTCGCCGGCAAGCCACGCCGCGCGAGCCGCGGCACCGATGTCCGAGGGCAGGCTCTCCGGTCGGATATCGAGCTCGCGCACGTGGCTCGGCAGGCGTGCCGTGGACCGCATCGCCGTCTCGCCGCGGACCTTCAGCCAGCGTCGCGCGCCCACGAGGAGGGCCGCCAGCGCCGCGGCGCCACCCAGCCAGACGAGGACGCGTCCGCCCTCGGCGAGCCAGCGCGCGAGATCGAGGAGCCAGGGTTCGGGCGACACCTGCGCCGGTTTGGCGTCGTCGTCGTCGCGCTTGAATCGCCAGGTCCGCTCATTGTGCTTGCCGCCCAGGTCGGGATCGGCGCGGACCGCCGACGCGGCGGCCTCGACCGCAGCGGCGTTGAGCGGAGCAGGCCGCGACGCGGTCGCAGCGGCCTCGGCGCACGTCGCCGCGAGCAGCACCGCGAGCGCGACTGCGCCGCGACGAAGGCGTCGATGCCCGCTTCGATCAGGCGGCGAAGGCAACGCGAAATTCCTGTTCGATGTCCCAGGCTTCGAGTTCGACGCGCCGGTTCAGGTACATCGCGAAGCCCGCGCCGACGAAGAAGGGCTCGACGAAGCCGACCGCGACCGCATAGCAGAGGAACTGGATCGCCGTGATCCAGGGGCCGTCGCCGACGTAGAGCATGGCGATCCAGTCGCCGCGATCGTCGCCGGCGCCGAACCACGCCGGCAGCACCGCGAGGCCGATGGCGATCGCCGACTCGACCCAGGCGAAGGCGCTCTGCATGCCCAGCGCGGCGCCGCGGTGGTTCTGCAGGATCTGGCGGACGCGACGGCGTCGCTCGCTGCCGTGCTGCCCCTCGAGCTGTTGGGCCGGCTGCACGTAGGAGCGCCAGGGCGAGAGGCGGCGCAGCGTCAGCGTCGCTGCGAGATCGCGCCACCATACCTCGCGCCAGGCAAGGGCGAGATCGGAAAAACGCGTTTCTTCGCGAAACGCGGCGCGTGCCAGGACGAAGAGAAGCGAGCGGTCGAGCCAGGGCTTGAGGCACAACAGGCACAGATAGGGCCAGGTGGCGCCCGAGGGCATGAGGGCAGCGGCCGCCAAGACGACGAGCGCGTAGACGGGCAGGAAAGTCCGCCAGACCGAACGCGCGTTCGCGCCGACCAGGCGAACGCCCAGATCCGCCGCCTCGAACATCGAGCGCCTCGACAGGCCGACGCCGATCGCCTCGACCTTCATGAGCGCGTCGGCCGTCCCTGAAAGAAGAAATAGGCGAGCACCGCGATCCAGCAGCCGCCGCCGACCGCGAACTTGACGGCCGGATCGACCCATCGCGCGGAAGACCAGAAGGCCTCGATGGCGGCGGCCACGAAGAGCATGGCGACGATGCCGTAGACAAGGACGATCGACCGCGAGGCGGCTTGCTGCAGCGCCGCGATGCGGGTGTGCCGCCCCGGCACGAGCAGCGGCCGGCCGAGCGCCAGCCCGGCGGCGCCGGCCAGGACGATCGCCGTGAGCTCGAACGCGCCGTGCGTGACGACAAACGAATAGAACCTCGCCGCGTAGCCGTGCCAGCTCAGGTAGCCGGCGACGCTGCCAGCCATGACGCCGTTCATGGCGAGAAAGAAGATGCTGCCGAGGCCGAAGAACAGGCCGCTCGCGAAGCACTGGAAAGCGATGCTGATGTTGTTCTGGATGTAGTGGCCGAACATCGCCCAGTCCGACCCGGCGGCAGCCCGGCCGATCGGCCCGTCGCCGTTGCCGTACATGCGGTCGTATTCGTCGACGGCGCGCACGTCGTGCACCGAGAGCACCAGGCCCGGATCGAGGTAGGTGGCGACGCCGACCGCAAGCATCGGACCGACGAAGACGATCAGCGCGATCAGCACATAGCTGCGATGCGCGCGAACGCTCTGCGGAAAGTCGACCAGGAAGAGGCGGGCGAGACGACCGAGGCCGAGGTCGCCCTGACGATAGATGCGCTGGTGGCAATTCGCGGTCAGCACCTCGAGACGCTCGATGAGGGCGACCGGATACGAGCGCCCCTGCGCCAGCGCCAGATGCTCGCAGGCGGCGCGGTACAACTCGGCAAAGCGTGCCCGGTCGACGGCGGCATCGGCGCGACGCTCGCCGGCAGCCTTGCCGCCGTCGGCCGGTCGGGCGCTCTTTTTTCGATCGCCGCCGGCGCAGGCCGCCTCGAGCTCGCTCCATGCAGACCCGTGCATCGCCTCGAACTGGAGCGGCGTCACCGTTGCCCGATCAGCCAGCGGGCGACGCCGGCAAGCACCGTCACGCGCTGGTCGGCGCTCGCCTGAGGCGCGACCACGGGCGCCGCGAGCGCGGCCAACTCGTCGGCGCGCGCCGCGGTGAGAC
>JANXXS010000374.1 GCA_025350505.1 Burkholderiales bacterium
ACGAGCGCATAGCTCGCCACCAGCACGAAGAACGGCCAGGCGCCGATGCCGACCACCGCATTGATCGTGCAGACGCCGAGGGCGACGACGAAGGCCGCCGGCACGAGGTGGCGCAGGCTCGCCGCCTGGCCGTGCTTCTTCATGACGAAGGGCTTCCAGTAGCCATATTGCAGGTATTGGCGAAAGACCTGGCCGAGCCGGCTGCGTGGCCGGTAACGGCTGCGAATCTTCGACGACTGCCAGATGTGCCCGCCGCCGCGCACGAGGCGCAGGTTGTGCTCGTCGTCCTGGTTGCGCACCAGTTTCTCGTCGAACGGGCCGAAGCGATCGAAGACGGTACGCGGCCAGGCGCCGAGATAGACGGTGTCGGCAGGGCCGTCGTAGTCGAGCCGCCGCGACAGCGCGCCGCCCGCCACCCATCGCGACTGGAAGGCGGCCGCCACCGCCGCCTGGGTCGGCCCGCCCTCCGGGTCGGCGACGGCGCGCCAGGGGCCGCCGACGTTGTCGGCGCCGGTCGCCTTTAGCGCCGCCAGGCACTGCGCCACGTAGTCGCGCGCGTACTCGGTGTGCATGTCCATGCGCACGACGACCTCGCCGGTCGACGCCACCAGCGCGCGATTCAACCCGGTCGAGACGATCTGTTCCGCGTTGTCGACGAACGAGACGCGCGGATCCTGCGCCGCCATCTCGGCGAGCGCCTCGCGCGTGCCGTCGTCGCTCATGCCGTCGGCAACGACGACCTCGAGCGTCCAGCCCTCGGGCAAGACCTGCTTCAGCGCGCTCGACGCAAAGGCGCCGATGTGCGCGCTCTCGTTACGGCACGGCACGATGATGCTGACGCGGTGCGTGGTCGTCATGGCGTCGCCGCCCCTTCGGCCAGCGCGACCTCGCCGATCAGCGATGCCCAGGCGTCGACCTGGCGCTCGCGGCTGAACGCGGCGCGGCTGCGCGCGATCGCCGCGACCGCCATGCGTGCGCGCAGGTCCGGATCGCGCAGCAGGCGAACCATGCCGGCGGCGAGCGCCGTCACGTCTTCGGCGGGAACGACGATGCCGGTCTCGGCGCTGACGATCTCGCGCGGGCCGGTCGGGCAATCGAAGGCGACCGCCGGAACGCCGAGCGCCTGCGCTTCGAGCAGCGCCAGCGGCATGCCTTCGTAGCGCGACGAGAGCACGAACACCGCCGCCTCGCGGTAGAGCGCCTCGATGCGGCCGGTCGGCGCGGTCCACTCGACGCTCGCGGCGACACCGAGCTCGCTCGCCAGCGCCACCAACTCGCTGCCGAGCGGTCCTTCGCCGACGATGCAGAGGCGCGCCTCCGGCACGGCGCGGACCACCTCGCGCCAGGCGCCGAGCAGCAGGTCGAAGCCCTTCTGCACCTGGTGCCGGCCGACCGCGAGGACGCGCGGCGCGGCCGGCAGCGCCGGCGCGTCGGCGTGCAGCGACGAAGTGTTGGCGATCGTCAGCGTGCGCGGGTTGAGCGCCGCGAACTTCGCATGGTCGGCCTCGGTCAGGCTCACGACCGCGCCGACCTTTGGATAGATCGCCGCCCGCAGCCGCTGCCAGAGCCGCGAGCGCGCCGTGAAATGGTTGTGGTCGCAGCAGATGCTGCGCGCTCGCACGCCGCGCTTCCAGGCCAGCACCGAGCAGGCGGTGACGAGGCCGTTGAAGACGATGACGTCGGCGGCCTCGGCGTCGATCACCCGGCCGAGCGCCCGGCCGACGCGCCAGCGTGCGCGCAGGATGGCCAGGCCTCGGCCGAGCCGAGTGCGCGCGCCTTGGGCCGGCAGCGGTGCACCGGTGGAGGCGACGTGGACTTTCGCGCCGACCGCATAAACGACGCGCTCTCGCGGCGTATCGACGTTGCCGAGCGTCACGCGCATGCCGCGCGCCGCCAGCGCATTGCCCATCTCGCAGGCAAAGCGCTCGACGCCGCCGGTGACGGCGAGGCTTTCGCAAAGCAGCAGGACATGGATCGGCGGTCCCGCGGCGCTCGCCGGTGCTGCGCTCATGCCGGCTTGCCGCGGCGCAGCAGGTCGGCGACGACGATGCGCTCGTAGTCGGGCGCGGGCAGCGCCAGACCGCTCGTGCCGATGGCGCGAAGCCGCTCGCGCAGGGCGCGGGCCGCGTCGAGCAGGCCAAGCGCATCGAGGGCCCGCGCGGCAGTGCCGCGACCGATCGGTCCTGCCACTGGCGCGCCGGTCTTCAACCATTCCTGCTGCGCGTAGTCCGACTGCTGCGGCGCCGGCATGTGGCCCAGCTCGGCGACCTTTCGCGCGACGACGAGCATGTAGACCTCGTGCGCGTTGCGCAGCGTGACGCGACGCCGCACCGTGGTCGGATTGGCCACCTTCCACCAATGCGTCGGGTCGGCCTTCTGCGCGAACCACAGGCCGACCAGCTCGAAGCCGTTCTTCGCGCGGTAGAGGTTGAAGAACAGCTCGGGCGAAAACTGATAAAAGCCGTGCCCCGTGAGGTTGTTCGCCGGCAGCGAGTGGAGGATGTGCCCGCCGACCCTGCACAGCGAGGTGCAGTTGCGCCAGGCGACCGGGAAGTCGAACACATGCTCGAGGCAGCCGAAGTCGAGCACGGCGTCGTAGCTGCCGAGTCCGGCCTGATCGGCCGACCAGGGCAGGTTCATGTCGTGCAGCAGCGTCGCCTGCTCGTAGCGCGAGGCATCGACCGAGTCGACCGTCGCGGCGCCGAACCACTGCTGCATCAGCGGCTCGAAGTAGCGGGCCCGGCCCGGCTCCGCTATCGGCTCGACCAGCACCGGCAGGCCGCGCAGCGCGCGATGCCGCTCGAGATCGGGCGCATCGATGAAGAGCGCCTGCCGGCCGATGCCGATGGTCCGCGCGTAGCCGACGCCGCGGTCCTGCGCGTGGCCGAGCAGCGCGAGGTTGTGCAGGTCGATGCCCATCGTCGTCGCGCGAGCCCGCTCAGTGCGCGACGCGGCGCAGGCGCGACGCGCCCATCAGCGCGACGGCAACGACGATGACGAGCAGCTCGACGCCGATCGCCGTCCAGGCCAGCCCGGTCGCCCCGGCGGCGCCGCCGAAGGTCGCCGCCGCGGTCACGCCGGCGACGCCGCCGACGATGACGCAGGCGCGATAGGCGTGGTCGTGCCGGCCGCTGCCGAGCATCCAGTAGCCCATGAACTTCCAGCCGAGCAGCAGCGGCCAGAGCCAGGCGAGCACGAAGGCGACGTCATGCACGCGCTGCACGTCGATGCCGCCGGCGCGCGCCGCGATGTGCGGCTCGAGTCCCGGCCAGAGCAGTTGCGCCGCGAGGAATGCGATCGCGCCGGCGACGCTGCCGAGCGCCGCCCATCGCGCCGCGTACCAGAGGGCGGCGCGCGAGCTTTCGCCGAACAGCGCGACGATGCGCGGATAGACGAGCGAGTAAACAGGGTCGGCGGCGGCGAGCAGCGCGCGAACGATGCGGTCGGCCATGAAGTAGACGCCGAGCTCGGGCTTGGCAAGCTGTGCCGAAGCCGCCGCCGGCAAGGCGAGCGAGTAGGCGGCGCCGGCGACCGAGACCGGCAGCATCTTCCAGCCGAGACGAAGGCCCGGCCCGAGGGCCGCGCGCTCGAACAACGAATGTCCCCGGCCTTCGACTGCCAGGTCGGCGAGCAACCAGCGCCAGCCGAGCACGGCGAGCAAGGCCGAGGCGGCGAACTGCAGCAGCACGAAAGCGAGCACGCTGTTCGCGAAGGCCCAGCAGGCGGCGATGAGCAGCGCATACACCAGCACTTCGACGCGCGACCAGCGGTTGAGCTGCTGCGTCGCCTGCAGGTACCAGGTCGCCGGCCAGCCCAGGACGCAGGCGAGCGCCGCGATCGAAAGCGTGTCGACGACGGCGTGCGGTGCCTCGCGCCCGACCCAGCGCACGGCGACGACGGCGAGCAACACGGCCGGCAGCGAGAGGGCGAGGCGGGCCGTGAAGACCTGTTGCGCGAGTTGCCAGCGGCGCGGCGCGTCGGCGCCGACCGCAAGGCGTGTCGCCGCGGCGAGGAAGCCGCCTTCGACGAGCGTCGCCAGGAGGCCGGCCCAGACGAGGATGAAGCCGAGCCGGCCGAACTCGTCGGCGCCGATGCGCGACGCCACCAGCGGCAGCACGAGAAGCGGCAGCGCCAGCCGCACCGCCGCCGCGGCGTAGACCTGCGGCAAGGCGGTGAGCAGGCGCGGGGCCGGTGGCGGCGTCACGCTCCGTCCTGCTTGATGACGAGCCGGGCCGTGTAGTCGACGCGGTGCAGATAGACCGGCTCGTCCTGCGCCGCGAAGTACTCGTCGACGGCCTGGCGCGCGCCCTGCCAGTGGCCGTAGTCGTCGATGACGAGCGCGCCGTAGCGCGAGAGCAGCGGGTAGAGGTGCTGCAGCTCGTGACGGGTCGACTCGTACCAGTCGGTGTCGAGTCGCAACAGGGCAATGCGCGAAGGCAGCGACCCGGGAATCGTGTCTTCGACCTTGCCCTGCACGAAGTGGATGCGCTCGCGCGGATAGCCGGTCGACCACAGATTGGCTTGCACGTCGTCGAGCCCCGCTTCGCACCACACGCCTTCGCCGCGCGGTGTGCGCGCGAGTTGCGCTGCGGCGGTCTCGCCGCTGGCGCTGCGGTCTTCGGCGCCGGGCTCGCTCATGCCCTCGAAGGTGTCGTAGAGCCAGAGGTCACGAGACGTATCCCCGCGCGCCATCAGGGCGAGCGCCGCCAGCATCATGCTGCCGCCGCGCCAGACGCCGCACTCGACGATGTCGCCGGCGATGGCGAGGCGCACGACGTGATCGATGGCGCCGAGCAGGCTGGCGCGCCGGTCGAGGCTGGTCATGGTGCAGGGCTCGACGCGCGCAATCAGGTCGCGGTCGGCCGGCGCCAGATCGGCGAGCGCGGCGGTACGGCGATCGGCCGTGCGCGTCAGCTCGAGGCCGGCACGGGCCAGGGCGCTCTTGATGATCTGCTTCATGGCAATCGGCGGCTCGGGTTCTCGCGGCTGCCGGCGGTCGCTACGGCGGGGCTCGCGCCCAGCCGCGCCGGGCCGGCAAAGCCGCGCGATTGTGGCACCGGCCGGGCCTCACGCCCCGGCGTAGACGGCGGCGATGCCGGCCGTCGTCCGGGTCCAGGCCGAGGCGTCCTGCGCTGCCTGGAAGGCGCGGGCGATGCCGTCTTCGTCGGCCGCCAGCCGCTCGAGGCAAGCGGCAACCGCGTCGGCGCTGCGCGCCTTCATGAGCAGCGCCTCGAGGCCGAACCGGCGCATGAAGTCGCCGAGGTCACCGACGTCGGCGCAGATGAAGACGCGGCCGTGGTGCAGCAGCGAGAACAGCGCCCCCGACTGCGTCGCCTCGCGGTAGGGCAGGATGAAGACGACGTTGCGTGAAAGCAGCTGCAACAGCCGCGACGCGTCGAGAAAGCCGTCGTCGACGCGCACGCCGAGCGCCACGATCTCGTCGCGCAAGTCCTTCAGCTCGGGCGCCCAGGCGCCGTAGATCTCGAGACCGACGCCGAGCGCGCGGATGCGCGGCGAGCGCGCCAGCTCGGCGAACAGCTCGATACCCTTGTAGGGCTTGACCGTGCTCCAGTAGACGAGCGCTTCGGGTCGGCCCGCCGGCGCGTAGGGCACCGGCGCGAGTCCCGGAACCACTGGCGACAGGCCGAGCGTGAAGACCTGCGATCGGGCGCGAAAGGCTTCGCCGTAGCGCGCCATGAAGTCTTCGTGCGAAAAGCGGCTGACGAAGACGAGGCTGCGCGCCAGCCTGGCGATGCGTTCGGTCGGCGCGTGGCGTCGCCCGGCGAAGCCATGCGGCACGGCGTTGTGCACGGTGTAGACCAGGCGCTTGCGCAAGGCCCACCAGAGCGGCAGCTCGATCGGCCACCAGGCACTGAACTGCAGGTCGATGGCGTCGTAGCGACGCCGGCCTCGCCACAGGTCGACGAGCAGCCGGCCGTACGCGACCACGCCCCGCCAGCGCGGCGCGACGCTGCCGGAGACGGAATACTCGCGCACGACGACGCCCGGCAGCGTCTTCATCGCGGCCAGGAATTCGCCGTTGTAGCGGGTGCGCGAGCCGAAGAAGTCGACCTCGATCCCCTGCTCCGCCAGCACCTTCGCCAACTGGTAGTCGGTGGGCAGCACGAACGAGCCGCCGTCGACGATCGCGACCTTCACGATCTTCGGCAAACCACGGCAACGATGCAGTTCACGCCGGGCTCAGTGCGCGAACCAGTAGCGGCGGGCCAGCGTGTAGGCGAGCTCGCCGGTGCGCTCGCCGATGTCCTGCGCCGGGTTGCCGCCGACGATGCGCATCGCCGCGACGCTCTTGGTCACTACCGAGCCCGCCATCACGACCGCGCCTCTGCCGAGATGCACGCCCGGCATGACCATGGCGCCGGCGAACAGCACGGCGTAGTCGTCGATCTCGACCGGCTTGCCGCGCGCCGCAAAGCCGGCGTCGTCGACGTCGTGGCCGAGCGTGTAGATGCGCACGTCGTGGGCGATCGAGACGTTCTGGCCGATGGCGATGCCGGCGCGGTTGTCGAGGTGGACGCCGCGGTTGACGAGCGTCCCTGCGCCGATCTTCAAGCGGCCGACGTGGAAGAAGCGCACGCCGCCTTGCAGCGTCGCCGAGCGCGCGATCTCGAAGCCGCACAGGCGATAGAGCAGCGGCCGCAGCGCGAACGGCAGCCAGCGGTGGACGAAGTTGATCGCCGCCAGGCCGAGGAAATAGAGCTGCGATCGAAGCCGGTAGCCGCCCTGATCCACGGGCGAGCTCACGCGCCTTCGGCGCCCGTGTGCCGGGCCAGCGACCGGCCGACGGCGAAATATTCGAGCGACGCGTCTTTCATGGCGGCCGGCTCGAAGAGGTTGCGGCCGTCGAACACGACGGGCTGCTTCAGCGCCGCACCGATCGCCGCCAGGTCCGGGCTGCGGAAGGATTTCCATTCGGTGACGATGACCAGGGCGTCGGCATCCTTCAGCGCCTCGGTCTGCGAGGCGCAAAAGCTCACCCGGTCGAGCGCGCCCGGAGTCGCCCGCAGGTCGGACTCGAGGCAGCGCCGCGCCTCGTCCATGGCGACCGGGTCGTAGAGGCGGAGCGCGGCGCCGCGCGCCAGCAGCTCGGCGATGACGACGCGACTCGGCGCCTCGCGCATGTCGTCGGTGTTCGGCTTGAAGGCAAGGCCCCAGATGGCGAAAGTGCGGCCCCCGAGCTGGGCGCCGAAGCGGGCGACGATCTTGTCGACCAGAACGCGCTTCTGTGCATCGTTGACGGCCTCGACCGCCGCCAGCACCTTGAGCTCGCTGCCTTGTTCATGCGCGGTCCGGCGCAGCGCCTTCACGTCCTTCGGGAAGCACGAGCCGCCGTAGCCGGTGCCGGCGTAGAGAAAGTCATAGCCGATGCGCGGATCCGAGCCGATGCCCTGGCGCACCGACTCGATGTCGGCGCCGACCTTGTCGGCCAGGTTGGCCAGCTCGTTCATGAACGAGATGCGCGTCGCCAGCATGGCGTTGGCGGCGTACTTGGTGAACTCGGCCGAGCGCACGCCCATGACCAGCGTGCGCTCGTGGTGGCGGTTGAACGGCGCGTAGAGCGCCTTCATCCACTGCAGGGCGCGCCGCCCGGCGGCGTCGTCGTCGACGCCGATGACGATGCGGTCCGGCCGCATGAAGTCCTGCACCGCCGCGCCTTCTTTCAGAAACTCGGGGTTCGAGAGCACGGTCAGCGAAGGCGGCGACGCGGGGGCCTCGCCAGCGCGGCCGCTCAGCTCTTCCTCGATGACGGCGCGCACCTTGTCGGCGGTACCGACCGGCACCGTCGACTTGTCGACGACGACCTTGAAGCCCTGCATGTGCCGGCCGATGTTGCGCGCCGCGTCGAGCACGTGGCGCAGGTCGGCCGAGCCGTCTTCGCCGGCCGGCGTGCCGACGGCGATGAACTGCACGTCGCCGTGGCGCAC
>JANXXS010000427.1 GCA_025350505.1 Burkholderiales bacterium
CCGCTCGGCAAGGTCGGCAGCGATTTGACGATCGAGCAGGGCTACGCGGCGGCGCGTCTGGTCGCGCTCTCGGTCTTCGGCAGCCTGCAGCGCGCGCTCGGCGACCTCGACCGCATCACCGCCTGGACGCGCGTCTTCGGCATGGTCAACTCTGCCCCCGGCTTCATACGCCAGCCATCGGTCATCAACGGCTTCAGCGATCTCGTGCTCGAGGTCTTCGGGCCCGAGGTCAGCGCCCATGCGCGCAGCGCCGTCGGCCTGTTCGAGCTGCCGTTCAGCATCCCGGTCGAGGTCGAGGCCGAAGTCGAGATCGCTCGTTAGCGGAAGAGTTGCGGCGGCCTTGCCGCCGCTCATTCCCGCGACGCGACGGCCTTCGTCAAGACGACGTGCATCGCCGTCGGCGTCGTGGCATGACGCGTGCATTCGAAGCCGAGCGCGCGCAGGTCGATGCCTTCGAGCAGCGACTCGCCGCAGCCGAGCGCGACCGGCGAGATCGCCAGGTGCATCTCGTCGACGAGACCGGCGCGCAGGTACTCGCGGATCGTCGCGACGCCGCCTCCCGGGCGCGATCGAGCGCCGCCTCGATGCCGTCGCGGATGAAGTGGAAGGTCGTGCCGCCGTCCATCTCGATCGAAGCGCGCGGATGATGGGTCAGCACGAAGACCGGCACGTGGTACGGCGGCGTCGGGCCCCACCAACCTTTCCACGCATCGTCGGGCCACGGACCACGCACCGGGCCGAACATGTTGCGGCCGAGGATCCCGGCGCCGACATTGGCGAAGCCCGCCGCCGCGAAGTCGTCGTCGACGCCGGGGCTACCGCCGCCGGCCCCGTGCATCTGCTGGAAGGTGCGCGTCGCGAACGCCCATTGGTGCAGCGCCATGCCGCCAGCGCCGAGCGGGCTCTCGAGGCTCTGGTCAGGCCCGGCGCCGTAGCCGTCGAGCGAAACCGAAAAGCCGTTGACCCTGAGCTTGGACATCGCATTCCTCCGCAGTGGATGGCGATAGGTATACGACGAATCGCAGGGGCACGTTACGACGGCGACGCGCAAATCTTCCGCCGCCGTCTGGCACGATGCCGGCCATGCATCCTTTGCTGGACGACGCCGTGCACTTCGCGCAGGCGCACGAGACACCGTGGCCGCGCGATCCCCTGGCCGCACCCGGACCCGGCGAGACGCCATGGGGCGTGCATCACGACGACCCGCCGCCCTTCAATCGCCTGCGCGGCCCGGTGCACGCGCGTGGTGGAGCGTCGGGCGTGGTTTGGCAGCACGGGAAGGAGATCGCGGCCTGGGGCGAGCCAGGGCGCACCGAGTTGACCTTCAGCGTCGCCAAGACCTATCTCGCTCTGCTCGCCGGCGTGGCGCAGCGCGACGGATTGCTGCCCGACGAAGACGAGCCCGTCGCAGCTCGCCTGCCCGGCATCGGCTTCGACGACAGCGCGCACAACCGCGCCGTCACCTGGGCGCATCTGCTGACCCAGACCAGCGAATGGGAGGGCACTTGTTTCGGCCTGCCCGACAGCGTCGATCGCTGGCGCAAAGTGGCGCAGGATCCGCGCCCGGCCGCCGGCCCGAAAGGCGGCGCGCGACCGCTGCAAGCGCCCGGCACCTACTGGGAATACAACGACGTGCGCATCAACCAGCTCGCGCTGGCCCTGCTGCACCTGTTCCGCCGGCCGCTGCCCGAGGTCTTTCTCGAGCGGGTGCTCGTGCCTTCGGGCGGCGGCGACGACGACTTTGCCTGGCGCGGCTACGACGATGCCTGGACCGAGCTGCCGGGCGTCGGCCGCGTGCAGTCGGTGCCCGGCGGCACGCACTGGGGCGCTGGTGTCTCGATCGGCGCCCGCGACCAGGCCCGGATCGGCCAGATGCTGCTCGACGGCGGCACCCGCAACGGCCGTCGCGTCGTCGCCGCGGAATGGATCGCGGGCATGGTCTCGCCCTGCCCGATCGCGCCGTTCTACGGGCGGCTGCTCTGGCTGAACCGGGGCGGGCTGGCTTTCCCCGGCGCCTCCGGGAGCGCCTTCTTCATGCTGGGCGCCGGCGGTCACCATGTCTGGATCGACCCGGCGCTCGACGCCGTCGTCGTGCTGCGCTGGCTCGATCCGCTGCATGCCGCGGCGGCGATCCGGAAGGTCGCGACGGCACTCGCGTCGGGCTAGGGTCAAGCCCGCGTACGGGGGAAAGGACAAGCCGGCGTACGGGTATTTGTCGCATGCAGAATGCCCGCATGCACAAGCCGGCCGAACCCTCCGGCGCCAGCGACGATGCCGCCGTGCCGACCGATGCGGCGGGCGAAGCGCCGACCGATTCGCTGTTCGCCCAGCTCTACGACGAGCTGCACCGGCTGGCGCGCCGCGAAACGGCGCGCGCCGGCGCCGGCGCACCGCTCGGCGCGACGACGCTGCTGCACGAGGCCTACCTCGACCTTTCGCAACGCCAGGCGCTCGCCTTCCCCGACAAATTCCATTTCCTCGCCTATGCGGCCCGCGCCATGCGCACGCTCATCATCGACCACGTGCGCGAGCGCGGCGCGCAAAAGCGCGGCGGCGGCCTCGACATCACCTCGCTCGACACGCAGACGGCGCAGGACCTGCCCGAGCCCGTCCTCTCCGACGTCGGCGTGGCGCTCGACGACCTGGCCATGCTGGAGCCGGCGCTCGCCCAGGTCGTCGACCTGAAGTTTTTCTGCGGCTTCAGCGTCGCCGAGATCGCTTCGATGCAGGGTGTCTCCGAGCGCACCGTGCAGCGCCAGTGGGAGAAGGCGCGCGCGCTGCTCTTCCGCGCCCTGGCCACGGGCGCGTGACCGCACGGAGCGCCTCGCCACGCTGCGTCGCGCTGGCAAGCGAACCTCGCGCGACCCGAACTCCCCCAGGGGGCGACCATGGTCGCCGAGCGCGTAAGCTCGACCTCGTCGCAGCCCCGGAGACCGCCCATGTCCGTCAGCCACCTGATCTCGCCACGCCCCGCCGACGCGATGGCCGAGGCCCGCGTCCAGCTTGCCGCGGCGCATCGGCTCGCGGTCCTGCACGAGCTCGAGGAAGGCATCGACAACCACTTCACGATGACCGTGCCCGGCCGCGAGGGCGAGTACCTGATCCTTCCCTTCGGCCTGCACTGGTCGGAGGCACGGGCCAGCGACCTGATCGTCTTCGACGAGCGGGGCCGCGTGCTCGAGGGCCATGGCTCGCTCGAGCTTTCGGCGCAATGCATCCATGCGCCGATCCATCGCCTGACCGGGACGCGCGTGGTGCTGCACACGCACCAGACCTGGACCATCGCCCTCAACATGCTGCAGGACAACCGCCTCTTGCCGGCGAGCCAGACCGCGGCCTTCTATCACGGCCTGATCGCCTACGACGACGACTACACCGGCGTCGCCGCCACGCTGGCCGAAGGCGAGCGCCTGGCCGCGGCGATGGACGGCAAACCCATCCTCTTCATGAAAAACCACGGCGTTCTCGTCACCGGCGACACCCTCGCGCAGGCCTATCGCCGGCTCTATCGCATCGAGCGCGTCTGCCGCAACCAGATCCTGGCGCTGAGCACCGGCCGGCCGCTGCAGCTGCTCTCCGACGAAGTGGTGGCGCGGGTGCAGACGCCGAGCGCCGACGACCGCCATCCGCGCGGCGAGCGCGAGCGCCTGTTCTTCGAGGCCATGATGCGCATCGTCGACCGCGAGCTGCCGGGCTACCGCGACTAGGTCGAGGTCGCGACCAGCGTCGCTCATGGACCGCGTCGATGCCGTCGTCGTCGGCGCGGGCGCGGTCGGC
>JANXXS010000065.1 GCA_025350505.1 Burkholderiales bacterium
CATCGCGGCCGAGGCATGGAACCGGATCGCCGAAGGCTTGTCCCGATCGGACAATCCCGGGGACAGGGCTCTGGCCGACCACGTCGATCGGTTCCTCTCCGGCACGCTCGCCATCGATTCCAAGCGCCATGTGCACAGATCAAGCTGCGGCCCGTTCCCGTGGCCGCGTTCGCGGTCTTGCCTTCCTTCACGCTGCGCGCGAACGAGACCGCTGTCGAACTGGCCTTCGTTCCTCGCAGCGCTATGCGCCTGCTCCGCCGGGCCAGATCGACACCGCGGCCACCCGCCACGCCCAAAGCGAGGCTGCAAAGATGCCGCTGCGTATCTGAAAACTTCCCAGGAAGTGATAGGAAACTACTTTCATGTCGTTTCTTCCTCTATTCCTGTCACGTCACTCGCAATCATATCAAGTGCGATATGATTAGTGATAAGATTATGGCTACGCGAGAGGAAGCATGGCGACAGCGGACCACCTGACAGCAATCGTCGACTACGTGGCTCGACAGCAGCTCGGCGGGTCGTCAGGGGTCTCGGCTGGGGCCATCCAGGCGCATGTCGGTCGTCCAAGACCCACGGTGAACCGTGCCTTGGCTGCCCTGGTCAGGACGGGGCGTCTTGAGAGGCACGGGGGCGGGCGCTCCATCGTCTACCGCGTGCCGCAGGCGGCCGAAGGTGGACTTGCAGTCGCGGCCGCCGCAATCGAGTCGCGGCCGAGGGCCCCAGAGGATGCCCAGCCTGCGTTGCCGTGGAGCGCACCGGCTCGGGCGCTGATTGCAGAATTGTCGAAACCGCTGGGGACGAGACCACCGGTTACCTACCAGCGGGCGTTCGTCGACGACTACAAGCCGAACGAGTCCGCGTTGCTGCCGGCGGGTCTTGCCACGCAGCTGTACGAGGCAGGCAAGTCAAGGGACCAGCAGCCAGCGGGGACCTACGCCCGAAAGGTTCTGGAGCAGCTACTCATCGACCTGTCATGGTTCTCTTCGCGACTCGAAGGCAATCGCAAGAGTCTCCTGGACACGCACGACCTCTTTGAAAAAGGCCGCTCAGAAAACGATGACCGAGACGCAACGATGCTCCTGAACCACAAGGAGACCATCGAGTTCATGGTCGATGCGGTGCCGACCGAAGGCATCAACGTTCCCGTCGTGCGCAATGTTCAGAGCCTGCTCATGCGCGACCTGCTGACGGATCCGGCAGACCTCGGCGCCATCCGCCGAAAAATCGTCAACATTCAGGACACCGTCTACGTTCCCAGCCAGGTGCCAAATCTCCTCGAGGAGATGCTCGGGCACATCGTCGAGAAGGCACGGCATGTGCGCAACCCCGTCGAGGCATCGTTCTTCCTGTGGGTGAACATCGCGTACCTTCAGCCGTTTGTGGATGGAAACAAACGCACGAGTCGGCTGGCGGCCAACATGCCCTTCATGTTGGCGAACTGTGCTCCGCTGTCGTTCCTCGACGTGGGGCTGCAGGACTACGCGATGGCGATGCTTGGCGTCTATGAGCGCCAGGATGTCACGCTGGCGGCAGAGCTCTTCGAATGGACGTACCGCCGCTCCGTCCAGAAGTACCAGGTCGTCGTCGAGTCGATGGGGGCGCCCGACCCCATGCGGGTCCGCTATCGAGAGCAACTCGGCGAGGCCATTCGCCAGGTCGTGTACTTCGGAATCGGCATTGACAGGGCAGTGGAAGGCCTGTCGATACTCAACGCGGACCTTGCTGTCTTCAACGAAATGCTCAAGTCTGAGCTGCAGCATCTGGAGCCATACAACTGCGCCAGGTATCGGCTGCCCATCGGCAAGACGCAGGAATGGATTGAGAAGGGTAGGTCGCAGTGAGTCTGATGGCGGCGACGGTGAGACCTACTGAAGCCAATCTTGAGCGACAGAAAGAAGGTTTCAGCAGTCCCCACACAGGCGGCGGTCATCGGCCGAAGAAGTGGAGGACGAACCACCCCGAGCAGACAGCCGAAGTCACCGCGGTGGCGCCGTGAGTTGCCCAGGCCTCCCATGGTCGGTCAGCCCGGTCGACGAGACCCTTCAGGGTCGCGGCGAACTGTCGCAACGGCGGCCCCACTTCCTTGTCGACGATGGCGCGCGCGGCGTCGGTCATCGCATGGGTCTGCTTTCGTTGTTCCACGGCGGCGACCTCGTTCGTCTGGCGGATGAAG
>JANXXS010000081.1 GCA_025350505.1 Burkholderiales bacterium
GTCCGCGCTTGCCGACGCGACGCTGTCGTGCGCGCTGTGCTGGGCCTGGAAGCATCTGAAGATCGCGCATCGCGCCGAGCCGCAGCTGGCGGTGATCGCCTACGGCAAGCTCGGCGGCAAGGAGCTCGGCTACGGCAGCGACCTCGACGTCGTCTTCGTCTACGACGACGCCGAGACCGACGCCGACATGGCCGCCGAGGTCTACGCCGCGTTCGTGCGCAAGCTGATCTCCTGGCTGACCATGCGCACCGCCGCCGGCGAGCTGTTCGACATCGACACGGCGCTGCGGCCGAACGGCAACTCGGGCCTGCTCGTCACCTCGTTCACCTCGTTCGAGAACTACCAGACCGGGCGTGGCGGCAACACCGCCTGGACGTGGGAGCACCAGGCGCTGACGCGGGCGCGCTGGTGCGCCGGCCTGCAGCGACTCGCGCCACGCTTCGAGGCGGTGCGCCGCACCGTGCTGGCGGCGCCGCGCGACGCCGCTGCCCTGCGCGAGGAAGTGAAGACGATGCGCGAAAAGGTGAAGAAGGCGCATCCGGTCAAGGACGGCCGCTTCGACCTGAAACACAGCCCAGGCGGAATGATCGACGTCGAGTTCGCGGTGCAGCAGCTCGTGCTCGCCGATAGCGGCGCCCACGCCGAGTTGCTCGACGACGTCGGCAACATCGCGCTGCTGCGCCGCGCCGAGACCGCCGGCCTGCTGTCGCAAGGCGTCGGCAGCGCCGCCGCCGATGCCTATCGCGCCCTGCGCCGGGCCCAGCACCGGGCCCGCCTCGACGAGCAGCCGACGCAACTCGATCCGGAGGCGATGGCCGACCAGCGAAGCGCCGTCCTCGCGCTCTGGCGTGCGGTCTTCGGCTGACGAGGAGTCGGCGGGCGACGCCGGCCGCGCATGGGCGGCCCTGGCCGGGCTGCTGGGTCTGGGCGCCGCGGCGATCTTTGCCGTCGCCAGCTTCGATGCGTCGGGTTTGGCGGCGGTGTCGGCCGCGATCGACTGGCAACCCGAGCTCGCATGGCGCGAGCCGTGGCGCGCCTGGAGCGCGGCCTGGCTGCACTTCAGCGGCCTGCACCTCGGCGCCAACCTGGCGGGCGCGGCGCTGGTCGGCGCGCTCGGTGGTGTCGCACGCGCTCCGCGCCGCACGGCGCTCGCCTGGTTCGTCGCCTGGCCGCTCACCCAATTCGGCCTGCTCGCGCGGTCCGACCTGATCCACTACGGCGGGCTCTCGGGCGTGCTGCATGCAGGCGTTGCCGTCGCGGCGCTTTACCTGATCGTGCAAACGCGCGGGCCGCGACGGCTGGTCGGCATCGCGCTGCTCGTCGCCCTGGCCGCGAAGGTCCTGAGCGAGTCGCCTTGGGGCGCACCGCTTCGCTACCCCGCGGGCTGGGACATCGCGGTGGCACCGTTCGCGCATGCCAGCGGCCTTGTCGCCGGACTCGTCACCTCCGCGGTCGCCGAAGCGTGGCACGGGCGCGCCGGTACGATCGGTCGCCATGGTTGAGCGCAAGACCCATCTCGATGCGATCGCACTCGGCTCGCTCGTCTTCTGCTGCCTGCTCTGGGGCCTGAACCAGGTCGCCGCCAAGTCGGCGATGCACGAGATCCCGGCGCTCTGGCAGGCGGCCGCGCGCTCGACCGGTGGCGCGGCGCTGGTCTGGCTCTGGTCGCGCAGTCGCGGCATCGTCCTGTTCGATCGCGACGCCACCTTGCCCGGCGGCCTGCTTGCCGGCGCCCTGTTCGCCGCCGAGTTCTTCTGCATCTTCGTCGGCCTGCAGTTCACGACCGCGTCGCGCATGGTCGTCTTCATCTACACCGCGCCTTTCATCGTCGCCCTCGGCATGCCGCTGATCGCTCGCTCGGAGCGCTTGAACCTCTGGCAATCGGCCGGGTTGCTGCTCGCTTTCGCTGGCGTCGCCTGGGCGTTCTCGGAAGGATTTTCCGGACCCGGAGTCGGCCCGATGCAGTGGATCGGCGACGGCCTCGGCCTGGTCAGCGGCGCGCTCTGGGGCGCGACCACCCTGGCGGTGCGCGCCTCGGCACTGACCCATGCGTCGGCGGAGAAGACGCTGCTCTACCAGCTCGGCGTGTCGGCGCTGCTCCTGATCGCCGCAGCGCTGTTCTCGGGCGCGCCGCTGCCCGACCATCTTTCGACGCTGGCCTGGCTGTCGATCGGCTTTCAGGTCGTCATCGTCACGTTCGCCAGCTACCTGCTCTGGTTCTGGCTGATCCGCCACTATCCGGCGACGCGACTCGCTTCGTTCACCATGCTGACGCCGGTGTTCGGCCTCATGCTCGGCGCCGTGCTGCTCGCCGAGCCGATCACCGGCCGCCTGCTGTTCGCGCTGGCGACCGTCGCGACCGGCATCTTTCTGGTCAACCGGAGGCCGGCGTGATCCAGATCCTGACGACGATCGCGATCCGCCTCGCCCTGTGCGCCGCGGCGACCTGGGCGCTCTGGCGCCTCGGCTTCGGCACCGGAGTCGTGTTCATGGCCGCCGCGGTCGGCCTGGCGCTGGCGCGGCCACTGGTGGACCTGACGATCGCGCTCTGGCAGGCGATGCGGCACGCCAACTGGCGCGAGCTCGAAGGGCACCACTTCGCTTTCAAGGGACGCTCGGTGCGCGTCGTCGAAGATGCGGGCCACCAGCGCTGGATTCGCCTCGCCGACATCCGCGCGATCGCCGGCTTCACCGCCAGCGACGCGTCGCTGCGGATCACCTACCCGGGCGGTTGGGGACTGCGCGGCCGGCTGCGCGAGCCCTACCTCAGCGACGAGGCCTTGCTTGCCCACATCGCCAAGGAACACTCGCCAGAGGCGTTGCGGCTGCGGCGCTGGGTCGAGCGCGAAATCGTCTTTCCGGCGCGCCGGCAGCGCGAGCGCTACGGCGTCAAGCTCCAGACGCTCGACTTTCGCAGCAGCAACGACTAGCGGCGAATCCTTTCCACGAGGGCCGTTGTCGAATAGCCGTCGACGAAGGGCAACGCCCTCGCCTCGCCGCCCCAGCTGCGCACCAAGGCCGTCTCGGCGAGCCGCTCGACCTCGTAGTCGCCGCCCTTGACATAGAGGTCGGGGCGGACGAGCTCGAGCAGTTCGATCGGCGTCGCTTCGTCGAACAGCGTCACCAGGTTCACGCTCTCGAGCGCGGCCAGAACGACCGCGCGGTCGCCTTCGTGGTTGAGCGGGCGCCCGGGCGCCTTGCCCAGGCCGTGCGCCGAAGCGTCGCTGTTCAAGCCGATGACCAGGCAGGCGCCGAGGGCGCGCGCCTGCGCCAGGTAGGTGACGTGGCCGCGATGCAGGATGTCGAACACGCCGTTCGTGAAGACGATCGGCCGAGCCAAATCCGCAAGGCGCGGCTGCAGCTCGGCACGGGGGCAGAGCTTGGCGACGAAGGCGGGCAACACGGCCCGATTGTCGCCTCGCGGCGGACGTAGACTCGTCGCGAAGCCTCCGGAGACTGCCATGCTCGTGCTGTGCGGATCGTCGATTTCAAACTACCACAACAAGGTCAAGATGGCGCTGCTCGAAAAGGGCGTGCCCTTCAGCGAGGAATACGTCAGCACCGGCGGGAGCGGCGAAGACGTGCTCGGCGCCTCGCCCTTGGCGAAGATTCCGTTCCTCCGCACCGAGCATGGACCGCTCTGCGAGAGTCAGGCCATCCTCGAATACATCGAGACCGCGTATCCGGAGCCGCCGCTGCTGCCCGGCGATGCCTTCGCTGCCGCCAAGGTGCGCGAGCTCGCGATCTTTGTCGACCTGCACCTGGAGCTCGTGGCCCGCGATCTCTACCCGAAGGCGTTCTTCGGGGGTAGCTTGAGCGACGCGAGCGCGGCGCGAATCCGTTCGGTGCTCGAGAAGAACATCGCTGCCTTCAAGCGGCTCGCCCGCTTCGCGCCTTACCTCGCCGGCGAGACCTTCAGCCAAGCCGATTGCTCGGCCTGGAACTCGCTGCCCCTCGTCTCGATGGCGACGAAGGCGGTGTTCGGCGCGGACCTGCTCGCCGCCGGCGGCGTGGACTGGAAAACGTATGTGCGGGTCGTCGGCCAGCGACCGAGCGCGCAGAAAGTGGCGGCCGATCGAAAGGTCGAACAGGCGAGGTTGACGGCCAAGACCTGAGGCCCCGGACCCGAATCAGGCGGGCTTGACCCCCGGCGCGGCCGGGGCGACGTTGCTGGCCGCCGTTGCCGCGGCCACAGCGACCTTGGCGGTCAGCTCCTTGCGGTAGCGGTTCAGCTCCTGGACGCTGGCAAAGCTCCGCTCCATGAGCAGGCCGAGGTTGTGCAGGATGCGCTCCACGACCTTGCCTTCCCAGACCGAATCGAACTGGATCTGCGTGTCGAGCCAGGCCTCGAGCCACTTGGGATCGGGCAGGCGGCTCTGCACGGTGTCGCGCGGGAAAAGGCTGGTGTTGACGTGCAGGTTGGTCGGGTGCAGGGCCTGCGCGGTACGGCGCGCGCTGGCCATCAATACGCCGACCTTGGCAAACGCGGCGCGCGCCTCGTCGCCGAACTTCTGCATCGCCTTCTTCATGTAGCGCAGGTAGGCGCCGCCGTGGCGTGCCTCGTCGCGCGCCAGGGTCTCGTAGATGGCCTTGATGACCGGCTCGCTGTGCCACTCGGCGGCACGCCGGTACCAGTGGTTGAGACGGATCTCACCGCAGAAGTGCAGCATCAGCGTCTCGAGCTTGGGCGCCGGGTCGAAATCGAAGCGCACCGCGTGCAGCTCGGCCTCGGTCGGCACGAGGTCGGGACGAAAACGCCGCAGATACTCCATGAGCACAAGCGAATGCTTCTGCTCCTCGAAGAACCAGACGCTCATGAACGCGGAAAAATCGCTGTCGTCGCGGTTGTCGCGCAGAAACATCTCCGTCGCCGGGAGCGCCGCCCACTCGGTGATGGCGTTCATCTTGACGGTCTGCGCCTGCTCTTCCGAGAGACGGCTGGCATCGAACTGGCTCCAGGGGATGTCCTGGTCCATGTTCCAGCGGACCGCTTCGAGCTGTTTGAAGAGTTCGGGATAGATCATCGAAGGCCTTGCAAGCGGCCGAGTTTAGTCGTTGCCCGGTGACAGGTCGTTTGCAGACGGGTATGTAGGGCAGGCCGGCGCGGATTCAAACCCGGGCAAGCCCGCAGCCCGGGCCGCATCCGGTGCCCGCGGCAGCGCGTAGACGAAGGAAAGGGAAGAAATGACACGAAGAAAGGTTTTCGAGACGGCGTGGGAACTCTCCGCGCGGGACCTTGTCATACCGGCTCGGTTTTCGTCGCGGAGCCGGCCGGCCACGCCGGTTGAAATCCCCGGGGGGTTCTCCTCCTCCCTCCTCCCTCCCTCGTTCCCCCGGGGGCGCTCGGCGACATTTCTACACGGTGAGCGGGCCGCCTCGGGCGGCCCGCTCCGCGCGATCCCCGGTCTTCGCGGCGCCTCCCTCCGGCCGCGCGAGAACGGGTGAAGCGTTTCGCCGTCATCGGTTCCGGCATCGCCGGGCTGGCTGCGGCCCGCGGGCTGGCCGGGCTCGGCCAGGTCACCCTGTTCGAGGCGGCAGGCTGGTTCGGCGGCCATACGCACACCGTCGACCTGACGCTGGAAGGCGTCAGCCACGGCATCGACACCGGCTTTCTCGTCTTCAACGAACGCACCTACCCGAAACTGATCGCCCTCTTCGCCGAGCTGGGTGTCGAAAGCGCCCCTTCGGAGATGTCGTTCTCGGTCCAGGCCGACGCGGGCCGCCTCGAATGGAGCGGCTGCAATCTCGACACCGTGTTCGCGCAGCGCACCAACCTGGTCCGGCCGGCGTTCTGGCGCATGCTCGCCGACCTGCTGCGCTTCAATCGCCTGACGACGGCGCTGGCCGGGGACGCGACCGCTGCCGGCCTGGCGTCGCTCGACCAGCCGATCGGCCAGTTTCTCGCGGAGCATCGATTTTCGAGCGCCTTCCGCGACTGGTACTTCCTGCCCATGATCGGTTGCATCTGGTCATGCCCGACCGAGCAGATGCTGCGTTTCCCGATTGCGACGCTGATCCGTTTCTGCCACAACCACGGCCTGCTCCAGGTCACCGGCCGGCCGCCCTGGCGTACGGTGCGCGGCGGGGCGAGAAACTACGTGGCCCGAATGCTCGAAACAATCCCCGACACGCGCCTGAACACACCGGTGCACCGCCTGCGCCGAATCGCCTCAGGCGGCGTCGAAGTGTCGACCGACCTGGGGCACGAGCACTTCGACGCCGCTGTCCTGGCCTGTCACAGCGACCAGGCATTGACCCTCCTGGCGGACCCGAGCGACGCCGAGCGTGAAGTGCTGGCTGCCGTTCGTTATCACGACAACCGCGCCGTCCTGCACACCGACGCGAGCGTCCTGCCGCGGCGTCGGCGCGCCTGGGCGGCGTGGAACTACGAGCGGTCGCCGGGCGCCGACCGCGAAAGCGCGTCGGTTTGCCTGCACTACCTGATCAACCGTTTGCAGCCAGTGCCCTTCACGACGCCGGTGATCGTCTCGCTCAACCCGCTGCGGCCACCCGCGGCCGGGTCTGTGCACGGCGAGTTCGCGTATGCGCACCCGGTCTTCGACCGCGCCGCGGTCGCGGCGCAGGCGAAGCTGCCGGCGCTCCAGGGACGGCGCGACACTTGGTTCTGCGGCGCCTGGACGCGCTATGGATTCCACGAAGATGGCCTCGCCTCGGGCCTGGCCGTGGCCGAGCAGATTGCAGCGCGATCGGGGAGCGGCGCGCCTCCCGCCATCGCGACGGCGGCAACGATATGACCGCGCTGCCGGCGGCGCCGCTGCTCGGCATCGGCGAGGTGCGCCATCGCCGCCTTCGTCCGGCGCCGAACGCCTTTGCCTACCCGACCTATTTCCTGCTCCTGCCGATGCGGCGGCTGCGCGAGCAAGCCGAGCCGGCCCTGGCCCGCAACCGCTTCGGCCTACTCAGCTTTCACGACGCCGACCACGGCGACGGGCGCGCCGACAGTCTGGCCTGGCTCGACGACCTGCTTGCCACGCAGAGCATCGTCGACGCGACCGGCGAAGTCTGGCTGCACTGCTATCCGCGCGTGCTCGGCTTCACCTTCAAGCCGGTCAGCTTCTGGTATTGCCATCGGCCCGACCAGTCGCTGGCGGCAGTGGTCGTCGAAGTCAACAACACCTTCGGCGAGCGGCACTGCTACCTGCTCTCAGGCCCCGGGCTTGCATTCGGCCGGGAAATGCGTGCCGCAAAGGACTTTCACGTCTCGCCGTTCTGCGCGGTCGCCGGCGACTATCGATTTCGCTTTCTGCGCACCGACCTGCATCCGCCGGGAGCCGCCCCGCGTACGTCCAAGGCAAGAACGGTGGCTCGGATCGACCACCACGACGCGGCCGGCGTGCTCCTGCAGACCAGCATCTCGGGGGCGCTCGAGCCGCTGACCAGGGGCCGCATCCGGGCCGTGTTCTTTTCCGTCCCGCTGATGACGCTGGTCGTCGTGGCCCGCATTCACTGGCAGGCTCTGAAACTCTGGAGCAAGCACGTTCCCTTCTTTCGCAAGCCCGCAGCGCCCCAGTCCTTCGTCACCCGCTGAGCCTTCTCGCCGCCACCGCCACGCCGATCCATGAGCACGCTGACCCGAACCTCCGAGCCTGCGCTCGTCCCTTCCGCCCCGGCCGCCGCGCGTGCCGTCTTCGGTCTGCTTGCGCAGCTGCGCTACGGCTCGCTCGACGTGCGCCTGCCCGACGGCACGATGGCGCACTTCGGCCACGAAGGCTCCGGCGGACCACGCGCCGCCATCGCACTGCGCAACTGGAATCCCTGCGCGGCGGCGCTCAAGTCGGGCGACATCGGCTTTGCCGAGACCTACATCGCCGGCGACTGGACGACGCCCGACCTGGCCACTCTGCTCGAGGTCTTCACCGCCAACCGCGACGCCGTCGAGAAGGTCATCTACGGCAGCTGGTGGGGCTCGCTCCTGTATCGCGCCCGCCACCTCTTCAACCGCAATTCGCGGCGCGGCTCGAAGAAGAACATCCACGCCCACTACGACCTTGGCAACGCCTTCTATCGGCTCTGGCTCGACCCGTCGATGAGCTACAGCAGCGCCTGGTTCGAAGGCGACCGGTCGCGCGACCTGGTCGAGGCGCAGTGGACGAAGACGCGCCGCGCGCTCGCCGAATGCGGCGTCAAGCCCGGCGACCGCGTGCTCGAGATCGGTTGCGGCTGGGGCGCCCTCGCCGAGCTGGCGACGCGCGAGCTCGGCGCGTCGGTGACCGGCGTGACGTTGTCGTCGGAGCAGCTCGAATGGGCGACCAAGCGCCTCGCCGCGGCGGGCCTGCAAGCCGACCTGCGCCTGCAGGACTACCGCGACATCGACGACGCGCCGTTCGACGCCATCGTCTCGATCGAGATGTTCGAGGCGGTCGGCCGCGAATACTGGCCGGCCTTCTTCAAGACCGTGGCGTCGCGCCTGAAGCCCGGCGGCAAGGCCTGCATACAGAGCATCACGATCCGCGACGACCTGTTCGAGCGCTATGTGCGCTCCACCAACTTCATCCAGCAGTACGTCTTCCCAGGTGGATTGCTGCCGAGCGCTCACGAGTTCCGCAAGGCCGCCGAGGCGGCCGGCCTCGAGACCGTGGCCGAACTCGATTTTGGGCTCGACTATGCAGAGACGTTGCGCCGCTGGCGCGAGCGCTTCCTGCGCGCCGAGCTGGCCGTGCACGAGCTCGGCTTCGACACCCGCTTCATGCGCATCTGGGAGTTCTACCTCGCATACTGCGAGGCGGCGTTCGCGGCCCGCAACACCAGCGTCGTGCAGTTCACGCTGCGGCGACCGAGCCGCGCTAACGCAACCAGCCCTTCCTGCGGAAGTAGATGAAAGGCGCGGCCACCGAGGCGATCATCAGGCCGATCGCGAACGGGTAGCCGTACGGCCACTCGAGTTCCGGGATGCCCTTGAAGTTCATGCCGTAGATGCTGGCGATCAGCGTCGGCGGCAGCAAGGCTACGCTCGCCACCGAGAAGATCTTGATGATCTTGTTCTGGTTGATGTTGATGAAGCCGACCGTCGCGTTCATCAGGAAGTTGATCTTGTCGAAGAGAAAGGTCGAGTGGCTGTCGAGCGAATCGATGTCGCGCAGGATCTGCCGCGCCTCCTCGAACTGATCGGCGTTGAGCATCCGGCTGCGCATCATGAAGCTGACCGCGCGGCGCGTGTCCATGACATTGCGCCGCACCCGGCCGTTCAGGTCTTCCTCCCGGGCGATCGCCGACAACGCCTCACCCGCCGCCTGGTCGTTGACGTCCTGGCGCAGCACGCGCGCGCTGACCGCCTCGAGATGGTCATAGATGCCTTCGAGGGCGTCGGCCGAGTACTCGGCATCGGCGTCGTAGAGCTTGAGCAGCACGTCCTTAGCGTCGTCGATCAGCGCCGGGATGCGGCGCGCGCGCAGGCGCAGCAGGCGAAACACCGGCAGGTCTTCGGCATGGACCGAAAACAGGATGTTGCGGAACAGGATGAAGGCGACGCGGACATTGCGCGGCGTCTCGCCGTCGTCGATCAGGAAGTCGGAGCGGATGTGCAGCTCGCCGTTGTCTTCCTCGTAGAAGCGGGCCGATTCCTCGAGGTCGTCGTCGACGGCGTCGCTCGGGATGGTCAGGCCGAAGCGCTCGACGATCCAGCCCTTTTCCTCGTCGGTCGGGGCGTCGAGGTCGACCCAGACCGGCTGCACGTGGGCGAGCGCCGCGTGGCTTTCGATCTCTTCCTGAAACAGCCGGCCGTTGGCCAGCGTGAACACGTTCAGCATGTGCGCTCCGGCGAGCAGGATCCGCTGCCGGAGCGGACGGTCACCCAGGGAAGAAGATGTCCAAGGACGCGAGTGGGAGATGGGGTGACGAAATTATCGCATCGGTGCATCGTCGTCTCGAACGGTGCGCCGGCGCGATGGGCGCGAGGACTAGACTGAGTCGGGCGCCGCAACGACCCTAGTCACGAAACAGGCTTCGATCGAGGCCGCCCCGGACCCGTCTGCTACTGTCTCCTGCCGTTCTCCGAAAGGATCTCTTCATGAATCTGACGATCAGCGGTCATCATCTCGAAGTCACGCCAGCTCTCAGGGAGTATGTGCTCACGAAGCTGGATCGCGTGACGCGCCATTTCGATCAGGTGGTCGACATCACAGTCCTGCTGTGCGTCGAGAAGCTGAGCGAGAAGGAACGGCGGCAAAGAGCCGAGGTGACGCTGCACGTCAAGGGCAAGGACATTTTCGCCGAGTGCTCGGCCGAGGATCTCTATGCCGCCATCGACCAGCTGATGGACAAGCTCGACCGCCAGGTCGTGCGGCACAAGGACAAGGTCCAGAACCATCACCACGAGTCGCCGAAGCGGACTGACGCGACGCTCAACTGAGGCGCCCGGCGGGGCGGTGTTGCCGCGGCGCAGCAACTTTCGTCTCGTCCGTCACGGCAATCGCCCCCAACCCGGGCGTGGCGTGGGCGAGCGGCCCATAATTCATCGCATTGTCATTTCGACCGAGCGCGCGTCGCGGTCGGCCGCCGTTCCATGAATCGTCTCGCTGCCATCCTGCCCGCCGGCGACGTGCTGGTCGATGTCGACGCCACGAGCAAGAAGCGCGTCTTCGAGCAGGCCGGCCTGCTGTTCGAAAACCAGCACGCCATAGCCCGGGCGACTGTCACCGACAACCTGTTTGCGCGCGAGCGTCTCGGCTCGACCGGGCTGGGCCACGGCGTCGCCATTCCGCACGGCCGCATCAAGGGACTGAAGAATCCGCTCGCCGCGGTGCTGCGCGTGCGCGACCCGATCGCCTTCGACGCCCCCGACGACGAGTCGGTCGCCCTGCTCATCTTCCTACTCGTCCCCGAAGCGGCGACGCAGCGCCATCTCGAAATCCTTTCCGAGATCGCCGAAATGCTCTCCGACCGCGACCTGCGCGAGCGCCTGAAGACGGAAAGCGACGCCGCCGCCGTGCACAGGCTGATCGCCGCTTGGGAGCCCTTGCGCTCGGTGGCGTGACGGGCGCCGGGCCGCTCCCAAGCCTGGCCGCGCCCCAAGGGCCACTTAGGGGCCCTTCGTGCCCCGTGGGGGCAGCGACCGCACGGAGCGTGGGGGCTCCATGAAACCCCCCGTTATCAGCGCCGAGGCGCTGTTCGAGGAATTCCGGCCCGCCCTGCACTGGGAATGGATCGCCGGGCACGCCCACCCGGAGCGCCACTTCGACGAGGCCGCGGTGCGCGACGCGCGCTCGGCCGCCGACCTGGTCGGCTACCTGAACTACATCCATCCGAACCGGGTACAGATCGTCGGCAAGCGCGAGGTGGCCTACCTCAACGAGGAGACGCCCGAGGTCGCCGAGCGACGCATCTCGCGCATCGTCACGCTCGACCCGCCGGTGCTCATCGTCGCCGACGGCCAGGTGCCGCCGGATCGCCTGGTCGCGCTCTGCGACCGCGCCGACATCCCGCTCTTCGTCACCGCCGAATCGGCCGGCCACGTCATC
>JANXXS010000083.1 GCA_025350505.1 Burkholderiales bacterium
CCAACTCAACGCGCTGCTGCGCGCCCGGCTCGCCGGGAAAGGCTAGCGGCTGCCGGCGCTGGCCGCGCCGACCGTGTTCAGCGCGGATTTCTGCACCGGCACCGCCGACGCCGCCGGCGGCGCTGCGATCGGCCCGAGCGACCCGGCCGGCGCCCCGGCCCAGAGCTTCTTCAGGCGCGCCAGCTCGGCGTCGTAGAGGCCGTTGATGCGCACCACCTCGACTTGCTGGTTCTGCACCAGCGCCCTTTGCGCGTCGAGGGCGGCATCGTTGGCGTCGAGGGCGGACTTCAGCTTGGCCGGCAGCGTCTTGCCGACATAGAACTCGGCCTCGTCGAGCAGCGGCTTCCTCTCGGCCTTGAGCAGGTTGATGCGCGCCTCGGAGATGCGCACCGAGTTGCCGACGTCGTCGAGCGCCTTGGCCCGCGCCTTGGAGTGCGCCACCTCGTCGGGAAAGCGGTTGAGCAGGTTGCGGTCGCGACGGATCGCGTCGTTCTTCGCCGCGCGCTCGGCGGCGAGCTCGCGTTCACGCTGCTCCTGCGCTGCACGTTCGTCGGCGGTGGGCGTCGGCGGCACGATCCGGTTCGGCGAGCCGTCGGCGTTGAGCACGCGCTGGTCGCGGTTGAGGCACTCGGGGATCGGCCGGTCCGAGGTCAGCTTCTTGCCGTTGGCGTCGATGCAGCTGTAGATCGGTGCCCGAGGCGTCTGGGCCGAAGCGGCAGCGCAGAGGGTGGCGGCGACGATCAGCGCGGCGCCGCGGCGGACCGCCGGCGTCAGGCGGCGGGGCGAGGAATCGGCAACGCGACAGCCGGCCGTCGCCTCAGGCTCCGTATCGGTCACGGTAGCGCGCAACGGCTTCGAAGTGGGCGGCAAGCGGCGAGTCGTCATCCGAGTTCAGAAAATCCATCAGGTCGGCAAGCGTGGCAATGGCGATCACTGGCAATCCGTGATCCCGTTCGAACTCAGTGACGGCTGATTGCGCCGAAAGCTTGTCGTCGGTGCCGCCGCGCTCCATGCGATCGAGCGCGATCAAAACGGCCACCGGCGTCGCACCCTCGCGACGGATCAGTTCGACCGATTCACGCTTGGAAGCACCATCGGTGATCACATCATCGACGATCACGGTGCGGCCGCGCAACGGTGCGCCGACCACGATGCCGCCCTCGCCGTGATCTTTTGCTTCCTTGCGGTTGTAAGCGAAGGGCACGGCCCGGCCACGCAGGCCGAACTCGATGGCGATCGCGGCGGCCAAGGTGATTCCCTTGTACGCCGGGCCGAACAGCATGTCGAACTCGAGCCCGGAAGCGACCAGGCGCCGCGCATAGAATTCGGCGAGGCGCAACAACTTGGCGCCATCGTCGAACAGGCCCGCGTTGAAGAAGTACGGCGACAGCCGCCCCGCCTTGGTCCTGAACTCGCCGAAGCGCAACACGCCGGCATCGACCGCGAACTCCACGAACTCGCGCGCCACGTTCTGGTCGGGGGCCTGGCTGCTCATCCTGGACTCTCGGTGTTTCGCCTCGTCTCGCTGAACCTGAACGGCATCCGCTCGGCAGCGGCCAGGGGCTTCGAGGCCTGGGCCGAGGGCGTGGGCGCCGATTGTATGGGCGTGCAAGAGGTGAAGTGCCAGGCCGACACGGTCGAGGGGCGCTTCGACAAGGTGGCCGGCATGAGAGGCCATTTCCACTTTGCCGAGAAGAAGGGCTACTCGGGCGTCGGCCTCTACAGCCGCCGGCGGCCGAGCGCGGTGCGGCTGGGCTTCGGCGACAAGGAATTCGACGCCGAAGGCCGTTACGTCGAAGCGCGTTTCGACCGCCCGGCACGCAAGAAATTTCCCGAGTTCAGTGTCGTGAGCTGCTACTTCCCGAGCGGCTCGTCGGGCGAGCACCGGCAGGCCGCGAAGTTCCGCTTCCTCGACCGGATCGCGCCCTACCTCGAAAAGCTCGGCAGGAAGCGCGAGTTGATCCTGGTCGGCGACATCAACATCGCGCACAAGGAAATCGACCTCAAGAACTGGAAGGGCAACCGCAAGAACAGCGGCTTCCTGCCCGAGGAGCGGGCCTGGATGACGCGCCTGTTCGAAGAGCTCGGCTTCGTCGACGTGTTCCGCACGCTCAACCCGCACCCCGAGCAATACACCTGGTGGAGCAACCGCGGCCAGGCGCGCGCCAAGAACGTCGGCTGGCGCCTCGACTACCACCTGGCGACGCCCAAGGTCGCCGCGCTCGCCCGGAGCGAGCACATCTATCTCGAGCAGCGCTTCAGCGACCATGCGCCGCTCGTCATCGACTACGACTTCAATTTGTGAAGCCCCCGCGCTCGCTACGTTCGCGGCACCCCGAGGGGGCCGCGGCGCCCTCGGGGCGGCCCGGCGGGCGCCGATTCACCTTCTACCCGGAGCCCACATGACACTGCAAGCCATCGAAGTCGAGACCGCGCCCAGCCCGGTCGCCAGCATCATCATCCTGCACGGCCTCGGCGCCGACGGCAACGACTTCGTCTCGCTCGTCGACGAGCTCGACCTGAAGAGCGTCGGCCCGGTGCGCTTCGTCTTTCCGCATGCGCCGACGCGGCCGGTGACGCTCAACGGCGGCTACGCGATGCGCGCCTGGTACGACATCTTCGGCCTCGACGCGAAGGAGCGTCGCGAAGACGAGGCGGGCCTGCGCGAATCGCAGGCGCTCGTCGAGGCACTGATCGCCAGGGAAAAGGCGCGCGGCGTGAAGGCGAACCGGATCGTCCTCGCCGGTTTCAGCCAGGGCTGCGCGATGACGCTCATGACCGGCCTGCGCCACGACGAGCGGCTCGCCGGCCTGGTCGGCCTCTCGGGCTACCTGCCCCTGGCGGCCAAGGCCGAGGCCGAGCGCCACGCCGCCAACCGCGACCTGCCGATCTTCCTCGCCCACGGCACGCTCGATCCGGTCATTCCGATCGCCCGCGCGCGCCAGTCGCGCGACGTGCTGGTGGCGATGGGCCACGCGGTCGAGTGGCACGAGTACGCGATGCCGCATTCGGTCTGTGCCGAGGAGATCGGCGACCTCGAGCGCTGGCTGCTGCGC
>JANXXS010000099.1 GCA_025350505.1 Burkholderiales bacterium
AGCATCTCGGTCGCTTCGCGCGGCGGCAGCGCGTGGACGATGGCGCCCAGCTCGCGCGGCGTGAAGTAGTGCCACAGGCCGTCGCTGCACGACAGCACGCTGTCGCCGATCTCGAGCTTGTCGATGTGCTTTTGTGAGAGCGGCGGGTCCTGGAAAGTGCCGAGGCAGCCGGTCAGGAGGTTCGACTGCGGATGGTTGTTCGCTTCTTCCTCGGTGATCTGGCGCTCGTCGACGAGCCGCTGCACGTAGGAATGGTCGATCGAACGGCTCACCATCTCGGCGGCGCGGAAGTGATAGATGCGCGAATCGCCGGCGTGTACGAAGTCGCACTCGCGGGTCGGGCTGATGAGAAAGGCGGCGATCGTGCTGTGCGGCTCTTCTTCCGACGTGATCGCGGTCAGCTTGATCATCAGGTGCGCTTCGAGCACCAGCTGCTTGAGCGCTTCGGTCGGATCGTCGCGGCTGGGCGAGTAGCGCTCGAACAATTGCTGTGCCGTGAGGACGACCTGGTCGGCCGCCTTGCGCCCACCGCTCTTGCCGCCCATTCCGTCGGCGAGCACGCCCATCACGCAGCCAGGTACCCGGCCGTGCGGGAGAACCTGAACCTGGTCTTGCTGATAGGCCCGGTCGCCGCGGTGCAAGCCCGTCGTCGCGGAAAGCCGGTAGCCCAAGCTCGAGGTCGCCATGACAGAAAACTATAATCGCTTTGCCCTTCATCAAAAGGCCCAAAACCGCGAACTAGTCGCGTGTCCAAGGGCGTCAATGGACGACAACCTGCACTCCCTGCCTCGCCGCTTGATCGAACTGCGGATCGAGCATGCGGACATCGACAACCTGATCGATCGCGCGACCGTGGACAGCGGCGGCGACGACTTGTCGTTGCGCCGGTTGAAAAAGCGTCGTCTGCGCCTGCGCGACCAGATGGCGCGCATCGAAGCCGAGCTCGAGCCGCAGCAGCCGGCATGACCGGCGCGCCAAGGGTTACCCCTTGAGCCCGCTGCAGCACGCGGTCGTCGCGGCGCTCGGCAAGGGCGGTGCGCTCGCCGGCGCCGACCCGCATCATGCCGAGCGGCAGGAGCAGATCGAGATGGCGAGCGCGGTGGCGGCGGCGATCGATGCGCGTGCGCCGCTCGTCGTTGAGGCCGGCACCGGCGTCGGCAAGACCTACGCCTACCTCGTCCCGGCTCTGCTGTCGGGCGCGCGCACGCTGCTCAGCACGGCCACCAAGACACTGCAGGACCAGCTCTTCCTGCGCGATCTGCCGCGATTGCGCGATGCGCTCGGCGTGCCGGTGACGATCGCGCTGCTCAAGGGCCGTTCCAGCTATCTTTGCTCGCATCGGCTCGGCCTGGCCCGTCATGACGCGCAACTGCCGGATCGCTTTGCCGTGCGCGCGCTGGCCCGCATCGAGGCCTGGGCGCAGACCACCGCCAGCGGCGACCTCGCCGAGCTCGAAGGCCTCGACGAGCGCAGCAGCGTCATCCCCCTGGTCACTTCGTCGCGTGAGAACTGCCTCGGCAGCGATTGCCCGCAGTTCAAGGGCTGCCACGTCAACAAGGCGCGGCGCGAGGCGATGGCCGCCGACCTCGTCGTCGTCAACCACCACCTGTTCTTCGCCGACCTGGCGTTGCGCGACAGCGGCGTCGCCGAGCTGCTGCCGAGCGTCGAGCTGGCCGTCTTCGACGAGGCGCATCAGCTCGCCGAGGCCGGCGTGCAGTTCCTCGGCACGGTGCTCGGCTCGGCGCAGCTGATCGACTTCGCGCGCGACATGCTCGGCGCCGGCCTGCAGCAGGCGCGCGGACTGTTGCCCTGGCCGGAGTTGGCATCGGCGTGCGACAAGAGTGCCCGCGAGCTGCGCCTGGCCGCCGTCGGCCGGCTGGGCGAAGTGCGGGCCGGCCTGAAGCTGCGCTGGGCCGAGCGCAGCGACGAAGCGGCGTTCACGGAGGCACTACACGGTGTCGGTATTGCCTGCGAGGCAGCGCGCGAGGCGCTCGATACGGTGAGCGAGCTCGCCCCCGATTTCGTTCGGCTCGCCGAGCGCGCGTCGAGACTGGCGTCGCTGGCCGGACAGTTCGGCCGGCCGGCCGAAGACGGCAAGATCCGCTGGCTCGATCTTTCGACGCACCAGGCGCGCCTGGTCGAATCGCCGCTCGACATCCGCGAGGCCATGCAGGAGGAGATGGAGGGCAGTTCGAAGGCGTGGATCTTCACCTCGGCGACGCTGGGCGACGACGAGGATCTCAGCTGGTTCACCGAAGCCGCCGGCCTGGACAAGGCACCGACCCTGCGCGTCGGCAGTCCCTTCGACTACGCCAATCACGCCCGCGTGTTCGTGCCGCGCGTCTTCGCCAAGCCCGGCGACCCGGGCCATGCGCCGGCGGTTGCCGACCTGGCCGGGCGATGTGCGCGTGCCCTCGGCGGCCGAACCTTCGTACTGACGACGACGCTGCGCTCGCTGCAGGCCGTCGGTGCTCGCCTGCGCGACACCTTCGCCGGCGAGGACGGCGCGATCGAGGTGCTGGTGCAAGGACAGGGCTCGAAACGGCAGCTGATGCAGCGCTTTCTCGATGCGCCTCAGGCCGTGCTGGTCGGCTCGCAGAGCTTCTGGGAAGGCATCGACGTGCCTGGCGAGGCTTTGCAATGCGTCGTCATCGACAAGCTGCCGTTCCCGCCGCCGAACGATCCGCTCGTCGAGGCGCGCGTGCGACGGCTCGAGGCCGACGGGCGCAATGCCTTCAACGACTACTTCGTCGCCGAGGCGGCGATCTCGCTCAAGCAGGGCGCCGGGCGCCTGATCCGCAGCGAGACCGATCGCGGCCTGCTCATCGTCTGCGATCCGCGCATGGCGACGATGGGCTACGGGCGACGATTGTTCGCAGCCTTGCCGGCAATGGCCCGGCTCGAGCGCGAGAGCGAGGCGATGGCCTGGCTCGCGGAACTGGCGGCGGCGCCGGTCAGCGTGCTTCGCTAGTGTAGTGTTGCATTCTGTTTAGAGCTTAAGCGGCTGTTGGCGCGGATGACCTTCTGCAGGATGTCGGTAGCGCTCTTGGTCCAGATGAACGGCTTGGGTTTGATGTTGTGATGGGCGACGTACTCATCAATGGCG
>JANXXS010000142.1 GCA_025350505.1 Burkholderiales bacterium
CCGTGTGACAGGCAGTCAACGCGCGATACCGTTCGACTATCCCGACTCGTTTCCCTCGTCCCCGAGAACCAGACTGCTTCGAGAGACACTCCCCCGAAAGCATAGGGGCTGACAAGCTTCACTCTCGCGATGAATTTCGCCTTAATTTCATCGCCGTGCATCGCCTCCTGCGAGATTTGTCACCGGGCCTGCCTGTCTTGGAAGTCACCTGGACAGACAAGGCCAAGCTCCTGCGAACGCAAGGCGGCCGATCGGCGGTTCGTGACGTGCAATTTGTTGTTCATCCGCTGGATCCGGGAATTCACCGAGGCGTTCGTCGACCCGAGGTGGCGGGCGATCGCCTTGGTCCTCAAGCCCTGCAGCTCGAGCTCGAGTATGCGAATGTCGAGAGCGGAAAGCTCGGAAGATTGGATGAAGTCGTCGCGCAGCTTGTCGACCCAGCTCTCGTGCAGCGCCATGGCGATGTTCCTCGCTTCAGCCCTGTACGCCGTCGATTCAAAGCGATGCCAAACGTTCGAGTCGCGCGATCCGATGACGAGCAGGGCAACTCGCGATCTCCCTTGAGGCGAGGGCGCGGGAAAGAGCGCGGCGCGGCCAAATCCATATGTCGCCGCCAACTCCACTACCGCCTGCTCTCGTCCCGACTGGCAGAAGACATCGGTGCTGCGCACCGGCGCAGAGTTCCCCATGGCGTATCGAAACCACGGGTCATTCGAAGAACAATCGCTCGCCGCGTACTCGAATCCCCAGCGTGCGTCGCATGCCAGCAGAACGTGGTGAACGTCCTTGCCTTCATCCTGCGTGCGCATCATGAAGTAACCGGCGTCGCCTCCCAGCGTTGCCGTCGCTTCGCGAAGCGAGTGCACAAATTCTGGCTCCTTCTGCGAGACGATGCGGGTGTTCATTCGCTTCATGCGCCATCCCTCCACCGTCACTCGTTGGCCGACCTGTCGCGCGCGGGGCTTCCCGTGCTGGCAAGCAGATCGCAACCGGCCTGCCTCAGCCGGCGATGAAGAAGCGGATGGGACAACTTGATCGCATCAGCATCGCACCACTGCAGGAACTGGGATTCATCGTCGAACATCGCGTAGCAAGCCAGCTCGCGCCGTGCCGTCACGGGCATCCGCCGCTCTACGCAGATACGAGCGCCGAATGCCTGAAGCCGATAAAACGGGCCGCTCGCATCGTCGCGGATCTCCAGCGGGCGAGGCGCGCACGAATCCTCACAGGAAAGTGTCTTCCGGACAGAGGCTGCTGAGTCGATGACGGCCACGATGGCCCATTGTTTCCGTGGCTTTCTAGCTCGGCAAGATGCATTTCCTCATGTTTTGCGCCGAGATCCGAGTCGATCGCAAGCGAATCGCTATGCGACTCGCGCCTACGGCGTTCCGCAGCGTGAGAAACACCAAAGACGGCCGCCTCTCAGGGCGGGGCGGCGGTCGCTCGGAACGTGCCATGCAGGCCCAGCGGCAGCGAATACGGAAGTCGTGCTTGTGCAATCGGACCGTCGCCGAGGTGCGATGCGTCGAAGACCGACAGGACGGTGTTTTCGGCGCGGACGTCCAGGGCCGTACCAACAATCCAGCGGGGCGTCGGCTCTCCATCCGCTGCAACAAGAAGGTGTTCTTCTACAAGCCAGGCATCGCCGTAGGAGAAGCGCTGCGAAAGGCCGCTCTCGATATTGACGAGTGCGACCTGATCGAAGCCAGGCATGTCGGAAGCCCGAGCGGGGCCGCGTTCGACGCACAGCACCTGCTCGTATCTTTGCCCGACGTCGTCCAGTGCAATGATCGGAAACTCGCTTTCCTGTTCGCCGATAGTTGCTTGTGTCGCTGTTCCCGTGGCTGGATCGAGAACGAGCGACGTCAACCGTGCGCCCTCGCTGTGTCGGTACTCTCCTCGCATGACCGACCAGCCCGACAGCAGCGACATCGGGTCTTCCGATCGCATGTAGTGAAGGCGGATCGTTCCGTCCTTCTCCTCCCACGCATTTGCCACATGGAAGAGGCAGCCTGGCGGCAGATCGAAATGGCGCTGAGACCAGTCACGTTTGTCGATCGTCAGCACCCTCATTCCGAGTGCGGGCGACCATTGACATGATTCGGCGAAAGAAACGCCCGACTCCAGGCGGTCCTTGTTGAGAATCAGCGGCGGCAGCAGGAAGACGAGATGGTGCTCCGTCACCGCGAAGTCGTGGGTAGGCGGGAGTTGATCGACGTTCACGACATGACTCTGCAGCAGTAGCCCGTCGGCCGCGGCGTGATACAGGGTCAGCTCGCCTCTCAGCGGGTCGGCTCCGAAATTCCACAAGGATCCGATTCTTTCGAGGCGCGGATGCGCAGAGAAAGGTCTGCCCGCCAGCGTTTCGTCCCATGTCTTCAGCCCTCGCGTGACGAGGGTGTCGGGGTCCAGGCGGTGAGCGGAGCCCGCTTCCCAGAGCGCCAGCAACTCGCCCGCGAAGTTCAGGACGTTGATGTTCGCAGGATTGACGTTGCCGACAGCCCGAACGGCGTCATGCCGACGCCGACGACAAAAACGGGCTCGGCGCTCACCAAGCGTCAAAGGTGGGCGGGCGCTTCTCGATGAAGGCCGCCATGCCTTCCTTCCACTCCTTGCCGCCGACCAGGATGGAGAGCGCTTCGAGCCCGTAGCGCCGAGCCGTGCGCAGATCGGCGTCTTCGCTCAGGTAGATGGCGCGCTTCGACTGGGCGATTGCGCGCGGCCCGAGCTTGCGCAGCTCGAGGGCGATGTCGAGGGCGGCCCGCAGCAGTTCCGGTCCGGGCACGACTGCCGCGCACAGTCCGTACCGTTCAGCGGTGGCGGCGTCGACGTGGGTGGCGCGCAGGATCCAGTCGAGCGCCTTGCTGCGGCCGACGTGGCGGATAAGCTTCTGCACACCGCCGGCCGCGGCGACCGCGCCGATCTTGGTTTCAGGCAGACCGAACTTCGCGTCTTCGGCCATCACCCGGAAGTCGCACGACAGCGCCAGCTCGCCGCCGCCGCCGAGCGCGTAGCCATTGATGGCGGCGATGGTTGGAAAGGGCAGTTCCTCGAGCCGGTCGAACAGCACTGCGATGCGTGTCAGGTAGCGGTCGCGTGCGTCGAACGATTCGACGATCGACGCTTCGCTGCCGGCGAAATAGCGCAGGTGCGCGCCGCAGCAAAAGGCGCGCTCCTGGCCGATGACGATGAGCGCCCGCGTCGCCTCGCTGTCGATCAGGTCGAGGGCGCCATCGAACTCGGACAGGAACTCGAGCGAGAGCGAGTTCATCTGCTTGGGCCGCGTCAGCGTGATGAGCGCGATCCCGCGCTCGATCCACTCGAGGCGCAGCGCCGAGCCAGTGAGGGTGGGTCCGTCGAAAGGGTTGGGGTTCACGCGTGGCCTCCAGGGACCGGGCTCGGGGCCGTGCGTCGCAGAGCGTCGCCGTGGCGTTCGGCCGGCTGCGCGAGAATAGGTTGCCGCCGCTCCGGCTGTCAAGGCAACCGACCTTGCGTTCAGCGGCCGTACCGCATCGTCGCCATTGGCCCGTTCACTGGTAAATCAGCACTTGTGGGGTGACTGCAGTGACCCGACGGTCAGCCCGTTGACCATGAGGAATTGGGCGACTAAGATCGCCGCCTGAGGAAACGCTGCGATGACCTGGACCTGCGACTACTGGAACGCTAAGCCCTACATGCGCTGGGTCGGCGCGCGGGTCGTTCTGGCCGAAGGCGGCAGAAGCCGGGTCGAGATGCCGGTCGAGCCGAATCATCGCGGCGGGATGGGCACCGAAGCCGTCAACGGTGCCATCCTCGCCTACCTGCACGACGTGGCCCAGGGGGTAGCGGTGCGCTCGTTGCTCGGCGACGATGTGCAAGCCATCGCCACCCTGAATCTCAACATCTCGTTTGTCGAAGCCATGGCGGCGGAGACGCTGCTCGTCGGCACCGGCCGGGCCATTTCGGTTCGCAGCGCCGTGGCCTTCGCTGAGAGCGAATTTCTTGGCGACAAGGGGCAGGTGTGCTGCCGCGCCGCCGGGACCTTCCGCATCCTGCGCAAGAGGTCGCGGGCAGCCGCGCACTGACCTACGCACGCGAACAACGAAAGAAAGTAGACAGCCATGGATGTGTATGTGATGGGCGTGGCGATCCACCCCGCGGCCGATGCGGTGAAGAGCCTGCGCCTCGAGGAGATGGCCTACGCCACCGCCCGCGCCGCGCTCGACGATGCCGGCGTCAAGCGCGCCGACATCGACCACGTGACCCTCGCCGGCAGCGACGAGATCGATGCTCGCGGCATCACCAGCATGCTGTTGGCGGCGCCCTCGGGCGCCTATCTGAAAGACGAGATGCGGGTCACCGATTCGGGCCTGACGGGCCTGTGTCTTGGTGCCATGCGAGCGGGTGCGGGCGATCTGCAGCTCGGCCTCGTCGTCAGCTGGAATCAGAGCTCGGTGGGCCCGCTCGAAGACATTGCGCGCATGCGCGGCGAGCCCTTCTTCCTGCGCCCGATCGGCCTCAACTTTGCGATCGCCGATGGCCTGCATGCCGGCGCCGTGGCGGCGCGACATGGCATTGCCGAAGCCGATGTCGCCGAGCGCGTGCGTCTGCGCCTGCAGGCCGCAGCGGTCAACCCGCGCGCCGTGCGGCGCGCGATGCCGTCGCTGGCCGAGTTGGCGCAATCGCCGATGATCGCCTATCCGCTTCGCAAGCAACACCGCGCACCTGTCACCGATGGTGCGGTGGCCATGGTGCTCGCCTCGGGCGACTGGCTGCGTGCACATCCCGGCAAGCGGCCGCTGGCGCGCATCGCCGGCGCGTCGTGGACGGTCGATCGTTACCAGCTCGATGGAGAGCGTCTGTCGGACATGAGCGTCTTCGATGCTGCGCTGAAAGACGTGCTGACTCGTTCCGGTGCCAACGGCATCGATGCCGTCGACGTGGTCGAGCTCGAAGCGCAGAGCGCCTGGGCCGACGTGGCGCTGACGAAAGCCATAGGCGCCAAGGGCAAGGTCTCGATCAGCCCCTCCGGCGGCGCCTGGGCGCAGAACCCGTATTTCTGCACCGGGCTGATCAACGCCGCCGAAGCGGCCCTGCAGGTGAGCGGGCGAGCCGGGCCGCATCAGGTGAAGGGCGCAAAGCGCGCGCTGGCGCACGGCAGCTCCGGCTTCGCGCAGCAGACGCATGGGTTCGTGATGCTGGAAGGAGTGCCGGCATGAAGGCGCAGAGCGTTGCCGTCATCGGCGTCGGCCAGACCGCGTTTCGTTCGCGCTACGACGAGCTCACCTACCCCGAGCTGGTGCAGGAAGCAGTGACGCTGGCCCTGAACGACGCCGGCCTCGAGCCCGACCAGATCGACGCCGTGGTCTTCTCGATGGCGCCCACCACCTTCATGGGCGTGGCCGATGCCGACAAGTGGGCCGTCGACTACGCCTGGGCGCGTGGCAAGCCCTTCATGCGCGTGCACACCGGCGGCGCCACCGGCGGCTCGGCCTTCCAGGCCGGCTACTCGCACGTCGCCTCGGGCCAGTACGGCACGGTGCTGGTGGTCGGTGCCGACCGGATCACCGAAACGCCCGACGCGCAGTTCGTCCTCAACCTCATCTGGGACGCGTTCTACGAGCAGGACTTCGCCCTCAACACCGTGACCATGACGGCGCTGGCGACGCAGCGCTACATGCACAAGTACGGCACCACCGAGGAGCAATACGCCAACGTCGTCGTGCGGGCGCGGCGCAACGCGCTGAACAATCCTTCGGCGCATCTGAAGGGCGACATCGACATCGCGGCGGTGATGAACTCGAAGCGCGTCTCCTGGCCGTACAAGCTGTTCGACATCTGCCCGCGTTCTGCAGGCGCCGCGGCCGTGGTGGTCACCACCGAAGCGCTGGCGCGCGAGCGCTGCGCGCGCCCGGCCTTCATCACCGGCACTTCCGGCGTCTCGAACACCGTGTTCATGGGCGACCGCATGGCCCCCGAGGCCGAGACCGACTTCGCCGATTTCTCCGAGTTGAAGCTGGCCGCGCGCGAGTGCTACCGGCAGGCCGGCATCACCGATCCGATGAAGCAGGTGCAGGCGGTCGAGATCTACGACCCGTTCAGCTCGTTCCAGTTTCCGCAACTGGAGTCGCTGGGCTTTTGCGAGAGCGGCATGGCGCAGCGCCTGAGCGACGAGGGCGCGTTCGACATGAACGGTGCGCTCGCCGTCAACCCCTCGGGCGGCACGCTGTGCACGAACCCGATCGGCGTGACCGGGCTCGTCCGCGCCGCCGAGGCGGCCCGCCAGGTGATGGGCCGCTCGGAGAAGATGCAGGTGAAGGACGTGCATAACGTCGTGGCCACGGCCATTGGCGGCTCGACGCAGTTCTTCACCGTCACGATGTTGAGCGACGAGCCGCGCCGTGCCGCGGCCGCCGCCTGAGAGGAGACCAAACCGATGAGCAAGAACACCGCAGCCGCGACGCCGGCCGATCACGTCGTCCATGGCGAATGGCACGTCCGCTACAACTATCCGGTCGGCGAGGTCGGCGCGCGCTTCTTCGATGCCTTGAAGGAAAAGCGCATCGTCGCCACTCGCTGCAGCGCCTCGGGCATCACCTACCTGCCGCCACGCGCCTACTGCGAGCGCAGCTTCGAGAAGTGCGACGGCTTCGTCGACGCCGGCAGCGAAGGCACGATCGAGGCCGCCACCATCGTCAGCGCCGCCTTCGACAACCTGCCGCCGCCCCCCTATGCCATCGCCTACGTGCGGCTCGACGGCGTGAGCACGGCGATGGTCAACTTCGTGCGCGGCATGGACCTGAGCGACGTGCCGGCTGCAGCCGCGAAGCTGAAGCCGGGCACCCGCGTGAAGGTGAAGTTTATCGATGCGCCTGAAGGCAAGATCACCGACTTCCATTACGTGCTGGCCTGAGGCGCGGGCCGGTCTCACGTGAGCATTCTCTCAACGCGCGTCGATCCCCGGTCTTCGTCTTTCCAGAGCAACGCCAGTCACTACGATACGCTGCTGAAGGAGCTGCGCACGCGGCACGAGCACGTGCTGGCCGGCGGCGGCCCGAAGCTCGTTGCCCGCCATCACGAGCGCAAGAAGATGCTGCCGCGAGAGCGGATCGACCTGCTGCTCGATCCGCTCTCGCCTTTCCTCGAGCTCTCGCCCTTGGCCGCCTGGGGCCTCTACGACAACGCCGTACCCTCGGCCGGCATCGTCACCGGCATCGGCAGCATCGGCGGGACGGCGTGCATGCTGATCGCCAACGACGCCACCGTGAAAGGCGGCTCCTTCTTCGCCGAGACGGTGAAAAAGCACGTGCGGGCGCAAGACATCGCCGAGCAGCATCGGCTGCCCGTCATCTACTTGGTCGACTGCGGCGGCGCCTATCTGCCCGAGCAGGATCGTGTCTTCCCCGACAAGGACCACTTCGGCAACACCTTCTATCGGCAATGCCGCATGTCGGCTGCCGGCATCCCGCAGATCTCGGCCGTGTTCGGCGGCTGCACGGCCGGCGGCGCCTACATTCCGGCTCTCTCCGACGAGGTGGTGATGGTGCGCGGCCAGGCGCGCATCCACCTCGGCGGGCCGCAGATCGTGAAGGCGGCGATCAACGAGATCGTCGATGGCGAGACGCTCGGCGGTGCCGAGATGCACACGCGCATTTCCGGCGTCAGCGACTACCTGGCAGAGAACGAGGCCCAGGCGCTGGTGCGGGTGCGCGACATCGTCGCCGGCCTGAACCGGCCGCGGCTCTTGCACGGCGCCCTGCGCGAGGTGCGGCCGCCGCGCTTCGACATCGCCGAGCTGCGCGGCGTGATCCCGCCTGGGCTCAAGGAAAGCTACGACGTGCGCGAAGTGATCGCGCGCCTGGTCGACGATTCCGAGCTGCAGGAATTCAAGCCCGAGTTCGGCTCGACGCTGGTCTGCGGCACGGCGCACTGGTGCGGCTTTCCGGTCGGCATCCTGGCCAGCAACGGCGTGCTCTTTTCCGAGTCGGCGGTGAAGGGCGCGCACTTCATCGAGCTCTGCAACCAGCGCAACATTCCGCTGCTCTTCCTGCAGAACATCACCGGCTTCATGGTCGGCACCGAGGCCGAGCGCGGCGGCATCGCCCGGCACAGCGCCAAGCTCGTCTACGCCATGGCCACGGCGCGTGTGCCGCGCCTCACGGTCATCATCGGCGGCTCGTTCGGTGCCGGCAACTACGGCATGTGCGGCCGTGGCTTCGACCCGCGCTTCCTGTTCGCCTGGCCCAACTCGCGCATCGCGACCATGAGCGCCGACGTGGCCGCCACCGTGCTCACCGACCTGCGCCGCAGCAGCATGAAGTCTGCCGCCGACGATGCCGAGATCGCTGAGATCGATCGCGCCACGCGAGCCCAGTTCACCGAGCAGAGCGACCCGTACTACGCCACCGCCCGCCTGTGGGACGACGGCCTGATCGAGCCTTCGGAAACGCGCGAGGTGATCGGCCTGTGCCTGGCCCTGGCCGCAGCCGAAGCGCCCGTGCTCGGACCGACGCCGGTCTACCGGATGTGAGCGGAAGACGATGTTCGATTCGCTCCTGATCGCCAACCGCGGCGAGATCGCCTGCCGCGTCATCCGCACGGCGCGCCGCCTCGGCCTGCGCACGATCGCTGTCTACTCCGACGCCGATGCCGGCGCGCGCCACGTGCGCGAGGCCGACGCCGCGGTGCGCATCGGCCCGGCCGACTCGACGCGCAGCTACCTCGATTCTGAGGCGATCGTGCAAGCCGCGCTCGCCACGGGCGCTGCCGCCATCCATCCCGGCTACGGCTTTCTTTCCGAGAGCACCGAGCTCGTGCGCCGCTGCATGGCGCACGGAATCGTCTGGGTCGGGCCGCGCGCCGAAGTGATCGAGCGCATGGGCTCGAAGATCGAATCGAAGCGCATCGCGGCGCGCGCGGATGTGCAGTCGGTACCGGGCTACCACGGCGACGCGCAGGACGCGGCGCTGCTGCTCGAGGAAGCGCGCAAGATCGGCGCACCGCTGCTCATCAAGGCGAGCGCCGGCGGCGGCGGCAAGGGCATGCGCCGGGTTGACGACCTAGCCGGGTTCGCGGCCCAGCTCGATCTGGCCCAGCGCGAAGCGAAGCGCGCCTTCGGCGACGAGAAGGTGCTGATCGAAAAGCTGATCGAGCGGCCGCGTCATCTCGAGGTGCAACTGGCCGGCGATACCCACGGGAACTTGGTGCACCTGTTCGAGCGCGAGTGCTCGATCCAGCGCAACTACCAGAAGGTGATCGAGGAAGCGCCGGCGCCGAACCTCACGCCGCTGGTGCGCGAGCGGCTGTTCTCGGCGGCGTTGAAGCTGGGCCGCGAGATCGGCTACGACTCGCTCGGCACCGTGGAGTTCGTGCTCGCCGAGAGCTCCGAGACCCCGTACTTCCTTGAGATGAACACGCGGCTGCAGGTGGAGCATCCCGTGACCGAGCAGATGACCGGCCTTGATCTCGTCGAGTGGCAGATCCGCATCGCCGCCGGCGAAGCGTTGCCCCTGGCGCAGGAGCAGATCGCCGTCAGCGGCTGGGCGATCGAGGCGCGCATCAACTGCGAGGACCCGGCGCACGGGCATCGGCCCGAGTTCGGCACGGTCGGCCGCTACGTCGAGCCGTCGCTGCCTGGCCTGCGCGTCGACAGCGGCATCGCCGCCGGGTCGATCGTGTCGCCGCACTACGACTCGATGGTCGCCAAGCTCATCGGCTACGGCTCGACCCGTGCCCAGGCCGTCGATCGTCTGCGCGACGGGTTGGTCAGCTTCGAGGTCGCCGGCATCGGCACCAACCAGAGCCTGCTTGCGGCCATCGTCGACGCACCGCTCTTTCGTAGCGGCCGCCTGACCACCGGCTTTCTCGGCGAGGCCTTTCCGGGCGGATGGCACGACGACGCGGCGGCCTTGCATGGGGCGCGCATCGCGGCGGCCTTGCTGGCGCTGCACCAGCGCGAAGGCCGCGCCACGGACGCGGCCGATCCCTGGCAGCAAGGTAGCGGCTATCGCTTCATGGCCGCGGCCGGCCGCCGTGCCGCGATGCGCCTGCGCGTGGCGCTCGACGGCGAGGAGGTTGCGTTGTCGATCGAGCGCGACGCGCAAGGGCTGTGGTTGGCACGCAGCGGCGACGATGCCGCCGAGCCGCTTCGGGCGCAGTGGCTGGACGACGACGTGCTGCTGGTCTCGCCGCGCCACGGCGTCGCGCGCCGCTATGTCGTGGCGCGCGACGGCGACGTCACCGTCGTCAACCACCTCGGAACGCGCTGGCGCTTCCACCTGCTGAGCGAAGTTCGCGCGCTGGCGCGAGCTGCCTCGCACGCCGACGCGCAAGGCGACGAGATCCGGTCCGAGATGCCCGGAGCCGTGACCGAGATCCGCGTCGCGCCCGGCGACGCCGTCGCGGCCGGCGACGTGCTCGTGGTGATGGAGGCGATGAAGCTCATCTTCCCGCTGGTCGCGGCGCGCGCCGGCGTGGTCGCGATGGTGTGCTGCAATGCCGGCGACGTCGTTCCAAGGGGACAGATCCTGGTCAAGCTCGAACCTCTCATCACGGAAGGCGCGGCATGAGTGCCCAGGGCAGAACGATGCGCGGCATGTACTTCGAGGAGTTCAGCGTCGGCATGACCTTCGATCACGCGCTGACCCGCACCGTCACCGAATGGGACAACGTGCAGTTCTCGACCATGACGATGAACCCGCAGCCGCTGCACATCGATGCGCATTTTTCCGCCGCCACCGAATTCGGCCGGCCGCTGGTCAACAGCCTCTTCACGCTCGGCCTGATGATTGGCATCTCGGTCGCCGAGACGACGCTGCGCACCACCATCGCCAACCTCGGCATGCGCGAGGTGCTGTTCCCGGCGCCGGTGTTCCAGGGCGACACGCTGCACGTGAAGACCGAGGTGCTGTCGGTGCGCGCCAGCGGCTCGCGGCCGAACGCCGGCATCGTCGAGTTCCGCCACATCGCCTACAACCAGAACGATGTGGAAGTCGCTCGCTGCACGCGCAGCGCCTTCATGCACCGCCTGCCGAAGCCATGACTGCGGCGCGCTCCTGGCTCTTCGTGCCGGGCGACAGCGCGCGGAAGATGGAGCGGGCGCTGCAGGGCGAGGCCGATGCGCTGATCTTCGACTGGGAAGATTCGGTCGCCGCGAATCCGGCGGCCAAGGCGGCGGCGCGCGAACTCACGGTCTCGCTGCTGGCGGCGTCGCGGCCGCCGCCGGTGCGCTGCTGGATCCGCATCAACGCGCTCGGCTCGGCCGAGTTCGCGGTCGACCTCGCGGCCCTGCCGGCGGCGGCCATCGCCGGCGTCGTGCTGCCCAAGTGCTGCGGGCCGGCCGACGTGCTGCGGCTCGACCCGATGCTCGCCGCGGTCGAGGCTAATGCGGGCATCACGAACGGGCGACTGGGACTCGTCGCCATCGCCACCGAGAGCGGCGCCTCGGTCCTGGCCCTCTCCGAATTCCGCTCGCCGCTGCCGCGCCTGGCCGGCCTGATGTGGGGCGGCGAGGACCTGTCGGGCGATCTCGGCGTACACCGCAATCGCGACGATGCGGGCCGCTACCGCGAGCCGTTTCGCCTCGCCCGTGGCCTGACGCTGATGGCTGCCGCCGCGGCGCAATGCCTGGCCATCGATGCAGTGTTCGTCAGCGTTCGCGACCACGAGGCACTCGGCGTCGAGTGCCGCGAAGGGTGGGCCGACGGCTTCGTCGCCAAGGCGGCGGTGCACCCGGACCAGGTGGTCACCATCAACGCCACCTTCAACGCGACCGAAGAAGAGCGCGCCTGGGCCGAGCGCGTCATCGCCGCGTTGGCGCAAGGCGGCGTGGCGGTGATCGACGGCCAGATGGTCGATGCGCCGCACCTGCGCGTGGCGCGGCGCCTGCTGGGCGGCTAAGCCGCTGCGCGCGGCCGCCGAGTGGCGGCCACCGCGCATTTGAACGTTGGCTGAGCTCGCGCGCCGCTAGTGTAGTGATGCATTCTTGAGGGAACTTAAATGAATCCCGCGACACCAATGGTCTACTACGGATCGGTGGGGAGATCGAGAGTGCGAGTTGCCCCGGAGATTGTGTTGTCGGACGATGAGCGCGAGGTGCTCGACGATCTGATTCGCTCCAAGCTGACGAGCGTACGTCTGGCCTTGCGTGC
>JANXXS010000176.1 GCA_025350505.1 Burkholderiales bacterium
GTCGCTGATCGCCGCCGAGCGCTCGGTGGCGACGCTTCGTGCCGCCGAGGACGCGGAGAAGGCCAAAGCCGAGGGCAAGGCCGTGCAGACGCCGGAGATCGTCACGCGTCGCATCGAAGGCTCGGTCGCCAAGTTCCTGAAGGAGGTGAGCCTGCACAACCAGGCCTTCGTCAAGAACGAGAAGCAGACCGTCGAGCAGATGCTCAAGGAAAAGGCGACCAAGGTCCACGCCTTCGCGCTCTACGTGGTCGGCGAAGGGATCGAGAAGAAGACCGACGACTTCGCCGCCGAGGTGGCGGCGCAGGTCGCGGCGGCCAAGGGCGCCTGAGGGGGCAAAGGGCGCGGGCGCGGGCGGTCAGCCGGATAGACTTCGCCGACAAGCACAACAACGAGGAACAGGCCCATGGCCGCGTACAAGCGCATCCTGCTCAAGCTTTCCGGCGAAGCCTTGATGGGGGACGACGCGTACGGCATCAACCGCGCCACCATCGTCCGCATCGTCCGCGAAGTGCAAGAGGTGACGCAGCTCGGCTGCGAGGTCGCGATCGTCATCGGCGGCGGCAATATCTTTCGCGGCGTCGCCGGCGGCTCGGTCGGCATGGACCGGGCGACCGCCGACTACATGGGCATGCTTGCCACTGTCATGAACGCGCTGGCGCTGGCCGACACGATGCGCCAGGAAGGCATCACTGCGCGCGTCATGTCGGCGATCGCCATCGAGCAGGTGGTCGAGCCCTATGTCCGGCCGAAGGCGCTTCAATACCTCGAAGAAGGCAAGGTCGTGATCTTCGCGGCCGGCACCGGCAATCCGTTTTTCACGACCGACACGGCCGCCGCCCTGCGCGGCGCCGAGATCGGCGCACAGATCGTTCTCAAGGCGACGAAGGTCGACGGCGTCTACAGCGCCGACCCCAACAAGGACCCGACCGCGGTCCGCTACGCGCGGATCAGCTTCGACGAGGCGATCATCAAGAACCTTCAGGTCCTCGACGCCACCGCGTTTGCGCTGTGCCGAGACCAGAAGCTGCCGATCCGCGTCTTTTCGATCTTCAAATCGGGCGCGCTCAAGCGCGTGGTCCAGGGCGAGGACGAAGGCACGCTCGTCCACGTGTGAGGATTTCAGCATGACGATTGCCGACATCAAGAAAACCGCCGAGCAGAAGATGGGCCGCTCGATCGAGTCGTTCAAGGCCGAGCTGCAGAAGATCCGCACCGGGCGCGCCCATCCGGGCATCCTCGACCAGGTGCAGGTCGAGTACTACGGTTCGCACGTGCCGATCAGCCAGGTCGCCAACGTCACCCTGCTCGACTCGCGAACGATCAGCGTCCAGCCCTGGGAAAAGGGCATGGGCGGGAAGATCGAAAAAGCGATCCGCGAGTCCGACCTCGGCCTGAACCCGGCGGCGCAGGGCGACCTGCTGCGCGTGCCGATGCCGGCCCTGACCGAAGAGCGCCGCAAGGACCTGACCAAGGTCGTTCGCCACGCCAGCGAAGACGCCAAGATCGCCATCCGAAACCTGCGTCGCGATGCCAACGAGCACGCACGGCGCCTGGCCAAGGACAAGGAAATCACCGAGGACGAAGAGCGCCGTTCGCTCGACGATCTGCAAAAGCTCACCGATCGCACGATCGGCGAGGTCGATCGCCTCACCTCGGCCAAGGAAGCCGAGATCATGGCCGTCTGATGAGCGACAAGCATCCTTTCGCGATGCTTGCCGGCGCCGCCCAGTGAACGACCGGAGCGAGCCCGCCGCCGCCGTGCCGCGCCACGTGGCGATCGTCATGGACGGCAACGGCCGCTGGGCGAAGAGCCGCTACATGCCGCGCTTCTTCGGCCACAAGCAGGGTGTCGATGCGCTGGTGCGTACCGTGCTTGCCTGCGCCGACCGCGGCGTCGAGTACCTGACCGTGTTCGCGTTCTCGTCCGAGAACTGGAAGCGGCCGACCGAAGAAGTCTCCGGCCTGATGGGGCTGGTGCTGGTCGCTGTCTCCAAGTACCTGGCCAAGCTCGCCGGCGACGGCGTTCGCGTGCGCATCGTCGGCGACCGCGCCCAGGTGTCCGACAAGCTCCGCGAAGCCTGGCAGCACGCCGAAGACAGCACACGCCACAACACGCGCATCAACCTCTCGGTAGCCTTCAACTACGGCGGCCGTTGGGACATCGTGCAGGCCTGCCGACAGGCGATGGCGGCCGGCGTGCGCGCCGAAGATCTCGACGAGGAAAAGCTCAACAGCTACATGGCGCTGAGCTACGCGCCCGACCCCGACCTCTTTATCCGCACCGGCGGCGAAGTGCGCATCAGCAACTTCCTGCTCTGGCAGGCGGCCTACTCCGAGCTCGTGTTCACCGATTGCCTGTGGCCCGAGTTCGGCGATGAGGAGCTCGACGCAGCGCTCGCCCAGTACGCGCGCCGCGAGCGCCGCTTCGGCGCTGTTTCCGGCCGCAGCGCACTGGCGTCGGCGGGAACCTGACCATGCTCAAGCAGCGCATCCTCACCGCCCTGGTGTTGCTGGCGTTTCTGCTCCCGGCCCTTGTCGTCAAGACACCCTGGCCGTTCGCGCTGCTGACGCTGGTCGTCATGGCCGCCGCCGGCTGGGAATGGGCGCGCCTCAACGATGGCGGCAGTCTCTCGATGCCGCTCGGCGCCGTGCTCGGCATCGCCTGCGCGCTGGCGCTCTGGGCCGGCTGGGGCGAGGCAGCACCTCGCCTCGCCTGGTGGATCGCCATGACGGTCTGGGTGCTCGGCGGCGTCTGGGTGCTGCGCGGCGGCGTCGCTGCCTGGCCACGCCTCGCGCGCGCCCTGCGCTGGACGATCGGCCTGGTCGTACTGTGGACCGCCTGGCTCGCCTTAGCCAATGCCAAGGCGATCGGCCTCAATTTCATCCTCTCGGTGTTCTGCCTGGTCTGGTCGGCCGACATCTGCGCCTACGCCGGCGGCCGCGCCTTCGGCCGACGCAAGCTGGCACCGGGCATCAGCCCCGGCAAGAGCTGGGAGGGCGTCTGGAGCGGCATGCTCGGCGCGCTCGTCGTCGCCGCGATCTGGCTCGCTGTCGACGCGACCGGCATCGTCGATTCGGCGAGCCTGTACCAACGCATCGCAACGCAGCTCGGCTACGCGGGGCTCGCCCTCGTCGTCGTCTTTCTCGTCGCGATGAGCGTCGTCGGCGACCTGTTCGAGTCGCTCGTCAAGCGCAGCGCCGGTGCCAAGGACAGCAGCGGATTGCTGCCCGGCCACGGCGGCGTGCTCGACCGCGTCGATGCGCTCCTGCCGGTGTTTCCGATCGCCCTGGCGATGGTCTCGCTATGAGCCAGGCCGCATCGTCCCGTCCGCAGCGCGTCTGCATCCTTGGCGCGACCGGGTCGGTCGGCATGGCGACGCTCGATGTCATCGGCCGCCATCCGGAGCGCTTCGAGGTTTTCGCGCTGACCGCGCATGCCCGCCTCGACGAGCTGTTCGCGCTCTGCCTTCGCTTTCGGCCGCGCCATGTCGTCGTTGCCACCGCCGAAGGCGCCGCGACGCTGGGGCGCCGCCTCGCCGATGCCAAGCTGCCGACCGAGGCGATGCACGGCGAGCGCGCACTGTGCGAGCTGGCCGCGCACGACGAAGTCGACACCGTGATGGCGGGGATCGTCGGTGCCGCCGGCCTGGCGCCGTGTCTGGCCGCTGCGCGCGCCGGCAAGCGATTGCTGCTCGCCAACAAGGAGGCACTGGTTGTCGGCGGTGCCCTCTTCATGGCCGCGGTCGAAGCGGGTCGGGCGACACTGCTGCCGATCGACAGCGAGCACTCGGCGATCTTCCAGTGCCTGCCCGAGGATCGCGCGAGCTGGAATGCGCGCATCGACCACATCGTCCTCACGGCGTCGGGCGGGCCGTTTCGCGGCCGCGCGCCGGCGACCCTCGGCGATGTCACGCCCGACCAGGCCTGCGCCCATCCGAACTGGGTCATGGGGCGCAAGATCTCGGTCGACTCGGCGACCATGATGAACAAGGCGCTCGAGGTCATCGAGGCGCACTTCCTGTTCGGCCTCGAGCCGGAGCAGATCAAGGTCGTCATCCATCCGCAGAGCATCATCCACTCGATGGTCGTCTGCCGCGACCAGTCGGTGCTCGCCCAGCTCGGCACGGCCGACATGCGCGTGCCGATCGCCTACGGCCTGGCCTGGCCGGATCGCGTCGCTTCGGGTGCCGAGGCGCTCGACTGGCGCAAGGTCGCGGCGCTCACTTTCGAGGACGCCGACCCGGTGATCTATCCGGCGCTGGCGCTGGCCTACGACGCCTTGCGCGGCCCGCCGGGGACCAGCGCGGTACTCAACGCCGCCAACGAAGAGGCGGTCGCCGCGTTTCTTTCAGGAACCATCCGCTTCGACCGTATTCACAATGTCAACGCGCGCACCGTCGCGGCGGTGATCCCGCAGCGCGGCGCCGCCGATTCGCTCGAGTCGCTGCTCGCGCTCGATGCGGAGGCGAGGCGCCACGCTGTCCAGTTTCTCAAACCGCTTGCCTGAATGATCACCACCGTCCTCGCCTTCCTGTTCACGCTCGGCGTACTCATCGTCGTGCACGAATACGGGCACTACCGCGTCGCCGTCGCCTGCGGCGTGCGCGTGCTGCGCTTTTCGATCGGCTTCGGCCGCGTCCTCTGGCGCCGCCAGCCGACGCCCGACAGCACCGAGTTCGTCGTCTGCGCCTTGCCGCTCGGCGGCTACGTGCGCATGCTCGACGAGCGTGAAGGACCGGTCGCCCCGGCCGAGCTCGACCGCGCCTTCAATCGCAAGCGCCTGTGGCAGCGTGCCCTCATCGTCGCCGCCGGGCCGGCCGCCAACCTGCTGCTCGCGATCGCGCTCTACGCGACCCAGTTCTGGGTTGGCGTCGAAGAGCCGAAGGCCGTGCTCGGGCCACCGTCGGCCGCCAGCGTCGCCGAACGCGCCGGCCTGCATGCCGGCGACTGGGTACGCTCGGTCTCGAGCGACGGCAACGACTGGCGCGACGTGCGCTCGATGACCGACCTGCGCTGGCAGGTGACGCAAAGCCTGCTGCACGGCGAAAGCCTCGAGCTGATGGTGAGCGGCCGCGACGGCCGTGGCCAGCGCCGCGCGACGCTGGACCTCGCCTCGCTGGCATCGAGCGAGGTCGACGCCAAGCTGATGCAGCGCATCGGCCTGGGCAACGCCTTCAGCGAGCCGGTGCTCGGCGAGGTCAAGGCGGGCGGCGCCGGCGCCGCCGCGGGCCTGAAGCCGGGCGACCGCATCCTTGCCATCGACGGACGCGCCATCGAGGACTCGGCGCAGGCGCGCGAGGCGATCCGTGCCAGCGGCAAGAGCGGCGCCGCGGTGCCGATGCAGTGGCACATCGAACGCGGCACGGCGCGGCTCGATCTCGTCGTCGCGCCGGCCATCGTCGTCGATGCCGGCAACCGGGTCGGCCGGCTCGAGGTCGAGCCGGGGCAGGCGCCCGAGATGGTCTCGGTGCGCTACGGCGCGCTCGAGGGCCTGACCGGTGCGGTGACGCAGACCTGGCAGATGTCGGCCATCACCGTGAAGATGCTCGGCAAGATGATCGTCGGCCAGGCCTCGCTCAAGAACCTGAGCGGGCCGGTGACGATTGCCGACTACGCCGGCCAGTCGGTGCGGCTCGGCCTGGCCTACTACCTCGGCTTTCTCGCCGTGGTAAGCGTCAGCCTCGGTGTGCTCAACCTGCTGCCTTTGCCCGTCCTCGACGGCGGGCACCTCATGTATTATCTTTTCGAGGCCGTGACAGGACGTCAGGTCTCCGAGTTGTGGCTCGAGAGGCTGCAGCGAGGCGGGGTTGCCATCATGCTGATGATGATGTCCCTGGCGCTCTACAACGACATGGCCCGATTGCTGGGCCTCCAATGACCGACCGCATGCCTCTTTTTGCACGTTCGCCCGCCCGTACGCGCCTGCTTCGCCTCGCTCCCATCTCGCTCGCTGTCGCCTTCGCCCTGCAGGCCGGCTCGGCCTGGGCGGTCGAGCCCTTCGTGCTGAAGGACATCCGCGTCGAGGGCCTGCAGCGCACCGACGCCGGCACCGTGTTCGCGGCGCTGCCGTTTCGCATCGGCGACACCTACACCGACGAGAAAGGCGCCGCAGCGCTGCGTGCCCTGTTCGCGACCGGTCTGTTCAAGGACGTGCGCATCGACATCGATTCCGGCGTCGCCGTCGTCATCGTCGACGAGCGCTCGGTGATCGCCAATATCGACTTCGTCGGCATGAAGGAGTTCGAGAAGGACGCCCTCGTCAAGTCGCTCAAGGAGTTCGGCATCGGCGATGGCCTGCCGTTCGACAAGGCGCTCGCCGACCGGGCCGAGCAGGAGCTGAAACGCCAGTACCTGACGCGCAGCCTCTACGGCGCCGAGATCGTCACCACCGTGACGCCGCAGGAGCGCAATCGCGTCAACGTCACCTTCACGATCACCGAAGGCGCACCGGCGAAGATCCGCGAGATCCGCATCGTCGGCAACAAGGTGTTTTCCGAAGGCACGCTCAAGGGCCTGTTCGAGCTGAACGACGGCGCCTGGCTCAACTTCTATCTGAAGGGCGACCGCTATTCGCGCGCCAAGCTCAACGCCGACCTCGAGACCCTGCGCGCCTACTACCAGAACCGCGGCTACCTCGAGTTCGAGGTCGAGTCGACGCAGGTCGCGATCTCGCCCGACAAGCAGGACATCACGATCACCGTCAACGTCAAGGAAGGCCAACGCTACACCGTCACCGCGGTCAAGCTGGAAGGCGAGTACCTGGGCAAGGGTGACGACTTCAAGAGCCTGGTCACGGTCAAGCCCGGCGAGGCCTACAACGGCGCCGCCGTGGCGGAGACGACACGCCGGTTCGTCGACCTGTTCGGCACCTTCGGCTACGCCTTTGCCAAGGTCGATTCACGACCCGAGATCGACCGGGCGACCGGGCAGGTCGTCGTCACCCTGGTCGCCGAGCCGCAGCGGCGCGTCTACGTGCGGCGCGTCAACGTCATCGGCAACACGCGCACCCGCGACGAGGTGATCCGGCGCGAGTTCCGCCAGCTCGAGTCGGCGTGGTACGACGGCCGCAAGATCAAGCTCTCGCGCGACCGCGTCGACCGGCTCGGCTACTTCAGCGACGTCAGCATCGACAGCGCCGAGGTGCCCGGCACCGCCGACCAGGTCGACCTGGCCATCACGCTCAAGGAAAAGCCGACCGGCGCGATCTCGGTCGGGGCGGGTTTCTCTTCGGCCGACAAGCTGTCGCTGACGGCCTCGATCAAGCAGGACAACATCTTCGGCTCGGGCAACTACCTCGGCCTCGAGGTCAACACCAGCAAGTTCAACAAGACCCTGGTCGTCAGCACGGTCGACCCCTACTTCACGGTCGACGGCATCTCTCGCTCGATCGACCTCTACTACCGGACGACCCGGCCGATCAACAGCCAGGGCGAGCAATACAAGCTGGTCACTCCGGGCGCCTCGATCCGTTTCGGCGTGCCGTTCAGCGAATACGACACGGTCTTCTTCGGCATCGGTGCCGAGCGCACCGAGATCCAGGGCACCAACCTGCCGAACAGCTACGCCAACTACCAGCGCGAGTTCGGCCCGATCAGTTACTCAGTGCCGCTGACGCTCGGCTGGTCGCGCGACAGCCGCGACAGCGCCCTGGTGCCGACGGCCGGCCGCTACACGCGCGTCAACGCCGACTACGCGATCTTCGGCGACGCGCGCTTCCTCCGCGTCAACCTGCAAGCGCAGCAATACATCCAGATCACGCGCGCCTTCACCTATGGCATCAACGCCGAGATCGGCTACGGGCGCGGCCTCGGCGGCAGGCCTTACCCGATCTTCAAGAACTTCTATGGCGGCGGCCTGGGCACGGTGCGCGGCTTCGACCAGGGCTCGCTCGGCCAGGTCGACGTGACCGGCGCCTTCATCGGCGGCAACCGCCGCTTCAACGTCAACAACGAGCTCTACCTGCCGGTGCCCGGCGCCGGCGTCGACCGCACCCTGCGCATCTTCCTCTACGCCGACGCCGGCAACGTCTGGGGCGAAGCCCAGTCCGTGACCTTGGCGAGCCTGCGCGCCTCGGTCGGCGCGGGGGTGAGCTGGATCTCCCCGGTCGGCCCGCTCAAGCTGAGCTACGGCACGCCGGTGCGCAAGCAGCCGACGGATAGAATCCAGCGCCTTCAGTTTCAGATCGGGACCGCCTTCTGATGATGAACATCCACATTCTGAAAACGCTCGTCGCCGCGGCGCTGCTCGCCGGCGCGACAACCGGCGCCGGCGCCCAGGAGTTGAAGATCGGCTACGTCAACAGCGACAAGGTGCTGCGCGACGCCGTACCCGCCAAGGCGGCGCAGGCCAAGCTGGAGGCCGAGTTCTCGAAGCGCGAGAAGGACCTGACTGACGTTGCCGCCCGCCTGAAGGCGGCGAGCGACAAGCTCGACAAGGACGCGCCGACTCTTGCCGAAACCGAGCGCGTACGGCGACAGCGCGAGCTCGTCGACCAGGACCGCGAACTGCAACGCAAGCGCCGCGAGTTCCAGGAAGACCTGAGCCAGCGCAAGAACGAAGAGCTCGGCGCCGTGGTCGAGCGCACGAACAAGGTCATCAAGCAGATCTTCGAGACCGAGAAGTACGACCTGATCCTTCAGGAGGCCGTGTTCTGGAGCCCGAAGGTCGACATCACCGACAAGGTGATCAAGGCGCTCAACGCCCAGGGCGGCAAGTGATCTGAGTCGTGGCCGACGTCGTACTCGGCGAGATCAGCGAACGACTCGGCGGCGAACTGATCGGCGACGCCGCGACGCGCATCTCCGCGATCGGCCCGCTCGAATCGGCGACGCCCGCGACGATCGCCTTTCTCGCCAATCCCAAGTACGCCAGGCACCTGGCGTCTTCGCGGGCCGGCTGCGTCATCGTCGCGCCGGCCTTTCGCGAGGCCGCGCTTGCGCGCGGCGCGGCGATCGTCACGCCCGACCCTTACCTCTATTTCGCGCACCTGACGCAATGGTGGGCTGAGCGGACGCGGCCGGCCCGCGTCGCAGGCGTGCACGCAACGGCGCGGATCGATGCGACCGCCGACGTCGCCGCCGACGCGACCATCGGCCCCTTCGCCGTGATCGAGTCGGGCGCCTCGATCGGTGCCGGCGCATCGGTCGGCGCGCACGGCTTCGTCGGCCGCGATTGCCGCGTCGGCGCCGGCACGCGGCTGGCGCCGCGCGTGACGCTGCTTTTCGAGACCACTCTCGGCGAGCGCTGCATCGTTCATCCGGGCGCCGTGCTCGGCTCCGACGGATTCGGCTTCGCTCCCGACCGCGGTCATTGGGAAAAGATCGAACAGCTCGGCCGGGTGCGCGTCGGCGACGATGTCGAGATCGGCGCCAACAGCTGCATCGACCGCGGCGCCGCCGGCGATACGGTCATCGGCGACGGCGTGAAGATCGACAACCTGGTGCAGATCGGCCACAACGTGCAGATCGGCGCGCATACGGCGATCGCCGGCTGCGTCGGCATCGCGGGCAGCTCGACGAGCGGCGCGCACTGCATGATCGGCGGTGGCGCAGGCGTCAGCGGCCACGTGAAGATCGCCGATTACGTCGTCGTCGGCGGCGCCACGCAGATCACGCGCTCGATCGTCAAGGCCGGCTTCTACAGCGGCTCGTTCCCGTTCGACGACAATGCCTCATGGGAGAAGAACGCGGCCACGCTGCGCAACCTGCACGCCTTGCGCGAGCGGGTGAAAGCGTTGGAGAAGAAGACGCCATGACCACGCTCGACATCCATGAGATCCTCAAGCAGCTGCCGCACCGCTATCCGTTCCTGATGGTCGACCGGGTGCTCGAGCTCGAGCATGGCAAGCGAATCAAGGCGCTGAAGAACGTCACTGCCAACGAGCCATACTTCCTCGGCCACTTTCCGCGCCGTCCGGTGATGCCCGGCGTGATGATGATCGAGGCGCTGGCCCAGGCGGCGGCGCTGCTTTCGTTCGACGCGGTCGGCGCGTCGCCGGAAGAAAACCAGATCTACTACTTCGCCGGCATCGACGCCGCCCGCTTCAAACGACCGGTCGAGCCGGGCGACCAGCTGATCCTCGACGTCACCCTCGACCGCATGAAGTCGGGAGTCTTCAAGTTCACGGCGCGCGCCACCGTCGGCGGCGAGCTCGCCGTCGAGGCGCAGCTGATGTGCACGGTGCGGCGCCTGGACTGAGCGGTCGGCGATGGCGACGATTCACCCGACGGCGATCGTCGAGCCCGGCGCCGAGCTCGCCGAAGGCGTCGCCGTCGGCCCGTACAGCATCATCGGCGAGCACGTGCGCATCGGCGCCGGCACGCGGGTCGGCCCGCACTGCGTGATCGAGGGCCGCACGACGATCGGCCGCGACAACCGCATCTTCCAGTTCGTCTCGCTTGGCGCGGTGCCGCAGGACAAGAAGTACGCCGGTGAGCCGACCACGCTCGAGATCGGCGACCGCAACACGATCCGCGAGTACTGCAACTTCAACCTCGGCACCGTTCAGGACGCCGGCACGACCCGGATCGGCGACGACAACTGGCTGATGAACAACGTGCACATCGCCCACGACTGCGTCGTCGGCAACCAGACCATCATCGCCGGCTATGCAGGGCTCGCCGGTCATGTCCATCTGGGCGACTGGGCGATCGTCGGCGCCATGAGCGGCCTGCATCAGTTCGTGAAGATGGGTGCGCACGCCATGACCGGCTTCCAGAGCCACGTCTCGCAGGACGTGCCGCCCTACATGATGGTCGACGGCAACCCGCTCAGCGTGCGCGGCTTCAACGGCGAAGGGCTGCGCCGGCGCGGCTTCGGCGTCGCCCGCATCGCCGCCGTCAAGCAGATGCATCGCCTGCTCTATCGCGAGGGACTTCCGCTCGATGAGGCGCGCTCGCGCATCGCCGCGCTCGCCGGGAGCGAGCCCGAGGCGGCCGGCGACGTGCAGCTGATGTCGGCCTTCCTGGCCGCGGCGACGCGGGGCATCGCGCGCTGACCTTTCTCCTCCCGACAAATGAATTCCGAATCGCCGCGTTTCGCGATGGTCGCGGGCGAGGCCTCGGGCGACGTGCTCGCCGGCCTCCTCCTCGAAGGCCTGCGCGCGCGCTGGCCGCAGCTCACGGCGCAGGGTATCGGCGGGCCGAAGATGGCGGCGCAGGGCTTCGACGCCTGGTGGCCGCACGACAAGCTGGCGGTGCGCGGCTACGTCGAGGTGCTGGGCCACTTTCGCGAGATCGTCGGCATCCGCAACCAGCTCACCGAGCGGCTGATGCGCGACAAACCCGATGCCTTCATCGGCGTCGACGCGCCCGACTTCAACCTCGACCTCGAGCTCAAGCTGCGCGCCGCCGGCGTGAAGACAGTGCACTTCATCAGTCCGTCGATCTGGGCCTGGCGCGGCAAGCGCATCGAGAAGATCGGCAAGGCCTGCGATCTCGTGCTCTGCATCTTTCCCTTCGAGCCCGAGATCTACGCCAAGCGCAACATCAACGCCGTCTACGTCGGCCATCCGCTGGCCAGCCAGATCCCGCTCGAGGTGCCGCGCGCGGCGGCCCGCGCGGCGCTCGGCATCGCCGACGCGCAGACCCTGGTCGCGATCCTGCCGGGCAGCCGGCGTTCCGAGATCCAGTACATCGCGCCGCGCCTGTTCGGCGCCGCCGTCGAGATGCTGCGCCGGCAACCGGGCCTCAGGTTCGTGATTCCGGTCGTGACCGGACTGCGCCACGTCATCGAGCCGCTGCGCAAGCAGTTCGCGCCCGACGCGCCGATCGAGCTGCTCGATGGCCGCTCGCACGACGCGCTCGCCGCCTGCGACGTCGCGCTCGTGGCCAGCGGCACGGCGACGCTCGAGACGGCGCTTTTCAAGCGGCCTATGGTCGTCGTCTACGCCATGCACGCGATCAGCTGGCAGATGGGCAAGCGCATGCACTACCAGCCCTGGATCTCGCTGCCCAACATCCTGCTGCGCGATTTTGCCGTTCCCGAACTGCTGCAGCGCGACGCCAGCCCGCAGAAGATCGCCGCCGCGGCCTTCAAGTGGCTCGACGATCCGGCCGCTTGCGAGGCGTTGCGTGTTCGCTTCGAGGCGATCCACCGCGAGCTGCGCCAGGACACGGCGAAGCTGGCGACCGACGCGATCGAGGCCGTGCTCGCATCCTGAGCGCGTGACGGAAAAAACTATGCACGCCCGCACCTTTCTCCGCGCCGCGCAGCTTCGCCTCATCGTCGACGTGAGCGGCCCGATGGCCGGCGTCGACGAGGTCGGCCGCGGCCCGCTTGCCGGCCCGGTCGTCGCGGCGGCTGTCATCCTCGACGATCGAAGGACGATCCGTGGCCTCAACGACTCGAAGCTGCTGCAGCCCGAAGAGCGCGAGCGGCTCGATCTCGAGATCCGGCGCCGTGCCGTCTGCTGCAGCGTCGCCGAGGCCAGCGTCGAGGAGATCGACCGCTACAACATCCTGCGCGCCGCCCTGCTGGCGATGCGGCGCGCCGTCGAGGGGCTGCGCCAGCAACCCTGCATCGTGCTCGTCGACGGCAACCAGCGGCCTGAGCTGAGCATGCCGGTGCGCACCGTCGTCGGCGGCGACGCCAAGGTGCGCGCCATCTCGGCGGCATCGATCATCGCCAAGGTCTATCGCGACCGCCTGTTGCGGGCTTTGCACGATGAGCATCCGCAGTACGGATTCGACGGCCACAAGGGCTACTCGACGCCGGCGCACCTGGCGGCGTTGCGCGAGCATGGCGCCTGCCCGCACCACCGGCGCAGTTTCGCGCCGGTGCGCGAGGTGATGGACCGGTTGTTCTGAGCGGATGCAAGCGACGTGGCCAACAACAAGCTCACCTACATCACCTCGCGCGACAACGCGCTCCTGGTGCGATTGCGCAAGCTCGCGCGGCACCCCGGCGACTACCGCAAGCTCGGCCAGGTGCTGCTCGAGGGCGAGCACCTGTGCCAGGCCTGGGCGGCGCGTGGCGGCGCACCGGCGCTGCATGCGGTGATGACGGAAACGGCCTGGCACGAAGGCCGGTTCGTCGAACTTGCCGAAGCCGCGACGGCGACCGTGATCGTCTCCGACGCGGCGATGGCCGACCTCGGCACGCTCGACACGCCGGTGCCGATCGCCTTCGTCGTGCCGCTGCCGGCGCGGCCGCAGATCCAGCCCGAGGCGCCCAGCGTCGTGCTCGATCGCGTCCAGGACGCCGGCAACGTCGGCTCGATACTGCGCAGCGCGGCGGCCTTCGGCTTCGGCCAGATCATCGCCTTGCAAGGCACGGCGTCGCTCTGGTCGCCGAAGGTGCTGCGCGCGGCGATGGGCGCGCATTTCGGCCTCTCTCTCGTCGAGGGCCTGGAGGCCGAATCGCTCGGCGAGCTGGCCGTTCCGCTGCTCGGCACGAGCTCGCACGCGCCGACGGCCTTGCCCGATGCAGCGTTGCCATGGCCGAGCGCCTGGGTCTTCGGCAACGAGGGCGCGGGCGCGAGCGCCGATGTTCAGGCGCGCTGTGCGGCGCTGGTCCGCATCCCGCAACCGGGCGGCGAAGAATCGCTCAACGTGGCCGCTGCGGCGGCGGTGTGCCTGTACCAGGCCAGCCGTTCGCGCAGCGTGGCCTGAGCCGGCGCGGCGAGGCGTCGACGCGCTGCTACTCTACCTTGCCGATCTTGCGAACCGCTTGCGTCATCATGCTCGCGTCGGCGTCCCAGTAGGTCTGGAATTCGGGCGCGTCGAGGTATTCGATCGGGCTGCCCGCCTTCGCCACCACCTGTCGCACGGCGGGATCGGCGGCGGCCCTGGCGGCCGCGGCGCGCAGTCGCTGCACGATATCTTCGGGTGTCTTGCTCGGCACGAAGAGCGCCGACCGCTGGGCGAAGCGCACCGGGTAGCCGGCCTGGGTCAGGCTGGGTACGCCGGGCAGGGCGGCGAGCGGCTGGTCGCCCCAGTGCGCCAGGGCGCGGAGCTTGCCGGCCTGGATCTGCTGCACGACGGTCGAGGGGCCGCTGGCGATGGCGTCGATCTGCCCGGCCAGCAGGGCGACGATCGCCGGGCCGGCGCCGGTGTACGGGATGTGCGTCATGCGAAAGCCCGCCGATCCCTTCAACATTTCCATCGGCACATGCATGGTGCCGTAGTTGCCTGAACTGCCGTAGTTGAAGGTGCCCGGATGCCGCCGCATGTCGGCGACGAACTCGCCGAGCGTGTGCCACGGCGAGTCGGCGCGCACGACGAGCACGGTCGGGTCGGCGGTGAAACGGGCGATCGGCCTGAACTGATTCAGGGCGTACGCGGGCTTGCGGTCGAGGATCGCATCGGCCTCGGGCAGGATGGAAATCGACGACAGGCTCAGCAGCACGGTGTAGCCGTCGGCCGGCGCACGCGCCGCCACGCCGATGCCGAGCGCACCACCGGCGCCGGCCCGGTTCTCGACCACGACCGGCTGTTTCAACTCCCGCGACAGCGCGTCGGCGACCGGTCGCGCCACCGTGTCGGCGACGCCGCCGGGCGGGAAGGGCACGATCATCGTCATCGGCCGGTCCGGCCAGAGCGTTTGCGCCTGCGCCGCCGCGGCGACGAGAACGGCGAGCAGCAACGCGAGGCGCGCGGGACGATGGGCCATGGAAAGCGTCTCCGATCGATCTGGTGCTTGCGATCGTAGCGAGCGACGGCAGCCGGGCGCTCAGGCCGCGCCGAGATAGCCGTACAGGCCGGCGATCGGCCGGCGCTCCTCTTCGCGGATCGGCGCATGCAGCAGGTGCGCGACGATGTAGCCGTGCCGTGCTGCGAGGTCGCGCAGGTAGTGCTCCGAATGCGCGTAGCGCAGACTTGGCTGCAGCCGCATGCCGTCGTCGCTCGCCAGCTCGACCGAAAAGCAGAAGAGGCCATCGATGGCGAGGGCTTGCCGCACGCCTGCGAACAACGGCCCCAGCTCGCCGAAGTAGGTCAGCACGTCGGTGGACACGACCAGATCGAAGGTCTCGCGGTTATTGCCCAGCCAGGCGACGATCTCGGCGTGCTCGAGACGGTCGTAGACGCCGCGCTCGCGCGCCAGCGCCACCATGCGGCCGGCGAGGTCGACGCCGGTGAGCCGCTCGACGCGTGGCCTGACGAGCGCGCCGCACAGACCCGTGCCGCAGCCGAGGTCGAGCGCCGAGCGGAAGGGGCCGGCGCGAATCGCGGCGAGGGCCTCGATCAGCACGGTGTGCGCGCGATAGCGGAGCGATTCCACCAAGTGCCGTTCGAAGCTCGCCGAATAGTTGTCGAACAGTCCCTCGACATACTCGGCCGGCGCGGCGTCGGGTGGTGTCGTGCCTCGCACCGCGGCGAGGTAGTAGCCGTTCAACGCCGCGTCGCCGCCGCGGGTGATCGCCTGCTCGAAGGCCGCCGCCGCTTCGGCGAGGCGGCCCGCTTCGCGCAGCAAGCCGCCGCGCTGGCTCCAGGCGTCGGCCAGGCTCGGGTCGAGGGCGAGCACGCCGTCGAAGGCGTCGAGCGCCTGCTCCTTGAGCCCCAGCCTCGCCAGCGCACTGGCGCGCATCTGCAAGGCGTCGACGTTGTCGGGCTGCGTGGCGAGCACGGCGGCGGCGGCGGCGATGGCCTCGACCGGCCGCTGCAGCATGAGCCGCGTCGCGGCCAGGTTGAGCAGGGCCGGGATGCGGCCGGGCAGTGCCTCGAGCGAGGCGACGAAGCACCGTTCGGCGTCCTCGAATCGGCCGTCGTTGAAGGCGGCAAGACCTTCGAAGAAGCGCGCCTTCGCCGACGCTTGTCGAATGCCGGCGTCGGCATCGTCTTCGAGCGCCGCCTGCGTCATGGCACGCCGACCCGGGCCGTCAGTACATCAGCCGATCCGGCCGCAGGTCGCGCAGGATCGTCGTCGCGATCTCCTCGATCGACTTGTGCGTGGACGAGAGCCAGGCGATGCCCTCCTTCTTCATCATCGTCTCGCCCTCCTTCACCTCCCAGCGGCAGTTCTCGATCGACGCGTACTTGCTGTTCGGCCGCCGCTCGTTGCGGATGCGGGCCAGCCGCTCCGGGTCGATGGTCAGGCCGAAGCACTTGGCCTTCCACGGCGCCAGCGTCGCCGGGATCTTGCCGCGCTCGAAGTCCTCGGGGATGAGCGGATAGTTCGCCGCCTTGATGCCGTGCTGCATCGCCAGGTAGAGCGAGGTCGGCGTCTTGCCGCTGCGGCTGACGCCGACCAGGATCACATCGGCCTCGGCCAGGCTCTTCGTCGACTGGCCGTCGTCGTGTGCCAGGGCGAAGTTGATCGCCTCGATGCGGTCGGTGTACTCCTGGCTTTCCGAGACGTCGGAAAAGCGCCCGATGCGATGGTTCGAGGTGATGCCGAACTCGGCCTCGAGCGGCTCGATGAAGGTGTTGAACATGTCCATCACCAGGCCGTGCGAGCGCTCCTTGACGACGGCGAGGATCTCGGCGTTGACGAGGGTCACGAAGACGACCGGCTTCCTGCCCTCGATCTCGGCCGTGTGGTTGATCTCGCGAACCACCTGGTGCGCCTTGTCGGTCGAGTCGATGAAGGGTCGGCGCACGTGGCGCGGCTTGATGGCGAACTGCGAGAGGATCGAGTTGCCGAAGGTCTCGGCGGTGATGCCGGTGCCGTCGGAGACGAAGAAGACGGTGTGGCGCGGGCCCGGCGCCGGCGGGGCGGGCGCGACGGGCGGAGGCGGAATGGCTTCGCTCATGTCGCCGATCATGACATCGCGCCGCGGCGCCTTCGCCGATCGCCGGCAAAAAGGGCACGCTCGTAGAATCGAATGGCTGTTTCCGCCCTTCGCCGCCCGCGCTCATGCATTACGCCCATCGCCACCGCCGTGCCCGCTGCCGCCCCGACGTCGCGAGCCGCGCTGCCGACGATCGATGGCTGAGCGTCGCCGGACTCCCCGCCCAGGGCCGGGAAGCACCGAATTGCCACCTTCGCGGAGCTTTCCCATGTCATCCACCCACCTGGCGACCGCCCTCGTCGCCCGCTTCGAACAGCTGAGAATGACCGACGTTGAGGCGGTCGGCGGCAAGAACGCCTCTCTCGGCGAAATGATCAGTCAGCTCGGCGAATCGGGCGTCCGCGTGCCGGGCGGCTTCGCGACCACCGCGCATGCCTTTCGTCTCTTCCTCGCCGAGGGCGGCCTGACGCGGCGCATCGCCGATCGGCTCGCCGGCCTGGATACCGACGACGTCCGCGCCCTTGCCGAAGCCGGCGCAGAGATTCGCGGCTGGGTCGTGCAGCAGCCGTTTTCGCCGACGCTCGAGGCCGCCATTCGTGCCGAGTACGAGCGCCTCGCCGGCGACGACGCGCAGGCGACCTTCGCGGTGCGCTCCTCGGCGACGGCCGAGGACCTGCCCGACGCCTCCTTCGCCGGCCAGCAGGAGACCTTCCTCAATGTCGTCGGCATCGACGAGGTGCTCGCCCGGATGCGCGAGGTCTTCGCCAGCCTGTACAACGACCGCGCCATCAGCTATCGCGTGCACAAGGGCTACGCGCACAACGACGTGGCGCTCTCGGCCGGCGTGCAACGGATGGTGCGCAGCGACCTCGGCGCCGCCGGCGTGATGTTCACGATCGACACCGAGAGCGGCTTCAGCGACGTCGTCTTCATCACCTCGAGCTACGGCCTCGGCGAAACCGTGGTGCAGGGCGCCGTCAATCCCGACGAGTTCTACGTGCACAAGCCGGCATTGCGCAACGGCAATCAGGCCATCATCCGCCGCAACCTCGGCTCCAAGCTGATCCGCATGGGCTTCGCTTCGGAAGACGAGCACCGGACCAGCGGCAAGCTGGTGGCGACGCAGGACACCGCGACCGAGCAGCGCAACCGCTATTCGCTGAGCGACACCGACGTTATGGAGCTGGCCCGCTACGCGCTCGTCATCGAGACGCACTATGGCAGGGCCATGGACATCGAGTGGGGCAAGGACGGCCTCGACGGCAAGCTCTACATCCTGCAGGCGCGGCCCGAGACGGTGAAGAGCCAGAGCGCGGGCAAGGCCGAGCAGCGCTATGCGCTGAAGGGCACCGGCACGGTCCTCGCCACCGGGCGCGCGATCGGCCAGAAGATCGGCACCGGTCCGGTCCGCATCGTCGAAGGCGTCGCCGACATGGATCGCGTCCAGGCCGGCGACGTGCTGGTCACCGACATGACCGACCCGAACTGGGAGCCGGTGATGAAGCGGGCCAGCGCCATCGTCACCAATCGCGGCGGGCGCACCTGCCACGCGGCGATCATCGCGCGCGAGCTCGGCATTCCGGCGGTGGTCGGCTGCGGCGACGCCACCGAAGTGCTGAAGGAGGGCGCGCTCGTCACCGTCGCCTGCTCCGAAGGCGACACCGGCTACGTCTACGACGGCCTGCTCGAGACCGAAATCACCGAGGTGCAGAAGGTCGAGCTGCCGTATTCGCCGGTGAAGATCATGATGAACGTCGGCAATCCGCAGCTCGCCTTCGACTTCGCGCAGATGCCGAACGCCGGCGTCGGCCTGGCCCGGCTCGAGTTCATCATCAACAACAACATCGGCGTGCACCCGAAGGCGATCCTCGACTACCCGAACATCGACGCCGACCTGAAGAAGGCGGTCGAGAGCGTGGCGCGTGGACACGCTTCGCCGCGCGCCTTCTACGTCGACAAGCTCGCCGAGGGTATCGCCACCATTGCCGCCGCGTTCTGGCCGAAGCCGGTGATCGTTCGCCTCTCCGACTTCAAGAGCAACGAGTACCGCAAGCTGATCGGCGGCTCGCGCTACGAGCCCGAGGAAGAAAACCCGATGCTCGGCTTTCGCGGCGCCTCGCGTTACGTCAGCGAGGCCTTCGGCGAGGCCTTTGCCATGGAGTGCGAGGCGCTGGTGCGGGTGCGGCGCGAGATGGGTCTGAGCAACGTCGAGGTGATGGTGCCGTTCGTGCGCACGCTCGGCCAGGCCAAGCAGGTCGTCGACATGCTTGCCGACCACGGGCTCAAGCGTGCCTCGGTCGGTGGCACGGACGGCTTGAAGGTCATCATGATGTGCGAGGTGCCGAGCAACGCCATCCTCGCCGAGCAGTTCCTCGAGCACTTCGACGGCATGTCGATCGGCTCGAACGACCTCACCCAACTCACGCTCGGCCTGGACCGCGACTCCGGCCTCGAATTGTTGGCCAAGGACTTCGACGAGCGCGACCCGGCCGTCAAGGCGATGATCTCGCGCGCCATCGCCGCCTGCCGCGCCACCGGCAAGTACATCGGCATCTGCGGCCAGGGGCCGAGCGACCATCCCGACTTCGCCGACTGGCTCGCCGACGAGGGCATCGTCTCGATCTCGCTGAACCCGGACTCGGTGGTCGAGACCTGGCAGCGGCTGGCCACGCGCAAGCCGGTCGCCTAGATTGAGGCCTCAGAGCGTCAGCACCATGTGCAGCTTGTCGTGGTACCTGCCGTTGGCGAGCCGGATGGCGCGCGCCAGGAGGCCGTAGCGGACGAAGCCGCTCGTCTCGTAGAGTCCGACCGCGGCGGTGTTGCCGTCGGTCACGGTGAGCGTCAGCATCTCCATGCCTTCGGTACGCCGCGCTTCGCCGACCAGCGCCTCGAGCAGCTCGCGGCCGACGCCCTGGCCACGCGCCTCGGGGCGCACCATCATGCCGACGATGTGGCCGATGTGGCGTCCCTTGCGGCGCCGATCGCGCTCCAGGCCGATCGCGCCGACGAGCCGCTCGCCGCGCCAGGCGCCGAGCACGAGGTGGCCGCGCTCGCGCCGGTCGAGGCCGAGTCGCTGCAGGTAATCGGCCGGCTCCTTGACCAGTTCCTCGGCGGCATCGGAGATGAAGGCTTCGGGATGCGCGAACAGCATCTCGTCGCGCAGCGACTTGTAGGCGGGCAGGTCGGCGGCGGTCAGCGCGCGGATCGCGACTGCGCTGCCGCGCATCGCCAACGGACCCGCTTCAGCCACCGATGTAGTGCATCTCGACGCGGCGCTCGCCCGAGCCGGCCGCTGCCTCGGCGCGGCCGCGCAGCTCGGAATATCGATCGTCGCGACCTTGCCAGACCAGGCCGATCGCGGCCGCGATCTCGGCGTCGCTGGCGCCGCTGCGCAGCAGGCCGCGCAGGTCGTGGCCGCGGCTGGCGAAAAGGCACAGGAAGAGCTTGCCTTCGGTGGAGAGCCGGGCCCGGTTGCAGTCGTGACAGAACGCCTTGGTGACGCTCGAGATCGTGCCGATTTCGCCGCCCGCCGGCCGGTCCGCGGTCGCCGCATGGCGCCAGCGCTCGGCGGTCTCGCCGACGGTCGTGACCGGCATGCGCTCGAGCGGGAACACCTCGCCGATCCGCGCGATCACTTCGGCCGAAGGCAGCACGTCGTCCATGCGCCAGCCGTTGGTGGCGCCGACGTCCATGTACTCGATGAAGCGCAGCGCCACGTTGCGGTCGCGGAAATGGCGCGCCATCGGCACGATCTCGTGGTCGTTGGTGCCACGCTTGACGACCATGTTGATCTTGACCGGCCCGAGGCCGGCGCGCTCGGCCGCATCGATGCCGGCCAGCACTTCGGCGACCGGGAAGTCGGCATCGTTCATGCGCCGGAAGATCCCGTCGTCGAGCGCGTCGAGGCTGACCGTGACGCGGCCGAGTCCGGCCTGCTTCAGGGCCGCGGCCTTCTTCGCCAGGATCGAGCCGTTCGTCGTCAGCGTCAGGTCGAGAGGGTCGCCTTCGACCGTGCGCAGGTCGGCCAGCATGGCGACCAGCCGCTCGAGGTCGCGGCGCAGCAGCGGCTCGCCGCCGGTGAGGCGGATCTTGCGCACGCCATGCGCGACGAACAGGCCGGCGAGGCGGGCGATCTCCTCGAAGCTGAGCAGCGAGGACTGCGGCAAGAAGCCGTACTGCTTGTCGAAGATCTCCTTCGGCATGCAGTAGCTGCAGCGGAAATTGCAGCGGTCGGTGACCGAGATGCGCAGATCGTGCAGCGGGCGCTGCAGACGGTCGAGCAGGTGCCCTGTCGGCGCCGCGAGCGCCGCCGGTATGACGGGCAGGGTCGCCAGATAGCGGTGGTCCGCGACCGGAATGACTCTTTCGACCATCCGTCGATTGTGCCTTCGCCGTCCTGGACCCTGCGCCCGCACGAGCGGGCGGCCGCGGATCAGTGCGTGACGGGCTCGGTCGGGCTCTCGGTCGCGGCCTGCGCGTGGGCCTCGGTCACCAGCGCCGTCTCGGCGCGGCGCGCTCCGGTGAAGCGCTTGGCCCAGTAGGAAAAGCTCAGGTCGTCGGTGCGCACGTCCTTGCCGCGGCTGGGCGCGTGGATGAAACGGTTGTCGCCGATGTAGATGCCGACGTGCGAGAAGCTGCGCCGCATGGTGTTGAAGAAGACCAGGTCGCCGGGCTTGAGGTCGTCGCGCTTGACCTTGACGAGACCGGGCGTTGCCGCCTGCTCGTCGGCGCGGCGTGGCAGCACCAGGCCCAGGCTGGTCTCGAAGACCTTGCGCGTGAAGCCGCTGCAGTCGAAGCCGGTCTCGGCCGAATTGCCGCCGCGGCGATAGGGCACGCCGATGAAGTTCATGGCCGAGACGACCATGTCGGAGGCGCGGTCCTGGACGCGGCGCATCAGGGTCGGCTCGGAAAGCGAAGGCGCTTCGACGGTCGCCGCCGGCGCCGTGCCGACGAGGCCTTTGTCGGCGAGCAGCTTCATCACCGGGTCGAGCGCGTCGTCGGGCGCCGCGAAAACCGGTCCGAAGGTCGTCGCCAGGGCCACGGCCAGGACGAGCGAACGGGCGCGAGTGGCAGGCGACGGGGCAGAACTTCGCATCGGGGCGCAGGATAGGCGAGGGCGCCCCGGCGCGTCAACCTCGGAAACCTGCCGTTTCATGGCCCAATTCGGGCTTTGCCGGGTCGCTGCGCTATCGTTTGCCGATACAAAGGCGACCGGGACGAGACCATGTTCAAGGCGGTTCTGCTCGAAAAGGACGAGGCGGGCTTTCGTGCCGGCCTGCGCGAAGTCGACGAGGCCTCCCTTCCCGAGGGCGACGTTCTCGTTGCCGTCGCCCATTCGACGCTCAACTACAAGGATGGCCTGGCCATCACCAGCCGCAGCCCGGTCGTGCGCGCGTGGCCGATGATTGCCGGCATCGACGGTGCCGGCACGGTGCTCGAGTCGAGTCATGCCGATTGGCAGCCCGGCGACGTGGTCGTGCACAACGGCTGGGGCGTCGGCGAGACGCGCTGGGGCTGCCTTGCCGAACGCGCCCGGCTGAAGGGCGAGTGGCTGGTGCGCCTGCCGGCGGCCTTCACGACACGCCAGGCGATGGCGATCGGCACGGCCGGATACACCGCCATGCTCTGCGTGCTGGCGCTCGAGCGACATGGCCTCGCCGCCGGCGACGGCCAGGTTCTCGTCACCGGTGCGACCGGCGGCGTCGGCAGCGTCGCCGTGGCTTTGCTCGCCCGCCTCGGCCACCGGGTCACGGCGGCCACCGGCAAGGTCGACGAGGCCGACTACCTGAGGCAACTCGGCGCTGCCGATGTCATCGACCGCGCCGAGCTGGCGGCACCCGGCAAGCCATTGCAGAAGGAGCGTTGGAGCGCCGTGGTCGACGCCGTCGGCAGCCACACGCTGGTCAACGCCCTCGCGCAGACGCGTTACGCCGGTGTCGTCGCCGCCTGCGGGTTGGCGCAAGGGCACGACCTGCCCGGCACGGTCATGCCGTTCATTCTGCGCGGCGTGACCCTGGCCGGCATCGACAGCGTGATGGCGCCGGTCGCCTTGCGCCGCGAAGCCTGGCAGCGGCTGGCCCGCGACCTCGATCCGAAGCTGCTCGAGCTCATCACTGAGGACGTGCCGCTCGATCGAGCGATCGAGAAGGCCGGCGCGCTGATGGAAGGCCGGGTGCGGGGCCGCGTCGTGGTCGCTATCGGATGAGCTGCGACAGGCGCTTGAACTTGGGGTGCTGGCTGGTGCCCAGCCATTCGAAGACGACCATCTCGGTCGTCACGATATCGGCGCCGAAGCTGCGCGCCCGCTCGGTGGCGCAGGTGCGGTTGTGCGGGTGGCGCGAGCCGACAGCGTCGGCGACCCACTTCACGGCGTGACCCGCATCGAGCAGGCCGGCCACCGTCTGCAGTACGCAGACGTGCGCCTCGCAGCCGCCGACGACGAAGGTGTTGCGGCCCTGCGGCAGGCGCGACAGAAAGCCCTCTTCGGCGGTTGCCGAGAAGTGGAACTTGGCGAGCGTCGTGTCGCACAGTGCGGCGATCTCGGGCACCAGCGGGCCGAGGCCATCGGGGTTCTGCTCGGTGCCGATGACGTGGATACCGATCTCGCGCGCCGCGGTGCCGAGCTGCAGGCAGCGCCGGATGACTGTCTCGGCATCGTGAATCGCCGGCATCAGGCGCACCTGCGGGTCGATGATCAGCAAGGTGCAGTCGGCGGGATCGCAGAGCGTGCGCATCGGTGGGCTCCTTCGCGAGACACCGGAGGATTTTCCGCCAAGCGCCGCTGCCGGCGCGGCGATTCGCGATAATTCACAGCGATTGCGTCCGCAGGAGACTACGCATGCCGATGAACGCCGCCGACTATCGTGAGTCGTTGCGCCGCTACGAGCCGCGCGTCTGGGTCGACGGCCAGCGCATCGAAAGCGTCGCCGACGCGCCTCAGCTGGCGCCCGGCATCAACGCGCTCGGCGTCACCTACGACATGGCCCTGCGCGACGAGTTCGCGCCGATCATGCGCGCGGTGCAGAAGTCGAGCGGCAAGACCGTGAACCGGATGCTGCACATCGACACGAGCAGCGGCGACCTGCTCAACAAGCTCGAGGCGGTACGCGTTCTGTGCCAGGAAACCGGCTGCGCGCAGCGCTACCTGGCGCACGACGCGTTCAGCGCGCTGGCGCAGACGACGGCGCGCATCGACGCTGACCTGGGCACGCGCTATGGCGAGCGCTTCACCGCCTACCTGCACGACTTCCAGGACAAGGATCTCGCGATCGGTATCGCCATGACCGACGCCAAGGGCGATCGGAGCAAGCGGCCGCACGAGCAGGCCAGTGTCGACAGCTATGTGCACATCGTCGAGAGGAACGGCAAGGGGATCGTCATCTCGGGCACCAAGGCGATCGTCACCGCGGCGCCCTACGTGCACGAGTTCCTGGTCATGCCGTGCCGGAACATGGGCGAGGCCGATGCCCGCTTCGCGGTCTGCTGCGCCGTGCCCTGCGACGCGGATGGCGTGACCATCGTCGCGCGCCCGGCCGGCCGTCCGGGCGAGAAGGCGGCGTTGTTCTCCAACAAGTACGGGCAGTCGACCGGCGTCGTCGTCTTCGACAAGGTCTTCGTGCCCTGGGAGCGCGTCTTCCTTGCCGGCGAGTGGCAGCACTCGTCGCACCTGACCTACAGCTACGCGACGCACCATCGCCACACCTGCATTGCGGCGCGCGCCGGCTTCGGCGATCTGCTCATCGGTGCGGGCGCGCTGATGTGCGAGGCGAACGGCTTCGACCCCGGCCAGGAATCGCATCTGCGCGAGCAGATGGTGCAGCTGATCTCGATCGTCGAGGGCTTCTACGCTTGCGGCGTCGCGGCCAGCGTCTACGCCACGGAAGACTCGCCTTCGGGCGTGGTGATGCCCGACCCGGTCTATTCCAACATCGGCAAGCTGCTGCTCGCCAACCAGATCTACGACATGCACCGGATCGCGCACTACGTGTCGGGCGGCCTCATCGTCACCTTGCCCGGCCCCGACGAAGATCACAACCCCGAGACCGCGGCCAACCTCGCCGACGTGCTGCGCGCCAATCCAGCCGTGCCCTACGACAAGCGCATCCAGGCGGCGCGCTTCATCGAAGACCTGACCGCCTCGTACCAGGGCGGCTGGTACTCGGTGATCAGCCTGCATGGCGGCGGCTCGCCGGCGGCGATGAAGCAGGAGATCTGGCGCAACTATCCTGTCGGC
>JANXXS010000076.1 GCA_025350505.1 Burkholderiales bacterium
CTCGCCCGACTCCGAGGTGGTCGGGCCGAGCTGGCCTTCGGACTCGGGGTCGAGCACCGCCGCGACCGATGCCGACGCCGGCTCGGCCGGCTGCATCTCGGCGCCGAGATCGATGTCGACCTCGCTCGCGTCGACCTCGCCGGCCCAGTCGACGGCGGCCTCGGGCACGAAGCCGACCTGGCGCGCCTCTTCCGGAGTGAAGCGCTTCTCGATGACCTCGGCGGCGATCTCCTGCACCGGCTCGCCGCGCGAGAAGGTCTCGCCGACCGGCACCGGGATGGCGAAGATCGCCTCGAGCTGCTTGACCTTCATGTTGTGGTCGAGCTCGCTCAGCGGCTGGCCCTTCAGCGACTCGGCGTGCGCCGGCAGCAGCTTGCCGAAGAACTCCTTCTGTGCCGAGTCGGGCCAGCCGATCACCTTCATGCCTTCGTTCAGGTCCTTCATCAGCGGCGGCAGCTGCATCAGGAACTTCTTGCGGAACATCGGCGAGCCCTTGGGCTGCACGCTCATGACGAGGTCGGTGCCGACGCGGCGGTAGCGTCGCGCCCGGTCGGAGTCGGCGCCGTCGCGGCGCGTCGCCAGCACCAGGGCCTGGCTCCAGACCTGGGACAGGAACTCCTGCAGGTACTGGGGCAGCGCCAGCGGGACGAGCGCTGATTGCAGCTGCAGCATGTAGCGCTGCTGCACGCGCAGCTCGGACTCCTTGGCTTCGAGCGTCGTCACGGCGCCCGACTTCTGCTCGACTTCGCCTTCGCTCTGCTCGGCGATGAAGGACTCGAGCTCGGCGACCTTGGCGGCGTAGAGCTCGATCTGGTCGAAGTCGCCCTCGATGATCTCGTCGACGAGCTTGCGCACGCGCTGCAGGAAGAGGGCGCCGGGCCCATCGTCGAAGTCGTCGAAGGCGTTGGCGAGCGAGGCGATGCGGTTGATGAAGCGGCGCACCGGATGGCGGCGCGTCGAGAAGAAGCTCGAGTCGTTGAGCGCGACGCGCAGCACGGGCAGCTGCAGGCGAGCGATCTCGCGCGCCATCTGCGGCGGCACGCGCGAATCGGAAAGGATCTGGTCGAACAGGCTGCCGACGACGTCGATCACCATGTGATCGAGCTTGCCCGTCGAGGCCTGGATCAGCTCGTCGCGGTGGGCGCGGATCAGGTTGACGGCCATCAGGCCGGTCAGGCCGTCGTTGTATTGCTGGCCGGAGCCGGACGGGCCGCCGCCGCTGACCGAGGTGCCGCGCGATGAATCCGCGCCGAGGCCCGCACGACCCGGTGGCCCGCCGCCCGGCTCGAAGCCGCCGGGCAGGCCGCCACCGGAAAAACCGGTGCCGGCGTAGCCCGTGCCGCCACCGAGGCCGCCACCGAGGCCGGCACCGCCGCCGTGACCGCCGCCGTGACCGCCGCCACCCGAGCCGCCGCCGCCCGCTCCAACCCTGCCACCGCCACCCCCGTAGCCGCCGCCGCCATAGCCCCCGTAGCCGCCGATGAGGGCCGCCGGGCCGAGGTCGCCCGGACGGCTCACCGCTGTGAGGCGACGCAGCAAGGTCATGAGCTGCTGGTCGGCGGCGGCGTTGAGGCGACCCTGCGGCGCCCCGCCGCGGCCGGCGCCGCCGCGCGGCGCGGGAGCGGCGTCTCGGATGCTGTCGGGGGCCGGCGTCTGGCCGGGAAACGCGGTGGCCAGGGCGCGCCGGTGCGCGGCGAGAAGATCCATGTCGCCAGCGCCCGAAGGCTCGTCGAAGTCGCCGTAGCTGCCGCCGCGGGTGGAGATGCGGGTGGAGATGCGGCCGTCGCGCTGGATCCCCATGTAGCCGGAGTTCGCGCCGTACAGCTGGTTGCCCGGGCCTTCGACGGTGCGCACCGTCAGGTGCACCGGCTGGATGCCACGCGCCTGCAGCATCTTCAGGATGTCGGCATAGCACTGCGGCATCGCCTGCGCGACCGCCTGGCCGAGCTCGCGCGTGTAGATGCGCCGGCTCTCGCGCTCGCCCGAGATCGCCTCGATGCCGCGGTTCAGCGCCGCGCCGATCACCTCGGCGCGCAAAGGATTGCGCTCCTCG
>JANXXS010000197.1 GCA_025350505.1 Burkholderiales bacterium
CGCCGCCGCGGGCAAGAAGGTGACGACGGTCGAAAGCCTGTCGCGCAACAACTCGCATCCGCTGCAGAAGGCCTGGATCGCGCACGACGTGCCGCAGTGCGGGTACTGTCAATCGGGCCAGCTGATGAGCGCCTCGGCCCTGCTCGCGAAGAACAAGAACCCGAGCGACGCGGACATCGACGCGGCCATGAGCGGCAACATCTGCCGCTGTGGAACCTATGGCCGGGTCAAGGCCGCCATCAAGTCCGCCGCCGCAGAAATGCGCCAGGCCTGAGGAGAGCTTCATGATCACCAATCTCCTCCAAGGTTCCGCCTCACGTCGCGAGTTCCTGCAGTCCAGCGCCGTCGTATCGGGCGGCCTGATGCTCGGCGTTGCCCTGCCCGGCCTGATCGACGTCGCCAAGGCCGCCGGCACCGTCCATACGCCCAATGCCTGGGTGCATATCGCCGACGACAACACCATCACGCTGCTTTCGGCCCGTTCCGAGATGGGACAGGGCGTCTACACGTCGATGCCCATGCTCATCGCCGAAGAGCTCAACGTCGACGTGCGCAAGGTCAAGGTCGCGATCGCACCGCCGAACAAGGTCTACGTCAACGCCCTGCTCGGCGCGCAGATCACCGGCGGCTCGACCTCGGTGCGCGACGGCTGGGAAAAGCTGCGCATCGGCGGCGCCCAGGTGCGCGAGATGCTGATCACCGCCGCGGCCGATCAATGGAAAGTCGACCGCTCGAAGCTGCGCGCCGAAAACGGCATGGTGCTCGGGCCGAACGGCAAGAAGGCGACCTACGGACAGCTCGCCGCAGCCGCCTCCAAACTGCCGGTACCCGAGAAGGTGACGCTGAAGGATCCGAAGGACTTCACGATCGTCGGCAAGCGCACGAAGCGCCTCGACACACCGGGCAAGGTCAACGGCACGACCGAGTTCGGCATCGACGTCAAGCTGCCCGGCATGGTCTACGCCTCGCTCGAGCAATGCCCGGTGATCGGCGGCACGGTCAAGGGCTACGACGCGAGCAAGGCCCGATCGATGCCCGGCGTCATCGACGTCGTGCAGATCCCCGACGGCATTGCGGTCGTCGCCGACACGTACTGGCACGCCAAGAAGGCGCGCGAGGCCGTCGTCGTGCAATGGGACGAAGGCCCGGGAGCAGGGCTCAATAGCGCCGCCATGGCGGCAAGTATTCGCAATGCCGCGGCCACGGGCAAGGTCCTGCCGATCAATGCCAAGGGCGACGCGGCGGGCGCGATGAAGAGTGCGGTCAAGGTCGTCAAGGCCGAGTACTCGCTGCCGCTCCTGGCGCACTGCCCGCTCGAGCCGATGAACTTCACGGCGAGCTTCGCCAACGGCAAATGCCAGCTGGTCGGGCCGACCCAGTTCCAGCAAGGCGCCGAGGGCGCGACCGCGGCCGCACTCGGCATCAAGCCCGAGGACATCACGCTCACGACGACCTTCCTCGGCGGCGGCTTCGGGCGCCGGCTCGAGCTCGACTTCATCGTCCAGGCGGCGCTGATCTCGAAGGCCGTCGGCAAGCCGGTCAAGCTGCTCTGGACCCGCGAAGACGACATGACGCACGACTTCTACCGGCCGATGGCGCTCAACCAGCTCGAAGCCGGCCTCGACGCCAACGGCATGCCGGTGGCGATGACCTTCAAAGTCACGTCGCAGTCGGTAACGCAGCGCGCCTTCGGCCTGCCGCCCGACACCCTCGACCCGTTCATGGCCGAGGCGGCGGTGGCCGGCTACGAGATCGCGAACACGCGCCACGACCTCGTCATCCACGACGCCGGCATGCGCGTCGGCTACTGGCGCGCGGTCAGCCACAACATGAACGCCTTCGCCAACGAGACCTTCATCGACGAATGCGCGGCGGCGGCGGGCAAGGATCCGGTTGCCTATCGCATGTCGCTGCTCGCCGGCAAGCCGCGCTTCGCCAACGTGCTGAAGATCGCCGCCGACAAAGCCGGCTGGAGCACGCCGGCGCCCGCCGGCCACTTCCGCGGCGTCGCCCTGATGGAAGGCTACGACACCTACATGGCGCAGGTGGCTGAGGTCTCGATCAAGGACGGCGTGCCGATCGTGCACAAGGTGACGGTCGCGGCCGACCTCGGCCGCATGGTCAACCCCGACACGGTCGAGGCGCAGATCCAGTCGAGCGTCGTCTTCGGCCTCACCGCCGCGCTCTACGGCGAGATCACGGTCGACAAGGGGCGTGTGCAGCAGACCAACTTCGACAAGTACAAGATCGTACGCATGAACGAGGCGCCGCAGATCGACATCACGCTGGTGGCAAGCGACGAGAAGCCGGGCGGTATCGGCGAGCCGGCGACGGCACTGATCGGCCCGGCCGTCGGCAATGCGGTGTTCGCCGCGACAGGCAAGCGCTTGCGCAAGATGCCGATGTCGGCGGAGAACATCACCGCCGCCTAGGTCGCTGCCTTTCGCTTCAGCCTCGGCGTTCAATCTCGGCGCCGAGGATGAGCGTCGCTTCGAGGGTGAACTCGCCGGCCGCGAGGCGCGTGCGCAGATCCTGCTCACGCGGGCACTCGAAACGCGCGACCTCGCCGTCGCGATTGACCGGCGTGACATCGGGTGCGAGCCTCGCGCGGAAGACGGCGATGCGCTCGTTCATGAAGCCGTCGGCAACCGGCCGGCGCACGAAGACGTCGGCGGCCCGGCGCAGCGACCGCAATTGATCGAGCCGGAGTCCGGCCTCCTCGGCCGTTTCGCGCGCCAGCGTCGAGCGGATCGATTCGCCTACCGCCATCTGGCCGCCCATCAAGGTGTCCCAGCGGCCCGGGTCGGTCGCCTTGTCGAACGCGCGCTGCTGCACCCAGAACGCACCGTCTTCGGTGCGGCCGCTGAGATGCACGGCGAACGTGGCAAAGCCGAGGACGCGAGCGACGCCGCGCTCGACCGCCGCCAGCGTGCGACCGTCGCGAGCCACGACGGGCAGCAGCTCGTCGCGCCATCGGCTGACGAGGCCCTCGTCATGCAGCCATCGAGCTATGAGCTCGAGCGAAGCGTCGAACGGCGGCACGATGGTCCAGTCGCCTTCGTCTTTCGCGATCGGCATCGCGGCACCGGCGAGGCGCGATGCCACCCAGGGTTCGACGCTGCCGACCTCATGCGTCCGACCCGGCTCGCCTAGCAGCAGGCGCGCGCGCGCGCGATGCGGTGCCCCGTTAGCCTGCGCACGCGCCTCGCTCAGCCACGGCACGTCGCTTCGCCACATTGCGCTCGCCGGTCCCTGGTCAGCCCGCGTCGAGCAGCTTCAGCAGCCCGGCCTCGTCGAGCACGGCGATGCCGAGCTCGGTCGCCTTGACCAGCTTCGAGCCCGACTCGGCGCCCGCCACGACCCAGTCGGTCTTCTTCGACACCGAGCCCGCGACCTTGCCGCCGAGCGACTCGATCCTCTCCTTGGCGGCGTCGCGACTCAGCGTCGGCAAGGTGCCGGTGAGGACGAAGGTCTTGCCGGCCAGCGGCAGCGGCGCCGCGGCGGCGTGGCCTTCGTTCTCGGTCCATGCCACGCCAGCGTCGCGCAGGGCGCCGATGACGCCACGGTTCTGCGCTTCGTTGAAGAACGCATGCACGCTCTCGGCGACGATCGGCCCCACGTCGGCCACCTCGAGCAGCTGCTCGACACTCGCCTGCATCAGCCGCTCGATGCCGCCGAAGTGCTTGGCCAGATCCTTCGCGGTCGTTTCGCCGACATGGCGGATGCCGAGGCCGTAGAGAAAGCGGGCGAAGGTCGTCTTCTTGCTCGCCTCGATGTTCGCGACCAGGTTCGCCGCGCTCTTGTCGCCCATGCGCTCGAGCGTCTCGAGCTTGTCCTTGGTCAACGCGTAGACGTCGGGCAAGGTCTTGACCAGGGCGACGGCGACGAGCTGATCGACGATCTTGTCGCCCAGGCCCTCGATGTCGAGGGCGCGCCGGCCGGCGAAATGCAGGATCGCGATCTTGCGCTGCGCGGCACAGAACAGCCCGCCGCTGCACCGATGATCGACGCCGCCCTTCTCGCGCACGACCTTGCTGGCGCAGACCGGGCAACTTGCCGGCATGCGGAAGTTCGGCACGTAGGCCGGGCGCGGCCCGGGCACGCGGCCGACGATCTCGGGGATGACGTCGCCGGCGCGGCGCACGATCACCGTGTCGCCGACGCGCACGCCCTTGCGGCGGATCTCGAAGACGTTGTGCAGGGTCGCGTTGGAGACCGTCGTGCCGCCGACGAACACCGGCTCGAGCTTGGCCACCGGTGTCAGCTTGCCGGTGCGGCCGACCTGGATGTCGATCGCTTTGAGCAGGGTCGTCTTCTCCTGCGCCGGGTACTTCTGCGCCACCGCCCAACGCGGCTCGCGCGACTTGAAGCCGAGCCGCTCCTGCAAGGCGCGGTCGTCGACCTTGTAGACGACGCCGTCGATGTCATAGGGCAGGCCGTCGCGCTCGCGGGCGATGCGCTCGTGAAACGCGACCAGTCCGGCCGCGCCTTCGACCCTTGCATGATTCGGGCTGGCGGGCAGTCCGATCGCGTCGAAGGCGTCGAGCAAGGCGGTCTGAGTCGGCGGCACGTCCCAGCCGACCACTTCGCCGAGTCCGTAAGCGAAGAAGCTCAACGGCCGCCTGGCCGCATTCTTCGCATCGAGCTGGCGCACGACGCCGGCGGCTGCGTTGCGCGGGTTGACGAAGGTCTTCTCGCCTTTCGCGCCGCCTGCGATGAGCCTGCGTTGCCGCGCATTGAGCGCGTCGAAATCGTCGCGACGCATGAACACCTCACCGCGCACCTCGAGCACCGGCGCCGTCACGCCCTCGAGCCGCTTCGGCACCGCGGCAATCGTGCGCACGGTGTGCGTCACGTCCTCGCCGGTCTCGCCGTCGCCGCGCGTCGCCGCCTGCACCAGGTCGCCGGCCTCGTAGCGCAGGTTGATGGCCAGGCCGTCGAACTTCATCTCGGCCGCGTACTCGACCGGTGCATCGGCCTCGGTCAGGCCGAGCGATTTGCGCACCCGCGCGTCGAACTTCTCGGCGCCGCCGGCGGTCGTGTCGGTCTCGGTGTCGATCGACAACATGGGCACGACGTGGCGCACCGGTTGCAGGCCTTCGAGCACTTCGCCGAGGATGCGCTGCGTCGGCGAGTCGGGCGTGGCGAGCTCCGGATGCGCGGCCTCGATTGCCTGCAGTTCCTGGAACAGCGCGTCGTACTCGGCGTCGGGAATCTCGGGTGCGTCGAGCACATAGTAGGCGCGCGCGTGGCGCGCGAGCACTTGGCGCAACTCGTCGGTGCGCCGGGCGGTCGCGCGCGCCCCCGTCTCAGACGTCGACGAGGCCACGCGTGAGCTCCGCGGCGCCGACGGCGCGGCAGCCGCTCGCGTTCTGTCCGCTCCAGAGCGGCGAGAAGTCGCCGCTGCCAAGCGCCTCGGCCGCCTTGCGCAAAGGGGCGATCGCCGAGGTAGCGAGCGGAAACGCGGGTGCCGGGTCAGCCGCGTTCAGGTCGCGGATCAGTCGATTGACGATGCCGCGCGCCGGCCGACCGGTGAAGAGCCGGGTCAACGCGGTATGTCGCGATGCCTCGCTCGCCAGTGCCTCGCGGTGAACCGCCCTGGTCGTCGCTTCCGCGCAGAGCAGATAGGCGGTGCCGATCTGCACCAGCGCCGCGCCGAGCGAGAGCGCCGCCGCGACGCCGGCTGCATCGGCGATGCCGCCGGCAGCGATGACCGGTGCCCGCACCGCGCGCACGATCTGCGGCAGCAGGGCGAAAGTGCCGGCCTGGCGCGACAGATCGTCGGACAGGAAGTGGCCGCGATGGCCGCCCGCTTCGAGGCCCTGGGCGATGACCGCGTCGACGCCGCGCTGGTCGAGCCAGCGCGCTTCATCGACGGTGGTCGCGCTGGCGAGAATGCGCGCGCCTGTCGCGCGCACTCTGGCGAGCAGCTTCTCTTCGGGCAGGCCGAAATGAAAGCTCACGACCGCGGGGCGAAACTCTTCGAGAAGCTCGACGGCCGCCGCGTCGAAAGGAAGGCGTCCCGGGCCCGCGGCAATGGCGTCGATGTCGAGGCCGAGTTCGTGGTAGTACGGCGCCAGCGCGGCGCGCCAGGTCGACTCGCGCTGTGCGTCGACGACCGGCGGCGCGTGGCAGAAGAAGTTGAGGTTGAAGGGTCGGTCGGTCGACGCGCGAAGCGCTGCGAACTCGCGCCGCGACGCTGCGAAGTCGAGCATCGCGCAGGGCAGCGAGCCGAGGCCGCCGGCATTGCTCACGGCAACGGCGAGCGAGTGGTCCTGCACGCCAGCCATCGGCGCCTGGATGACCGAACGCTCGAGCCCGAGCGCGCGCTGCAACTCGCTCATGTCGCCTCAGCTGAACAGGCGCCGCGCCGCCGCCGATCCGGCAGCGAGGTCACGCGCCTCGAGCAGGGCGTAGAGCTGGCCGAGCTCGGCGCCGATCGTGGTGAAGCCTTCGCTGCTGAGCGGCCGCTCGTTGTCGTCGACGATCGCCGCGTCCATGCCGACCGCAAGCGCCTGCGCCGCCGCCTGCCAGGCGCGAAAGGGCTCGGCCGACGAGTCGGTCTGCGGCACGTCGAAGGCGAGCGTGATGTCTCGGACCGCGGCGCGGTTGGGCTCGTCGGCCAGCGCCGCCTGCGAATCGAAGGTGAGGGTCAGCACCGGCGGCGCGCCCTCCTCGCTCGCCGGATAGACGAGGCGGCCCGGCACGACGCCGGCGACGAAGCCGTGCCGGCGCGCGTGCTGCTGGATGTAGCCGACGCTCCAGGCCGCGCCGCGCGCATGCAGGTGGACGGCGAGCTGCGCGTCGTGCTGGCTGGCAAAGGCGTCGAGCTCGCGGGCCCGCGCCATGACCTCGAGCATGTCGGGAAAGTCGACCGCGGCGCCGATCGCCTCGGCGAGTGCCTGGATGCGCTGCACGAACTCGGAGTATTCGATCTCGTTGAGCGCGCCGGTTCGGCTGGCGAGTTGCACGCCGGCCTGCAGCTCGGCATAGCGCTGCCCCGCCGCGGGCGCCTCCCAGCGCGCGGTCTCGGCGTTGCGGCCCTCGACCAGGACGAGCTTGCTGCCGACGAACCGCTTGGCCGCGAGATGCGGCGCGATCGCGTCGCCGGCGACCGGCGCGTCGATCGTGAAAGTGGCGAAGGCGTCGATCAGCGCGTCGAGCTGAAGAGGCACGCGCTTCGACAGGCGCCGCGCCGGCGTCGCCTCACCGGACCGATGTTCTGCATCGGCGTCGTCGAAACCCGGCTCGTCGCGCGTGTCAGATGCGGCAGCGCTCGGCTCCTTGCTGCTTTCGCTGGCGCGCTTCGGCCCGGCGCGGCGCGCCTGCCAGGCACCATGCGCGATGACGCCGGCCAGGACGACGCCGCCGAGCGAGGCGAGCGCAACCGTCAGCGTGTTCATCGGCGCGAGTCCGGTCTCAGGCCGCTTCCGCCAGCCGCACCGCACCCGGCATGTCGACGGTGACGATGCGCGACACGCCCTGCTCCTGCATGGTCACGCCGATGAGCTGCTCGGCCATCTCCATGGCGATGCGGTTGTGGCTGATGAAGAGGAACTGGGTCACCTTCGACATCTCGGTGACGAGCCGGGCGTAGCGCTCGGTGTTGGCGTCGTCGAGCGGCGCGTCGACCTCGTCGAGCAGGCAGAACGGCGCCGGGTTGAGATGGAAGATGGCGAACACCAGGGCGATCGCGGCAAGTGCCTTCTCGCCGCCCGAAAGCAGGTGGATCGAGCTGTTCTTCTTGCCGGGCGGCTGCGCCATCACCTGGACGCCGGCGTCGAGAATCTCGTCGCCGGTCATGACGAGGCGCGCCGTGCCGCCGCCGAACAGCGTCGGGAACATGCGGCCGAAATGCTCGTTGACCTGGTCGAAGGTCGTGCCCAGCAGCTCGCGCGTCTCGAGGTCGATCTTCCTGATCGCGTCTTCGAGCGTCGACATGGCTTCGCCGAGATCGGCATTTTGCGCATCGAGAAAGCCCTTGCGCTCACGTGCGCTGGTCAGCTCCTCGAGCGCGGCCAGGTTGACGGCACCGAGCGCCTCGATCTCGCGGTGCAGCGTGTCGATGCGACCCTGCAGGCCGGACAGCTTGACGTTGCCTTCCTCGATGCCGCGCGCCACCGCTTCGCGATCGGCACCGGCCAGCTCGAGCTGCTCGAGGTACTGAGCGCCGCCGAGCTGCGCCGCTTGCTCTTCGAGCTGCAACGCACCGACCTTGTCGCGCAAGGGCTGCAACGCATGCTCGTGGCCGAGGCGGGCCTCGTCGGCATGGCGCAATCGTTGCGACAGGTCGTCGTAGACGCTGCGCCTGGCGCCGAGTGCGGCTTCGCGCTCGAGCTTGATCGCCAGCGCCGCTTGCAACCCGGTTTCGGCCTCGGCGTCGGTAAGGGTGGCGAGATCGGCGACAAGCGAAGCATCTGCGGCGCGATTGCTCTCGAGCTGCTGCAATGCGGTCTCGATCGAGCGTTCCAGCTCGGCACGCCGGGCGACCAGCGAGCGCAACTCGAACCGCACTTCCTGCGCCTGCCGCTCGAGCGTGCGGCCGTCCTCGCGTACGGCGGCCAATGCGCGCTCGGCGGCGCGCGTTGCTTCGTCGAGCTCGGCGTGTCGCTCCTGGGCCACACCGAGCTCGGCGTCGAGCGCCTCGAAGCGCGCCTCGCCGGCGGCACGCCGCACCGACAGGTCGTCGAGCTCGGCGTCGAGTGTGCTGCGCTCGGCGCCGAGCTGGTCGCGGCGCAAGCTGGTCTGCTCGACGAGTTGGGTCAGGCGCAGCAGCTCGACCTGCTGCTCGTGCGCCGCCGATTGCGCGACGGTCGCCTCGCGCCGGCTCGCCGCCAGCCGCTCGGCGGCGTCGCTGCTCTCGGCCTCGGCGCGGATCAAGCGGCTCTTCGCTTCGTCGAGCAGGATGGTTTGCGCGCGCGTCTGCTTTTCGAGGTTCTCGATTTCCTGCGCGCGGGCGAGCAGGCCCGCCTGCTGCGAGTCGGGCGCGTAGAAGCTGACCGCGAACTGGCTGACGGCGTGGCCTTCGCGAGTCATGATGACTTCACCGTGCGTCAGGCTCGAACGAGCGGCGAGTGCGGCGTCGAGATCGGCAGCGGTGTAGACGCCTTCGAGCCAGTCGCCGAGCAGCGCGGTGAGCCCGGCATCGCCGAGATGGAGCAGATCGGCGAGACGCGGCAAGGTGCGGTGCGCCGCCGGGATCGGCGCCGGCGGTGTGGTGAAGAAGGCCAGGCGCGCCGGCGGCGCGTCGGCGGCAAAGGCGCGCACCGTGTCGAGCCGACCGATCTCGAGCGAGCCCAGGCGTTCGCGCAACGCCGCTTCGAGCGCCGCCTCCCAGCCCGGCTCGATGCGCACGCGCCGCCAGAGGCCCTGCAAGGATTCGAGCCCGTGCCTGGCGAGCCAGGGCTTGAGCTTGTCCTCGACCTGGACCTTTTCCTGCAAGGCCTTCAGCGCGTCGAGCCGCGCCGACAGATCGGCGTGGCGACGCGCCTCGTCGTTGGCGGCGGCCTGCAGGGCGCGGCGCGCTTCGTCGAGCGCGGGCACGCGCTCCTGCCACTCGGCGAGACGCGACTCGGCGGCAGCATGCTGCGCCTCTGCCTGCGTCGCGCGCTGGCGGGCGGTATCGAAGCGCGCCGGGTCGATCGGCGCCAGACCTTTCTCTTCGCCGAGCAGTCGCTCGCGACGTGTCTCGACCTGGCCGAGCCGCTCGTCGACGCCACGCATTTCCGCGGCCGCCACTTGGATCTGCTGCTGCACGCCGGCGACGACTTCGCGTTGCTCGCCGCTCGTCGCTTGCGCCGCGCGCAGCGCTGCCTCCGATGCCTGCAGCGCGGCCGCATGCGCTGCGATGTGGCGGCCGAATTCGGCCGCGGAGCGCTCGGCCGCTTCGATGCGCGTACCGGCCGCCTCGTCCTCGGCGCGCGCCTCGGCCTCGCGCGCCAGCCATTGGTTGCGCTGGCTTTCGAGATCGGTGCGCTGGCGGGCGATCCGCTGACGTCCTTCGGCGACGTAGCGGATGCGCTCCTCGAGCCGGCTGACCTCGAGCGCCGCCTCGCCGAGCGCGCCCTGGGCCGCGTGCAGTTCGTCGTTCGCCGCATAGTGCGACTGGCGGATTGTTTCGAGCTCGGCTTCGCTGTGCCGCAGCTCGGCATTGCGCGACTCCAGCGCCGACACTGCGGCGATCACGGCGAGGCGAACCCGCTCCTGCTCGCGCGCTGCGTCGCGGTGCTTGAGAAACCAGAGCTGGTGCTGCTTGACGACGCTGTCCTGCTGCAAGGCGCGATAGCGGCTCGCGACCTCGGCCTGCGATTCGAGCTTGCCGAGGTTGAGGTTGAGCTCGCGCAGGATGTCTTCGACGCGGGTCAGGTTCTCGCGCGTGTCCTTCAGCCGGTTCTCGGTCTCGCGCCGTCGCTCCTTGTACTTCGAGACACCCGCCGCCTCTTCGAGAAAGAAGCGCAGCTCCTCGGGCTTGCTCTCGATGATGCGGGAGATCGTCCCCTGGCCGATGATGGCGTAGGCGCGCGGCCCGAGGCCGGTGCCGAGGAACACGTCCTTCACATCGCGACGCCGCACCGGTTGGTTGTTGATGTAGTAGCTGCTCGTGCCGTCTCGGGTCAGCACGCGTTTGACGGCGATCTCGGCGAACCGGCTCCACGGTCCCCCGGCGCGGCCGTCGGCGTTGTCGAAGGCCAGCTCCACGCTGGCCCGACCGGCAGGCTTTCGGAGCCCCGAGCCGTTGAAGATGACGTCCTGCATCGACTCGCCGCGCAACTCGCTGGCCTTGCTTTCGCCGAGCACCCAGCGCACCGCATCGATGATGTTCGACTTGCCGCAGCCGTTCGGCCCGACGACGCCGACGAGCTGTCCGGGAAGCTGGAACTGGGTCGGTTCGACGAACGACTTGAAGCCCGAGAGCTTGATCGAGTTGAGACGCATGGGTGGCGCCGGGTGGCGATGCTAAGTTATTGATTTAATGGCAGAAAACGCCACCGGAGAGCAAGCCTTGAGCGCAACGATGATAGCATCGTCACCCCGCCCGGACCGGGCTTGCACGCTGCCCATTCCCATGGCCAAGACCCGCCGCCAAGAACCCGCAGGATCGACCCGCGCCAGGCCCGCCGTGCCGCCGACCGCGCCGCAAAGGCAGCTCGATGTGTTCGAGAATCCAGCGTCCGACCGCGACTACCTGATCGAGTTCGAGATTCCGGAATTCACCTGCAACTGCCCGCTCACCGGCCAGCCGGATTTCGCGCAGTTCACGATCGAGATGATCGCCGACCGCCATTGCGTCGAGCTGAAGAGCCTGAAGCTCTATCTCTGGAGTTACCGCAACGAGGGCGCGTTCCACGAGCAGGTGACGAACCGCATCCTCGACGATCTCGTCGCCGCGACGAAGCCACGCTTTGCGCGCATCCGCGCGCGCTGGAACGTGCGCGGCGGCATCTATACGAACATCGCCGCGGAATACCGGGCGAAGGGCTGGAAGGCGACGCCGCCGGTCGCCCTCGGCGAGCTGCCGAGGAGCACCGGCGACCGCGGCTGACGACGCTCGCCGGGCCGCTGGCTAGCCCAGCGCAGCGCTGATCGCCGCCAGGCTCTTCTTCATCGGCCCGACGACCGCCATCGTCTTGACGACCTCGTTGTTGTCGAGATTGCTCATCAGCTCGTCTTCATCGACGAACTTGCGGATCGACGCCAGCGTGCCCTTGGCCTTGGCCGCGAGCTGTGCGCGCTTGGCCGGATCGCCCTCGTTGAGCGCGGCGTCGAGATCGTCGTCGAGGGTTGTCTTCAGCTTCAGCGTCAGGCCGGCAAGCCTCGTGATCGCTTCCTTCACCTGCGGCGCCTGCGAAGTCTCCTTGGCGAATGCGGCGACGATGGCCCTCGACAAGACGGTGATCTCCTTGATCGCCGCGTCGCGCGTGCCGATCCACTCCAGGCGAGCCGTGGCGAGCTTGGCCACCGACAGGCCGCCGGCCCCTGCCGCCGTCGCGTCACCGAGCATCTTCTCGATCCGGCTAAGCGCCTCGTTGGCCTTGTCGACGTTGGCCTGATCTCCCTTCTTGGCGAGCATCTGCGCGAGCGTGGACAAGTCGCCGATCGACTTGGCAGAGGCGCCGCCCGCCGCGACCGCGGCGTCGATCTTCGAGCGCAGCGCGTTGAACTTGGCCTGGAACGCGGTGCCCGGCGGCACGCCCTTGTCGCCGGTGCTCTCGGCCTCGTCTCCTTCGTCCTCGTCGGCCGGCTCGAGCAAGGCGTCGATCTCGTCGAGTTCGTCGGACGCCTCGTCGGCCTTCTGGCCGTTGATGTGCGACTGCAGGCTGTCGTACAACGTCTTCAGCTTCGCGTTGCCGCCACTCTTGATCGCAGCGTCGATCGCCGCTTTCATTTCGCTCAGGCGCGAAATGACGTCCTTCATGTCGACCTTCAGCGCCGCCTCGTCGTCGGCGTCGACGTGCAGGTCGGCGTCTTTCAGCTCCGGAGCGTCGGCCTCGTCGACCTTGCCGTCTGACTTCTTGATGCGGACCTTCGGATTGAGGCCCTTGGTCTGCTCCTTGATGGCCAGCTGGAGCAGCTTCGGGCCGAGCGTCGACAGCTTGTCGGTGACGAAGGTCAGGGCGCCCTTCTCCCAAAGGACGGTGCCCTTGGGATCCTTGATCAGCTTGATCTTGGCCTTCGGCTCGAACTGCGTCTTGAGCTTGGCCAGGGCGCTGTCGGGCTTGGGACCAAGGTAGATCCGCACCTTCTTGTCCAGCCTGACGGCGAGGAACTTGACGGGCTGGGGCATGGGCTTGCCGCCGCGTAGCGCCGCCACCATCTTCTTGATCAACGCGCCGATGGCCTTGCCGTCGGCAATCGCCTTCGGGTTGGCCTTGGCGGACAGTGCGGGCCCGGACTTCGCCGCGTCCTGAAGCTTGGAGCGCGCCGCCGCGAGCGTGGCGTTCAGCTCGGCGATGAATTTCGCCGCCGCTTTGGAGGCGGTCGACGCGGCGCCGCTAGCCGCCGTAGCAGCCTTCGCGATGTCGCCTTTCAAGGCCTTGCCGGCCTTGTCGACGGCGCTCTGAAAGTCGTCGGCGGCGCTCTGCGCATCCTTCGCGGCGCTGACCAGCTTCTTGAAGTCGCCATTGATCGCGCCGTCGAGCTTGGCCACCGCCGCGGCGTTGGCCGGGCCCTTCGAGTCGAGAAGGTCGAAGCTGGCGGCGCCGTGCGCGTCGCCGAGGCTCTTCGACGCCTGAGCCAGCTTGGTCAGCTCTTTCTGGACCTTGTCCAGCACTGTCTTGTCCTTGCCCAACTCCTTCTTGTGCTTCTCCCACACCCCGGTGGACAGCGAATCGGGAAAATCGACCTTGCTCATGCCAGACCCTTTTTGATGGTGAAAACGCCAGCCCTCGGCCGGCGCGCAATGATGAGCAGGCGCCGGGCGATCGTCAAGACCGCAAGGCGGGGGCGTGCCCGGAAAGCGCCGAGCCGCGAATCCATTTGTGGGCAAAAGTGCCGGAGGCCGACGCGACCGCGCCCGTCCCGCCGCGGTCGCTCCCTACAATATCGATTCCTCCACGGCCACCTCCGATGACCCAAGACCTGCAGCGACTCATCGATCTGGCATGGGACGGCCGCGCATCGCTCGATGCGACGAACAGCCCGGAAATTCGCGCCGCGGTCGACGAGGTCATCAGCGGCCTCGATGCCGGAACGGTTCGCGTCGCCGAGCGGCGCGGCGTCGGCGAGTGGATCGTCAACCAGTGGGTGAAGAAAGCGGTGCTGCTCAGCTTTCGGCTCAGCGACAACCGGACCATGCGCGCCGGTGACCTCGCCTTCTACGACAAGGTGCCGACCAAGTTCTCCGGCTTCGACGAAGCGGCGCTGCGCGCCACCGGCGTTCGCGTCGTGCCGCCGGCGGTGGCACGGCGCGGCGCCTTCCTGGCGAAGAACGTCGTCATGATGCCGAGCTATGTCAACATCGGCGCCTACGTCGACGAGGGCACGATGGTCGACACCTGGGTCACCGTCGGCTCGTGCGCTCAGATCGGCAAGAACGTGCACCTCTCGGGCGGCGTCGGCATCGGCGGCGTGCTCGAGCCGATGCAGGCCAACCCGACCATCATCGAGGACAACTGCTTCATCGGCGCGCGCTCCGAGGTGGTCGAGGGCGTGATCGTCGAAGAAAACTCGGTTCTGTCGATGGGCGTCTACATCAGCCAGAGCACCAAGATCTACGACCGCGCCACCGGCACGGTCAGCTACGGCCGCATTCCCGCCGGCTCGGTCGTCGTGAGCGGCAACCTGCCCGCCGCCGACGGCAGCCACAGCCTCTACTGCGCCGTCATCGTCAAGCGCGTCGACGCGCAGACACGGGCCAAGACGAGCATCAACGAACTGCTGCGATCATGACGCCCCCACGCTCGCGTCACTCGCTTTGCTCCTTCCGGTCGCTGTCCCCCGAGGGGGCGCGGCCGGGCTTGGGAGCGGCCCGGCGCCCTGCCGACTCACACCCCGAAGGAGCTCCGCATGAGTAGCGGCAACATGGAGCGCGTGCTCCGATTGATGTCCGAGAAAGGCGCCTCCGACGTCTATCTCTCGGCCAGCTCGCCGATCCTCATCAAGATCAACGGCCAGCTGCTGCAGCTCTCGGACCAGCCGCTCACGCATACCCAGCCGCGCCAGCTGCTCGCCGAGCTCCTCACGCCGAGCCAGCTCGAGGAGCTCGAGGACACTGGCGAGCTGAACGTCGGCGTCGGCCTCTCCGGCATCGGCAGTTTCCGTCTTTCCGGCTTCAAGCAGCGCGGCACGATCGCCGCCGTGTTCCGCTGCATCCCGTTCGAGATCCCCTCGCTCGAGAGCTTGAACGTGCCGTCGATCCTGAACCAGCTCGTGCTCGAAAAGCGCGGCCTGATCCTGATGGTGGGCGCCACCGGCGCCGGCAAGAGCACGACGCTGGCCGCCATGCTCGAGCAGCGCAACCAGGTCATGGCCGGCCACATCCTGACGATCGAGGACCCGATCGAGTTCCTGTTCAACAACAAGAAGTCGGTCGTCAACCAGCGCGAGGTGGGACGCGACACGCAGACCCTGCAGATCGGCCTGAAGACGGCGCTGCGCCAGGCGCCCGACCTGATCATGATCGGTGAGATCCGCGACCGCGAGACGATGACCGCGGCGATCTCGTACTCGCTCTCCGGCCACCTCGTGCTCTCGACCCTGCACGCCAACAACAGCTACCACGCGCTCGGCCGGATTCTTTCCTTCTACACGCCGGAAGCGCGGCCGGCGCTGCTCGCCGACCTGGCCGCCGGCCTGCGCGCGATCGTCTCGCAGCGCCTGGTGCGCAGCGTCGCCGGCGGCCGCATGCCGGCGGTCGAGGTGCTGCTCAACACCAAGCTGATCCAGGAGTTGATCGAGCGCGGCGACTTCAGCGGCGTCAAGGAGGCGATGGAAAAGTCGATGGCCGAAGGCTCGCAGAGCTTCGAGCAGGACCTGGCGCGGATGATCAACACCAACGTCATCACCCGCGACGAAGGCCTGGCTTATGCCGACTCGCCGACCAACCTGATGTGGCGGCTGCAGAACGACATGACGCCGGTCTCGCGCATCGTGCCGAAGAAGGAAGACACCGACGACCAGCCGAGCTTCACCGAGATCACGATCGACGTGCGGCCCGAGGAAACGACGGCGCTGTCGCCGAACCTGCGCCGCTTCTGAGCGCCGCGTCGATTCGGGCTCCGGCCAGGCCATGACTCTCGTCGAGCTGGTGGTGGCGCAAAGCGAGCGCCTCAAGCGTGCCGGCGTCTCCTTCGGCCACGGCACAGGCAACGCCTTCGACGAAGCGGCCTGGCTCGTCACCTGGGCGATCGGCCTGCCACTCGACGCGCTCGAGACGCGCGGCCAGCGCGCCGTTTCCGCCGACGATGCTGCCAAGGCCGAAGCACTGGTCGAGCGCCGTATCGCGACGCGGCAACCAGCCGCCTACCTGACCGGGGAAGCCTGGCTGCAGAACGTGCCTTTCACGATCGACGCGCGCGCCATCGTGCCGCGCTCCTACATCGCCGAGCTGCTCGTCGACGCTGAAGAGACCGCCACCCTCGACGCCTGGCTGTCGGACCGCACGCACCACGTACTCGATCTCTGCACCGGCAACGGCAGCCTGGCCGTGATCGCGGCCATGGCCTATCCGGAGATCGAGGTCGACGCTGCCGACGTCAGCGCCGCGGCCCTCGAGCTGGCGCGCATCAACGTCGCGCGGCACGGCCTCGGCGCCCGCATCCGCGTCGTCGAGTCCGACCTCTTCACGGCGCTGCCCGGCAGCTACGACCTGATCCTCTGCAATCCGCCCTATGTCACGGCGAAAAGCATGGCGGCTCTGCCGGCCGAATACCGGGCCGAGCCGGCGCTCGCGCTGGCCGGCGGCGACGACGGCATGGACCTGATCCGCCGCATCGTCGCCGAGGCGTCGCGCCACCTGTCGGCCGAGGGCGTTCTGGTGCTCGAGGTCGGCCACGAGCGCGCCGGCTTCGACGCGGCGTTTCCGCGCCTCGAATGCGCCTGGCTGGAGACGAGCGGCGGCGAGGACTGCGTCGTCCTGGTGGAGCGAAACGCCCTCGCCGGCTGACGGACGAAATTGCCCCTTCGTGCCCGCGCGCGGCCGACAAGCGAAAATCGCGCATGCTCGTTCTCAGTCAGCTCTCCCTTCGCCGCGGCACCAAGCTCGTTCTCCATCGCACCAGCGTCACCGTCAACCCCGGCGAAAAGGTCGGCCTGGTCGGCCGCAACGGCGCCGGCAAGTCGTCGCTCTTTTCCCTGCTGGCCAGCCGCTTGTCGGCCGACGCCGGCGATCTTTCCCTGCCGCCGCGCTGGCGCATCGCCGAGGTCGCACAGGACATGCCCGAAACGAGCGAAGGTGCGACCGACTTCGTGCTCGAAGGCGACACCGTGCTGGCCGAGGCGAACGCGGCGCTGGCCCGCGCCGAGCTGAGCGGCGACGGCCATGCCATCGGCGACGCCCACCACGCCATCAGCGACGCCGGCGGGTTCGATGCACGGCCGCGCGCCCAGTCGATGCTGATGGGGCTCGGCTTCAAGAGCGCCGAGCTCGACCTGCCGGTGAACAGCTTTTCCGGCGGCTGGCGGATGCGCCTGCAGCTCGCCCGCGCCCTGATGTGCCCGGCCGACCTGATGCTGCTCGACGAGCCGACCAACCACCTCGACCTCGACGCCCTGGTCTGGCTCGAAGCCTGGCTGCAGCGCTATGCGGGCACGATGATCGTCATCAGCCACGACCGCGAGTTTCTCGACGCCATCACCAAGGTCACGCTCCATCTCGACGAGGCCAAGCTGGTCCGCTACACCGGCAACTACACCGCGTTCGAGGAGATGCGGGCGATCCGCCTAAGCCAGGCGCAGGCGAGCTACGAGAAGCAGAAGGAGCGCATGGCGCATCTGCAGAAATTCATCGACCGCTTCAAGGCCAAGGCGAGCAAGGCGAAGCAGGCGCAAAGCCGCGTCAAGGCGCTGGCGCGGATGGAAAAGATCGGGCCCGTGCTGACCAGCGCGGACTTCCAGTTCGAGTTCCGCGAGCCCCTGAGCCTGCCCAACCCGATGCTTGCCTTCAGCGAAGTCGCCTGCGGCTACAAGTCGGACGACGGCCGCGAGAAGCGCATCGTCGAAGGCATCGATCGTTCGGTGCTCGCCGGCCAGCGCATCGGCATCCTCGGCGCCAACGGCCAGGGCAAGTCGACGCTGGTCAAGACCATCGTCGGCGCGCTGCCACCGCTGGCGGGCGAGATCGTCGCCGGCAAGGGCCTGAAGATCGGCTACTTCGCGCAGCAGGAGCTCGACGTGCTCTCGCCCGCCGACGGCCCGCTGATGCACATGGTGCGCCTCGCCCGCGACCTCGGTCCTCCCGCGCGCGAGCAGGAACTGCGCGACTTTCTCGGCTCGTTCCGCTTCACCGGCGAGATGGCGGCGCAGCCGGTCGGCACGCTCTCGGGCGGCGAGAAGGCGCGCCTCGTGCTGGCGATGCTGGTCTGGCAGCGTCCGAACCTGCTGCTCCTCGACGAACCGACCAACCACCTCGACCTGACGACGCGCGAGGCGCTCAGCGTCGCCCTCAACGAGTTCGAGGGCACGGTCATGCTCGTCAGCCACGACCGCGCCCTGCTGCGCGAGGTCTGCGACGAGTTCTGGCTGGTGACCGGCGGCGCGCTCGAGCCCTTCGACGGCGACCTCGACGACTACCAGAAGTGGCTGCTCGAGCAGTCGAAGGCCGCCGCCAGGGCGGCGCGCCAGGAGGCCGCGTCACCGCGCGCCGAAGCGCGCGAGCAAAAAACGGTTCCCGCTGCGGCATCGGCGGCCGCGACGGGGGCCGCACCCGGCAACACGCGTGACGAACGCAAGGCCGCCGCCCAGGCGCGCCAGCAGCGCAGCGATGCGGCCAAGCCCTTGCGCCAGGAGGTCAATCGCATCGACAACAAGCTCGGCGTCCTGTTCGCCGAGCGCGATGCGCTCGAGGCCGGACTCGCCGAGCCCGACGTCGACACCGGCCGGCTCGCCGAAAGCGGCAAGCGCCTGAAGGCGATCCTCGAGCAGATTGAGGAGCTCGAAGCGCGCTGGCTCGAGCTCAGCACGCAACTCGACGACATAGCAGAATCGGTCGCTTGAACGCACTCGACCCGAAAGGACACGCCATGACCATCAAGCCCGAAACCATCCTCTACACCGCGCACGCCACCTCCACCGGCGGCCGCGAAGGCACGTCGAAGTCCGACGACGGCGTGCTCGACCTCAAGCTCACCACGCCCAAGGGCTTGGGCGGCAACGGCGCGGTCGGCACGAACCCTGAACAGCTGTTCGCCGCGGGCTACTCGGCCTGCTTCATCGGCGCGATGAAGGCCGTCGCCGGCATGCAGAAGATCAAGCTGCCCGACAACACCTCGATCGACGCCAGCGTCGGCATCGGTCGAATCCCGCAGGGCTTCAGCATCCAGGTCTGGCTCAAGGTGCACATCCCCGACATGGACAAGGCGCATGCGCAGGCGATCGTCGAGGCCGCGCACAAGGTCTGCCCGTACTCGAACGCGACCCGCGGCAACGTCGAGGTGACGCTCGACGTCGTCTGAGGGCTCAACCCGCGCCGAGATCCTTCGCTTCGCTCAGGAGGCGCAGCATCAGCTCGATGCGCGCCTTGACCGGCGTCAGATGGCCCGCCGACGCAAAGCGGTCGCGGCCAGTGTCGAGGATGATGCCGTCGAGGCAGCGCGTGCTGCGCAGGATCGTGACGCCACGCGCCTCCGCGGCGACGAGCGCGGCTTCGAGCCCGCGATGCAGTGAGCCGTTGCCGGTGCCGGCGGCGACGATGCCGGCGACACCGGCGTCGACCAGGGCGGCGACGCTGCGGCCGTCGGCGCCGGCGCCGCTCGTCACGATCTCCACCCACGGCCAGCCCGAAGGATCCTCGGGCAATCGACCCGGCGCCATCACCCGTTCCGTCGGCCAATCGCGAAGGACACGCAATCGCCCCTCCTCGATGCGCGCCAACGGGCCCGCGTCGCCCGACGAAAACGCGTCCAGGCGATAGGGGTGGACCTTCCTCGCGTCGTGTGCCGAATGCAAGGCGCCCGCGAACGCGACGACGACGCCGGCGTGGCCGGCCAGCGCCGCCACGGCGATGGCGTCGGCCACGTTCTGCGGCCCGTCGGCCTGGCGTGACGTCGCCGGCCGCATCGCCCCGGTGAGCACGACCGGCTTCGCCGCGGCGACGACGCGCGACAGGAAGTACGCCGTCTCCTCGAGCGTGTCGGTGCCGTGCGTGACGACGACGCCTGCCACCTCGGCGCGGGCGAGGTGGTGCGCGACGCGCTCGGCAAGCCGGCGCCAGAGCGCGAAGTCCATGTCCTTGCTGTCGATCTGCGCCACCTGCTCGCTCTCGACGATGACCGGCGCATCGTGCGACGCCGCAGCGACCAGCGCGCCGACGTCGACCGCGCCGGCGACGTAGCCGATGTTGTCGTCGGCCGAGGCGGCGCGCCCGGCGATCGTGCCGCCCATTCCCAGGACGACGACAGACTGCGCGGGCTCGTTTTGCATATTTCGCCGAACTGGATGAAAATACAGGACTGGATGAATATTCAGCGGCCCACGCCGGGTGAGCCGACCCTGGAGACGTGCATGAACGAAATGCCCAAGCTCACCGATCGCCAGCAGCAGATTCTCGACCTCGTGCAAAGCGCCATCGAGCGCACCGGCGCGCCACCCACGCGCGCCGAGATCGCCAACGAGCTCGGCTTCAAGTCCGCCAACGCCGCCGAGGAGCATCTGCAGGCGCTCGCCAGGAAGGGCGTCATCGAGCTGATCGGCGGAACGTCGCGCGGCATACGTCTGCAGTCTGACACGCTGCGCGCGCTGCACCTGGCGCGGGGCAAGCAGTATTCGCTGCCCCTGCCCAGCCTGGCGCAGCTCTCGCTGCCGCTCGTCGGCCGCGTCGCCGCGGGCAGCCCGGTGCTGGCGCAGGAGCACATCGACCGCACCTATCTCATGGAAGCAAGCATGTTCGCGCGCCGGCCCGACTACCTGCTCAAGGTGCGCGGCATGAGCATGAAAGACGCCGGCATCATGGACGGCGACCTGCTCGCCGTGCAGAAGGCGCACGAGGCGAAGAACGGCCAGATCATCGTCGCCCGCCTCGGCGACGACGTCACCGTCAAGCGCTTCAAGCGCACCCGCGGCACGATCGAGTTGCTTCCCGAGAACCCCGAGTTCGAGCCCATCGTCGTCGGCCCCGAAGACGGGTTCGCCATCGAGGGCCTGGCGGTCGGCCTGATCCGCAACAACATGCTGATGTAGGCCCGAGGAGACGCCGTGGTCATCAAGTCGCCCAAAGCCGCCAGCGTTGCCGAGTGCCTGCGTCTCGAACAACTCCCCAACATCGGCCCGGCGATCGCCGCCGACCTGCGCCGGATCGGCATCGAGCGGCCCGCCGACCTGCGCGGCAAGGACGCCTACACGCTCTATCGCGAGCTCTGCGAGAAGACCGGCCAGCGCCACGACCCTTGCGTGATCGACACCTTCATGGCGGCGACCGACTTCATGCGCGGCGCGCCGGCGGCGCCGTGGTGGAAGTACACGGCCGAACGGAAGGCGACTTTCGGCACGGTTTGAGGCGCCGCGCAAGTCGAACTGGGCCCGGGTGGCGTCCCTTTTCGCGGCTTCGTCACGCGCGGCGGCTACAACAATCGACGCATCGGCACCTTCGGCCGAGGTCCCGCCGCCGCCATGCCCCTGCCCGCCCTGCAACGCCTGTTGACTTCGCTGCTGCCCGCGGCCGCCGAGGACAGCTACGCGCCGCGCGCCGAAACGCGACCCCCGGTGCCGGAGCGCCATCGCTCGAGCTGGGCCAAGCGGTTCGGCCTCGAGCACCCGAGCCGGGCGGCGCTTGCCGCGGCCCGCGTCGACTTCGCCGAAGCCTTGCGCGACCTGCGCACGCCGGAAGCGCTTGACACCAAGTCGCGCGTCGTCGTCGCACGCTCGCTGCACGAGCTCTGGCATTTTCGAGAGCCGGTGTTCAGCCTGGTCGCGTGTCGCTACAACCAGGCGGAAGCTGCGCGGCGCCTCGCCGCCCTCGATCGCCACTTCGCGCGGCGCATCCAGCGCGCCGGGTCGAGCGTGCCGCCGGATCCGCAGCTCGGCGACGAGCCCGCCTGAAGACTCCCGCTCAGCTCGCCGTCGTCAGCCCGGCGAGGTAGTCGCTCTTGCCGAGATCGACGCCGTTGTGGCGCAGCAGCGCGTAAATCGTCGTGACGTGGAAGAAGAAGTTCGGCAGCACGAAGTGCTTGAGGTACATCTCGCCCTTCATGACGATGGCGCCATCGCGGCGCGGCACCGAGATGTCCTTGGCGTCGGTGCCGTCGACCTGCGCCACCGGAACCGACTGCACGTAGTCCATCGTCTTCCTGATGCGTTCGCGCAGATGGTCGAGCGTCGTCTCGTTGTCCTCGAACTTCGGCGCCTCGGTGCCGGTCAGCCGCGCCATGCAGAACTTGACGGCGTCGCAGGCGATCTGCACCTGCGTCGTGAACGGCAGCATGTCGGGCGCGAGGCGTGACGAAAGATAGACCGAGGGCTCGAACTTCTTCTCCTTGGCGTGCGCCTCGGCCTTGTCGAGCCAGACGATGGCGTTGCCGAGCATGCGCACGAAAACCGGCACGCTGGCCGAATGCATCGTGATGGCCATGAGGCCTCCTGGATTGAATGGGAGCGGCGATCCTACCCGCGACGGCGCAGGCGTGCACAATCGAAGCGCGGTCCGCGACGACGTGCCGCTGCGATCGGTCCCGGCTTCGTGAACATCATCATCCTCGACGACTATCAGGATGCGGTGCGCAAGCTCAAATGCGCATCAATCCTCGAGCGGCTCAACGCCAAGGTCTTCACCAACACGGTCAAGGGCATTGGCCAGCTCTCGGTGCGACTGCGCGATGCCGAGGTACTGGTGTTGATCCGCGAGCGCACGCACTTTCCGAAGCAGCTGCTCGAGAAGCTCCCCAAGCTCAAGCTCATCTCGCAAACCGGCAAGGTCGGCGCGCACATCGACATCGAGACCTGCACCCGGCTCGGCATCGCCGTCGCCGAGGGTGCCGGATCGCCGGTCGCACCGGCCGAGCTGACCTGGGCGCTGATCATGGCGGCGATGCGGCGCCTGCCGCAGTACATCGGCAACCTCAAGCATGGCGCCTGGCAGCAATCGGGGCTGAAAGCGGCGTCGATGCCGCCCAACTTCGGCATCGGCATGGTGCTGAAGGGCAAGACGCTCGGCATCTGGGGCTTCGGCAAGATCGGCCATCTCGTCGCCGGCTACGGCAGTGCATTCGGCATGAAGATCTTGGTCTGGGGCAGCGAAGGGTCGCGCGAGCGCGCCGTTGCCGCCGGCTACGCCGCGGCGGACAGTTGCGAGCAGTTCTTCGAGACGGCCGACGTCCTTTCGCTGCACCTGCGACTGCACGATGCGACGCGCGGCATCGTCAAGCTCGACGCGCTGTCGCGCATGAAGCCGACGGCGCTGCTCGTCAACACCTCGCGCGCCGAGCTGGTCGAAGAAGGCGCGCTCGTCTCGGCGCTGAATCGCGGCCGCCCGGGCATGGCTGCGGTCGACGTGTTCGAGAGCGAGCCCATCCTGCAAGGCCACCTTCTGCTGCGCCTCGAGAACGCCATTTGCACGCCGCATATCGGCTACGTCGAGCAGGACAGCTACGAGCTGTACTTCGAGGCGGCCTTCGCCAACGTCGTCAATTTCATCGGCGGCAATCCGACCCACATCGTCAATCCCGAGTCGCTCAAGGTCCATCGGTGAGCATGGCGATCGGAAGCGCTGCATGACGGCGGCCGGCGGCGTGTCCGACGGCACGGCGACGGCACCGGCGCCGCGCCAGGCCCAGGTCCGCTGGGCGCTGATGTTCGGCAACTTCGTGATCGGCTGCGGCATCATGGTCGTGCCCGGAACGCTGAACGACCTGGCCCGTTCGCTGCAGGTCTCGGTGGCGGTCGCCGGCCAGCTTTTCGCGGTCGGCGCGGCGACGGTCTGCTTCGGCGCCCCCTTGCTCGCCGGCTGGGTCGCCGCCTTCGACCGTCGCCGCTTGCTCGCCGTCGCGCTGCTCGGCTACGCGGCTGGCCACGCGCTCTGCGCGGCGATGCCGAGCTACGCCACGCTCTTGCCGATCCGTGCCCTGACCATGCTCGGCGCCGCCGTCTTCACGCCGCAGGCGGCGGCCGCGGTCGGCTTCATGTCGCTGCCCGAGCATCGCGGCCGTGCCATCACCTTCATCTTTCTCGGCTGGTCGATGGCCTCGGTGCTCGGCCTGCCGCTCTCGGCCTGGCTCGGCGACAACTTCGGCTGGCGCTTCGCCTTCGTCGCCGTGGCGGGTATCGCGCTGGCTGCGGCGATCTGGGTCTACGCCGTCATGCCGGACGGCGTTCGCCCAGCGGCGTTGTCTCTGGCGGCGTGGAAGCAGGCGTTCTCGAGCCCGCTGTTGATGGCCATCGTCGGCGTCACCTTCCTCGCCGGTGCCGGCCAGTTCACGCTCTTCTCCTATTTCACGCCCTACTTCCGCGACGTGCTGCATGCGTCGACCGTCGAGTCCAGCCTGCTGCTCGTCTGGTTCGGCGCGTTCGGCCTGATCGGCAATGTGGTGCTGACGCGCGTCATCGATCGCGTCGGTTCGCATGTCGCCGGCACGGCGATGGTCTGCTTCATGGCCATCACCTTCATCGCCTGGCCTTTCGTCGGCGGCGTGCTGGCGACCAGCCTGGCCCTGGTGCCCTGGGCATTCGGTTGCTTCTCCGGCCAGTCGGCGCAGCAGGCGCGGCTCAGCACCGTGGCGCCGGCGCTCGCACCGGCGCTGATGGCGCTGAACACCTCGGCGATCTACCTCGGCCAGGCGGCCGGCGGTTCGAGCGGCGGCTGGCTCATCGCGCACGTCGGCTACGGCGCGCTCAGCGGCGCCGGACTCGCCTGGCTCATCGTCGCCATCGCCGTCAGCGTCTGGGCGACGCTCGCCGCGATGCGCCAGGGCCGATGACGCCCGAGCAGGCTGCGACCCCGGGCGACGACTTGCCTCTCGCCCAACCGCGCTCGGCGGGCGAGCTCTTCGTCACCTTCAATCGCCTCGCCCTGCAAGGCTTCGGTGGCGTGCTCGCCATCGCCCAGCGCGAGCTGGTCGAGCGACAACGCTGGCTGAGCCGCGAGCAGTTCGTCGAGATGCTCGCCCTCAGCCAGGTGCTGCCCGGTCCGAACGTGGTCAACCTGGCGCTCATGTTCGGCGATCGCTTCTTCGGCCTGCGCGGCGCGCTCGCCGCGCTCGCCGGCATGCTCGTCGTGCCACTGGTCATCGTCGTGGCGCTGGCCGCCGCATACGCCGAGTTCTCGCGCTTCGCCATGGTCTCGGGCGCACTGCGCGGCATGGGCGCGGTGGCCGCCGGCCTGATCATCGCCACCGCCTTCAAGCTGATCGGCACGCTGCGCAACAACCGCCTCGGCCTGCCGACGGCCTCCGCGTTCTCGGTGCTGACCTTCGTCATGATCGCCTTGCTGCACTGGCCGCTGGTCTGGGTCATCGTCGGCCTCGGCGCAGTCGCCATTGCCATCGCCTGGCGACGCTGGCGATGAGCGCGTTCTTCCACTCGCCGCTGGCAGGCGCCGAGCTGCTCGGCCTGTTCGGCCACTTCCTCGTTCTGAGCCTGCTCGCCGTCGGCGGCGCCATCACGACCGCGCCCGACATGCACCGCTACATCGTCGCCGAGCACCACTGGATCACCGACGCGCAGTTCAGCGCATCGATCGCCATCGCCCAGGCCGCGCCGGGACCGAACGTGCTGTTCGTCGCCGTCATCGGCTGGAATGTCGCCGGGCCGATCGGCGCCGCCGTGACGATGTGCGGCACGCTCCTGCCCTCGACCGCGCTCACGCTCTACGCGACGCGGTGGGGCGCGCAGCGGCGCGAGACGCGCGGACTGCGCGCCTTCACGACCGGCCTCACGCCGCTGACGATCGGCCTGCTCGTCGCCACCGGCTGGCTGCTTGCCGCGCCCTACGTCGTCGGCAACGGCCTCCACGCGGTCGGTGCGCTGGCCCTGATCGGCATCAGCATCGGCGTCATGACGCGAACCCGGATCAGCCCGATGTGGCTGGTCGGGCTCGGCGCCGTGGTCGGCGCGCTCGGCGGGGTCTGAGTCGATGCCGATAATCGCCGCGTTGCCACGGAGAGCGCCATGACCCTTGCCCTTCTCGCGCGCCTCGGCGCGACCGCCGCGCTCCCGCTCGCCCTTGGCGGCGCGGCGCTTGCACAAGGCCAGCAGGTCACCGCGATGTGCTCGACCGACCAGAGCTGGTGCGAGCTGGCGGCCAAGGAGTACCAAGCGCAGACCGGCGTCAAGGTGCTGCAGGTGAGAAAGGCCACCGGGGAGGCTCTGGCGCAGATCCGCGCCGAGGCGGCGAACCCGAAGACCGACCTCTGGTGGGGCGGCACCGGCGACCCGTACTTGCAGGCGGCAGAGCTCGGCCTGCTCGAGCCCTACCGGCCGGCCTACCTGAACGACCTGCAGTCCTGGTCGGTGCGCCAGTACGCGATGAGCGGCAACCTGGTCGGCGGCTTCTACACCAGCGCGATCGGCTTCGGCTGGAACGAGGACGTTCTGAAGAAGAAGAACCTGCCGGCGCCCAAGTGCTGGTCGGACCTGCTCGACCCGCGCTACAAGGGCGAGATCGAAACCTCGCACCCCGGTTCGAGCGGCACCGGCTACACCATCCTCGCCGGCTTGGTGCAGCTGATGGGGGAGGATGCCGCCTTCGACTACCTGAAGAAGCTGCACCGCAACGTCACCCAGTACACGCGCAGCGGCACGGCGCAGGCGAAGAGCGTCGCCAAGGGCGAGGTCGGCATCGGCGTGAGCTTCATCTTCGGTTTCGACAACGAGCGCCAGCAGGGCTTCACCATGGTGAAGAGCGCGGCGCCCTGCGAAGGCACGAGCTACGAGATCGGCGGCATCGCCCTGGTCAAGGGGTCGCGCAACCACGACGCGGCGAAGAAGTACTACGACTGGCTGATGAGCCCCGCCGGGCAGAGCCTCGGCGCCAAGGCCAACTCGCTGCAATACCCGGCGAACAAGACCTTCAAGGTCGACCCGAAGATCCCGACCCTCGACACGGTGCGTCTCATCAAGTACGACTTCGAGAAGTTCGGCAAGGCGGCTGAACGCAAGCGCCTGATCGAGCGCTGGGAAAGGGAAGTGAACTCGCTGCCGCGCTGAGCGCAGGCGTTGCTCAGCGGGTGCCGAAGATGCGGTCGCCGGCGTCGCCGAGGCCAGGCAGGATGTAGCCGTTCTCGTTGAGATGGTCGTCGATCGCCGCCGTCCAGGCACGCACGTCGGGATGTGCCGCCGCAAGCGCAGCGATGCCTTCGGGCGCGGCCACGAGCACGAGCGCGCGGATGTCGGTGGCGCCGCGCGACTTGAGCAGCGAGACCGCCGAGATCATCGAGCCGCCGGTCGCCAGCATCGGGTCGAGGATGATCGCGGTGCGCGCGTCGAGCCCGGCAGCAAGGCGATCGACGTAAGGCTCGGGCAGCAAGGTCGCATGGTTCCGGGCAATGCCGACGACGCTGACCTTGGCGTTCGGGATCGCGTCGAGCACGCCGTCGAGCATGCCGAGGCCAGCGCGCAGGATCGGCACCAGGGTCACCTTCTTGCCCATGATGCGCTCGACCTCGACCGGCCCGGCCCAGCCTTCGACCGTCGTCGCCTCGAGCGGAAAATCGGCGGTCGCTTCGTAGGCGAGCAGGCGGCCGAGCTCGGCCGTGATCTCGCGAAAGCTCTTCGTCGAGAGGCTCGCCGCGCGCAGCAAGCCGATCTTGTGGCGCACCAGCGGATGCCGGACTTCGGTCATGGCCATCAACGTGCTCCTCCGCTGCGCTGGCGCGCCGCTTCATACAGACAGACGCCGCTCGCCACTGAGACGTTCAGGCTCTCGACGGCGCCGCGCATCGGCAGATGGACCAGCTCGTCGCAGGTCTTCGCCGTGAGCTGGCGCAGCCCCGAGCCCTCGGCGCCGAAGACGAGCGCGAGCGGGCCGCTCAGGTCGAGCTCGTAGATCGAGCGCGGCGCGTCTTCGGCGGTGCCGACGACGCGGATGTCGCGCTCCTTCAGCTCGTTCAACGTGCGCGCCAGGTTCGTGACCATGAAGTACGGCATCGTCTCAGCCGCGCCGCTCGCCACCTTGGCGACCGTCGCGTTGATGCCGACCGCATGATCCTTCGGCGCGACCACGGCGTGCGCGCCGGCGCCGTCGGCGACGCGCAGGCAGGCGCCGAGGTTGTGCGGATCGGTCACGCCGTCGAGCACGAGCACGAGCGGCGCGCCTTCGACGGCATCGAGGGTGTCGTCGAGCGAATGACTGACGGCGAGCGGCTCGACGCGCGCGACGACACCCTGGTGACGCGAGGTGCCGCTCATCTTCTGCAGCCGTGCGTCGTCGCTCTCGACGATGCGCGCGCCAGCCGCCGTGGCGCGCTCGACGAACTGGCGCATGCGGTGATCGCGCCGCGACGCATCGACGTGGACTTCGAGCACCGAGCGCGGCGCCATCTTGAGGCGGATCGTCGCCGCGTGGAAGCCGAACAGGATCTGCGTCGCCATGGGGCGATGGTAGCGGCCGCGCCGCGGCGCGAAGGTGTCAATGGCGCAGCCAGACGACGAGCATGAGCAGGCCGATCAGCACCGGCTGGTGCACCATGTAGAAAGAGAGGCTCCAGCGACCGAGCAGCGCGAGCGGTCGCGCCGCGCCCGGCAGCGCGCCGGCGAGCCATTGCGGGCGTCGCGCCAGCAGCCACTGCCCGGCCGCCGCGCCCCACCACATCACGCCCAGCCAGGGCAGCACCGGCACGTAGTCCTCGGTCACCGGCAGATGCGTCACCAAGCCGATCCAGTCGGTGGCGCGCGAGTCGAAGAACGGGTCCTGCACGAGCCGCGGCAAGGCGATGGCGATCAGGCCGAGCGGCCAGCGCCAGGCGCCCCACGACGCGGTCAGGCGCACGACGATCAGCATGACGGCGATGCCATGCAGCACGCCGAAGCTGATGTAGCTGCGCGGGAACATCCACCACGATCCGGCGCTGACCAGCAGCGCGCAACCGGCCACCTGCGCCCAGCGCTTCCAGAATCGCAGCACGGACTGCCCTTGCGCGCTCGCGACCGCCTGGCCGGCACCGGCGCAGAGCAGGAACAGCGTGACGATGCAGGCGCGCTGCAGCGTCCAGACCGGGTCGCGATAGAAGTCCTGGTGGATGAAGCGGAAGTAGTTGAGGTCGTAAGAGAAATGGAATGCCGCCATCCAGACGATGGCGACACCGCGCAGGGCATCGAGGCGATCGAAGCGCGTGCTCATCTCAGGCCGCGGCACGCGTCCAGCGGAATGCTTCCTCTGCGCAGTGCGTCTTGCCGCTCCAGCGCGCGCCGCGCGTCAGCAGTCCCGGCCACGCCTCGACGACCGGCCAGGCCGCCCTGGCCGCCCACGGCCGCATTGCAATGTGCGCAAAGGCAGCGGCGACGTGCAAACGGCGTGCGAAGCGCTGCCGCCAGCGCGCCTCGTACGTCTTCAGCAGCCCGGCTTGCGCTGCGGCTGCCGACACCGGATCGAGCAGCGCCTGGCGCTCCGGCACGATCAGCGACGCCAGCACGAAGGCCGATTGCAGGGCCATGCTGATGCCCTCGCCGACGATCGGATGCGCTTCGCCGGCAGCGTTGCCGACGCGAAAGACGCCGTCGTCGGCGCCGAGGCGAACGCCCGGCCGGATCGGTCCGGTGGCGAGCCAGGCGCCCTCGCGCGAAGCCGATTGCAGGGCCGCGGCGACGCCGGCGCACTCGCGGCGCAGGATCGCCTCGACGACGCTGCCGGCGCGCTCGCCGGGCACCGCCTCGCGATCGCGCTCGAGGCGGTCTTCGCGAATGCAGCAGGCGAGCGTCGCCACGCCGTCGTCGGCGACCACCATGCCGCCGTAGCCGCCGTCGAACGAGAGCACCGGCAGCAGGTCGGTGGCGATCGCGGCGGCGCGAAAGTTGGCCTTGAAGGCGAACAGGTCGCTCGGCCGGCGCGCCCGGCGCAGCACGGCGCGCTCCGAAGGCAGCGGCTCCCACGAGCCGTGCGCGGCGACGACCAGCGACGCGTCGACGTGCAGTGCGTCGGCGGCGCCGACCGGCTGCACGCGCAGGCGAAAGCCTCCGGCCCGGCCCTCGATCGCTTGCAGCAACCACGGCTGAAGCAGCGTCGCGCCCTCGGACCCGGCCTGCTTCGCCAGCAAGGTGTCGAGGTGCTCGCGACCGAGCGCCCGACCGTAGCGATGCGCCGTGTCGGCGGCCGCGGGCAGCGCCGCGACGATCGTCTCGCCGCCACGCATGAGCGCGACACGGCGCAGCTCGGAGCCCGCCAGCCGCGCGAATTCGGCGCCGATGCCGAGCGCATCGAGCAACGGCAGGTTGCTGGCGGCGACGCATTCGCCGCACACCTTGCGGCGCGGGTAGCGCTGCCGCTCGACCAGGGCCACCGACCAGCCGGCACGGGCGAGCAGGATCGCCGTGGCAGCACCGGCCGGCCCGGCGCCGACGACAACGGCGTCGAAGCTCGTCTTCACGACGCCGCGCCCACCCGCGACACGCAAAGGCAATGCGTGAACAGGCCGTCGTCGTACTCGTCGACACGCCAGCCGCCGGCGGCGCCGGGCCACGCATCGCTCAATTCGCGGCCGACGAAGCCGGCGCGCACACTGAGCACGCCGTCGCGCCGCGTCACGGCATTGGCGCCGAGAAAGAAGATGAGGTGGCTGGCCGCGAACGCGAAGCGGCTGCGTCGCGGCTCGCAGGCGACGAGCGCATCGGCGCGTGCCACGCAGCCGCCCAGGACGCGCCGCAAGGACTCGCCCTGGAAGTGATGGAGAAAGAGGTTGGCGACGACGACGTCCCAGCGTTCGGCGGCATCTTCCGCCGCGGCCCAGTCGAGCACGTCGGCGACGACTGGCCGCGCCTGCCAGCCGGCTGCGGCATAGGCGGCGACCGTGGCCGCGTCGACGATCGGCTGGCGGTCGAGCAGGTCGAGCTTCACCGAGGGCCAGCGGTCGCCGCGGTGCTGCGCGACGCCGAGCATGAGCCGGCCGTCGCCGCAGCCGATCTCGAGCACGCGCAGCGGCCGGTCTGCGCCATGGCCGAGGACGCGCGCCAGGGCCCGCTCGAGGATGCCGCGTGCCCCCATGAATGCGTTGACGCGCCGGAGGTCGCGCCGCGAGCGTTGTGCGGCCGGGTCGTCGGCAGCGAGGTGGTCGAGCGTCTCCGGCTCGAGAACGCGCTGCAAACCCCCTCTCCCGCTCGCGGGAGAGGGCCGGGGCGAGGGCGTGCGCGCGCCCATCTCAGTCGACCTTCAGCAGCGCGCCGTGGCAACTGAAGCCGGCACCGAACGACGACAGCCACCACCAGCCGCCCGGCGCCTCGTCGGTCAGCGCCGCCTCGAGTACGAAGTAGACAAAGGCGCTCGACATGTTGCCGTACTCGCGCAACATGGCGGCGCTATAGCGGAAGTCGTGAGCGTCGAGCTCGAAGCGGCGCTCGAGGGCGAGCAGCACATCGCGGCCGCCGGCGTGCATGATCCACGCCGCGATGTCGCCACTGCCCAGCCTGGCGCGGTCGAGCACGGTCTCCAGCACCCGGAGCGCGTAGTCAGCAGCGAGCGTCGGCACCTCACGGGTCAGGATGTTGCGCAGCATGCCCTCGCGCTGCTCGAACATCAGCGCCTTGCGCTGTGCCGGCTCGATCAGCGAGGCGCTGTCATGCCATTCGATGCGGCGCGCGTCGGCCTGCGGTTCGCGCGAGAGCACGGCGGCGCCGGCACCGTCGCCGAATAGGCAGGCGCTGATCAGCACGCCGGGGTCGTTGTCGAGGTACATCGCGGCGCTGCTGACCTCGACGCAGATCGAGAGCACGTGCTCGGCGGCACCCGAAGCGAGCAGCGAGCGGCCGAGTTGCAGGTTGGGCAAGGCGGCGGCGCAGCCCTGGCCGACGAGGTCGAAGGCCTGCACGTCGGCGCGCAGGCCGAGCCGCTCGACGACATGGCCGGAGAGGCCCGGACAGAGGTATCCGGTGCAGGTGCTGACGACGATGGCGTCGATCGCCGACGCATCGATGGCGGCCGCCGCCAGCGCGCGCGCCCCCGCCTCGGCGGCGAGTGCCGGCGCATGCGCGAGGAAGCGCCGGTCGAGCGTGTCCGGATCGATCGCGAACACTTCATCGAGCGAGCCGAGGGCGAGCCGGCGCGCCTCGATGCCGTTGTCGCGCTGGAGCACGGTGCGGGCGATAAGGTGCGAACGCGTGTCGAGACGCGAGAACCAGTCCGAGCGCTGGAAGGCGGCCAGGCACTCTGCCTTGGTGAAGCGCGAGGGAGGCGTGGCAGTGCCGAGGCCGTGAAAGAACATTGGCGATGTCGAGGGAGAAAAGGTGGTCCCCAGTATCGCGGATCGACCGCCGCGCCGTGGCAGCGGCACGGAATCGCCCCGCGACGCGACGACACGCCGATCTGTAAGTCAACCGTCGTCGATCTGTGAGCGCCGCGTGGTGCGCGCCCGTCGAACATTGCTGCCAGGCGCCGACTTCTCGGTGCCATCGGCAAGGAAGCGAACATGAACAAGCGTTCTTCATGGCTGTGGTCGGCCGCGACGGCGGCCCTTCTGTCGGCCTGTGGCGGCGGCGGCGACACCACGACTTCGGCAGGCCCCTACGCGGTCAACGCGGCACTCGGCCATCTGCTCGTCACGGGCGGGTCGTGGGCCATGAACGGTACCGCGAACGGACAGGCCTTCACCCTGACCATGGCCTTCGCGCCCGCCGGGGCCGGGCCGTTTCCGGTCAATGGCGTGATGTCGGCGCAGAGCCTGGAGACGCTCACCGTCGTCTCGGCGGGTCAGTCGAACAGCGACACCGAGACGATCTACTTCGACGCGGCCAGCCACGCCATCGTCGGCCTGCAGGCCGTCGGCACCTGCTCTACCGCCACCGCGAACACACCCCTGCCGGCGACGGCCGTGGTCGGTGCAAGCGGCGCCTTCTTCACCGAGGCAGACCTCGACGGTTGCGCCGGCAACTCGCTCGTTCTCGGCAGCGGCGCCAACACCTGGTCGGTGGTTTCCGACACCGGCATCGCCTTGCTCTGCTGGAACCTCGCCGCCCAGGATGCGGCAGGCACGCCGAACGGCACCGAGTCGATCTGCATCGAAGTCCATGCCGACGGCACGCTGGGCAGCAGGGCCCGCTTCAGCTTCATCGCCGGCGCCGTGACGATCACCGCGCGCAACTTCTGAATCGACCGATCCTTACGCGAGGGTGGCGCGGGCGCTTTCGAACATCCGAAGCCAGGGACTGCACTCGCTTCGATCGCCCGACGTCCAGCTCATCTGGACGTTTCTGAAAACGCGCTCCGGATGCGGCATCAAGGCCGTGAACCGGCCATCGGCCGTGGTCACTGCCGTCAGCCCGCCGGGGCTGCCGTTCGGATTGGCCGGATAGGCCTCGGTGGGCTGGCCGCGGTGGTCGACGAAGCGCATCGCCGCCAGCACCCTGGCAGCGTCGCCGCGCTGCGAAAAGTCGGTGAATCCCTCGCCGTGCGCCACCGCGATCGGCAGGCGGCTGCCAGCCAGCCCGGCGAAGAAGATCGACGGCGACGGCAGCACCTCGACGAGACTGAGCCTCGCCTCGAACTGCTCGCTCTTGTTGCGCGTGAAACGCGGCCAGGCATCGGCGCCGGGAATCATGTCGGCCAGCGCGGCGAGCATCTGGCAGCCGTTGCAGATGCCGAGCGCGAAGACGTCGCGCCGCGCGAAGAACCCGGCCAACTGGTCGGCGAGAAGAGGATTGAAGAGGATCGAGCGTGCCCAGCCCTCGCCGGCGCCCAGCGTGTCGCCGTAGCTGAAGCCGCCGCAGGCGACGAAGCCCTGGAACTGACCGAGCCTGGCGCGGCCGGACTGCAGATCGGTCATGTGCACGTCCCAGGTGTCGAAGCCGGCCTGGTCCATGGCGTAGCTGAGTTCGACGTGGCTGTTGACGCCTTGCTCGCGCAGCACCGCGACCTTGGGGCGCGTGCCGACGATCGCCGGCGCCTTCGACGCTGCGGTGACGACGTGCAGGTGCAGCCCGGCATCGTCTTCGCGGCCGGCAGCCTCGTGCTCGGCATCGGCGCAAGCCGGGTTGTCGCGCAGCCGGGCGATGCGCCAGCTCACCTCGTCCCAGGCCTGGTGGAGCTCGCGCAGCGGCGCGCTGAATACCGATCTGGCGTCGCGCCAGACCTCGACGACGCCGCGCGCATTCGTCTTGCCGATGGCGTGGCTGTGCCGGCCGAGGCCGGCGGCGCGCAAGGTCTGCAGCGCCTCGTCGCGGCGCGACGTGGGCACCTGGATGACGGCACCGAGTTCCTCGTTGAAGAGAGCGCGCAGCGTCAGCTCCTCGCGGCGCGCGCTCACCTGCGTGGCCCAGTTCTTCGAGTCACCGTACTCCGCCCGGCTGTCGGCGATGCCGTCGCCTTCGGTGACCAGCATGTCGACGTTGAGGCTCAGGCCGAGATGCCCGGCGAAGGCCATCTCGCAGGCCGTGGCCCAGAGGCCGCCGTCGCTGCGGTCGTGATATGCCAGCACCATGCCGGCGTCGCGCAAGCGCGCGACGCCGTCGACCAGCGCCTTCAGCAGCGCCGGCTCGTCGAGGTCGGGCACCTCGTTGCCGAACTGGCCGAGCACCTGCGCCAGCATCGAGCCGGCCATGCGCATGCGACCCTGGCCGAGGTCGACCAGGATCAGCGTCGTG
>JANXXS010000216.1 GCA_025350505.1 Burkholderiales bacterium
CAGCAGTTCACGCAGGGCAACATCACGAGCACCGACAACCCGCTCGACGTCGCCATCAACGGCGGCGGCTTCTTCGAGCTGAAGGATGCCGCGGGCGCGATCTCGTATTCGCGCAACGGCCAGTTCAAGGTCGACAACAGCGGCTTCATCGTCAACAACCAGGGTGGCAAGCTGATGGGCTACCCGGCCGATGCCACCGGCGTGATCATCCCCGGCACGGCCGGCCCGCTGCTCATGCCGACCGCCGGCATCACGCCCGCCGTGACCGCGAACATCGCCATGGAGATGAACCTCGACTCGCGTTCCGCCGTCACCCTGCCGGTGGCCGGCCCGCCGATCAACTTCGCCGATCCGTCGACCTACAACAACGCGACCTCGCAGACGGTCTACGACGCCAAGGGCCAGGACGTGGCGCTGACCTACTACTTCCAGAAGACCGGCACCGACACCTGGAACGTCTACGTCGCCGCCAACGGCGTGCCGCTGGCCACGGCCGGCGGCAACCCGGCGCCTTCGACGACGATCACCTTTCCCACCAACGGCGGCACGCCGACGGCGCCGGTCGGGGCCGTCACGCTGAACATTCCCGCCGTGCCCATGGCGAACGGCGGAACCACGGTGGCGATTCCCGGCGTCGCCCTCAGCCTCTCGGGCGCGACGCAGTACGGCTCGCAGTTCGGCGTCACCGCGCTGACCCAGGACGGCTACGCGCCGGGCCAGTTCATCGGCGCGCAGATCGATGCCAGCGGCATCATCAGCGCCCGCTATTCGAACGGCCAGACCAAGCCGGCCGGCCAGCTCGAGCTCGCCACCTTTCGCGACCCGCAGGGCTTGCAGCCGATGGGCGGCAACGGCTGGGCGCAGAGCGCCGCGTCGGGCGGCCCGGTCGTCGGCGTTGCCGGTTCGGGCAACCTCGGCGTGCTGCAGGCCGGCGCTCTCGAGGAATCGAACGTCGACCTGACCTCCGAGCTGGTCAACATGATCACGGCGCAGCGCAGCTACCAGGCCAACGCGCAGACCATCAAGACGCAGGACCAGATCCTGCAGACCATCGTCAATCTCCGTTGATCGAACTCGAGCCCTGTCATCCTGAGCAGAGCGAAGGATCTCCATGGACCGCATGATCTATCTGTCGATGTCGGGCGCGAAGGCGACGATGCAGCGGCAGGAGACGCTGGCCAACAACCTCGCCAACGTCTCGACGGTCGGCTTTCGCGCCGAGCTCGCGGCATTTCGCGCCGTGCCGGTGCAGGGCAGCGGCGCCAGCACGCGCGTCTATGCGCTCGAATCGACGCCCGGCTACGACGCGACGCCCGGGCAGGTCACGGCCACCGGACGCAACCTCGACGTGGCGATGAAGGGTGCTGCCTGGCTCGCGGTGCAGGGCCTCGACGGCACCGAGGCCTACACGCGCGGCGGCTCGCTCGACGTCAACGCCGAGGGCAACCTCGTCACCAGCTCGGGCCTGACGGTGCTCGGCGACGGCGGCCCGATCGCGGTGCCGCCCGACAACGCCATCAGCATCGCCGCCGACGGCACGGTCAGCGCCACCGCCGCCAACGGCCGAAGCACCTCGATCGGCAAGCTCAAGCTGGTCACGCCCGAGGGCCCGCTGACACGCGGCACCGACGGCCTGTTCCGCGGCGCCGACGGCGACCTTTCGGCCGATGCCGCCGCGCGGGTACAGGACGGCGCGCTCGAAGGCTCCAACGTCAGCGCGGTCGAGACCATGGTGGCGATGATTTCCGCGGCGCGTCAGTTCGAGGCGCAGATGAAGTCGCTCTCGACCGCCGAGGGCAACGACAAGGCGGCGGCGCAACTGCTCGCGGTGAGCTGACCGGCCTTCCGGCTACGCCGGTCGCCGCTATTCTCTGTGCGCCGGCGCACATAGGCCGAAAGCCGTTCCCGGCGGCCCGACGATCGCGATCGAGGGCGTGGCAAGAAAAGCTCAGTGCTTGCCTCGAGCGTTCTCGATCATCGCCATGAGGTCGGCGCGATCGAGGCGAGGGACATCGCGCATGCGGGCGAGGATTTGCGCAAACAACTGCTCCACTTTCTGCTGCAAGACCTCGTCGCCGTCGAATCGGGCCAGACGGTCGAGAAAGCCATGGCGCCGATAGGCCACGCGGTGAATCTGCGGATCGAGCCCGGCGCAACTCAGCGTCGCCATCAGCGAGTACAAGGGATAGCAGCCGGCTCGCGTGATCGCGATGGGAGCGCCTCGCATGCGTTCGACACGTGCGGCCGACACGTCGCGGGCAAATTCGAAGCGCTCGCGCAGTTCCTCGCCGACCTGCGCGTAGTACGCCGCTGCAACTTCGGCGTCGGGATGGGCGGCGCTCGCTTCGCACAGCGCGGCGCCCTGAACGAAGGCGTTGGAGATACCGAGGGCGAAGGTCGGATCGGTGTGGCAAAAGCTGTCGCCCAGCACGACCAGTCGCTGCATCGACAAGCGGTCGAATGCGTTCCAGACCGTCTGCAGCGCACCCATCGGCAGCACGTCGGAGATCGGCTCGGCCCGCTCCGCGTCGACCAGCGGCGCCAGGGCGGGTGCCGCGCCGCAAAACGCCTCGAAGGCGGCGCCGTGGCGCATGACCTTCAACTCGCTGTCCCAGCTCGGCACCATGGCGACGATGCAATAGGTACGCGAGTCGCCGATGAAGGTGGCCGCGCTGGCATAACCATGATCGACGCGTGGCCCGAACGGGCTCGGGGAAGCGGGCAGGCACACGCCGTCCCTCAAGCGGTAGTGGCGGCTGTAGTAGACGACTCCGACAGGGCTGGCTTCGGTCGGCAGATCGATCCCGCGGTCGGCCAGCCAGCGCGGCGTCGGCGTCGTTCGGCCCATCGCGTCGACGACCAGCGCGCCTTCCACGGCGCCGCGATCGGTCGACAGTCCGCGCACGCTTGCCGGTGAACCATCCTCGAACCGCAGACCGGTGACTCGAGCCGCGAACAGTTCGATGTTCGGCTCATCGCGCACGGCGCGTCGCAGTGCCCATTCGATCAGCGCACGCCTTGCGCCGAGAACGATCAGGTCCTCGTCTCCGGCAACGCGTTCGCCGGTAGCCGGGGCGAGGTCGATCTGTGTTGCGCCGTGCCGCAAGAGCGTGTCGAGCACGTCGGGCAGGCGGTCGCGCAAGAGTGTGAACGCTCGCGGCATGAAAGCGTGCGGCTGGTGGTATTGCGCCACCCCGGGACGGCGGCCGAGCAGCGCTTCGCCTGCCGATTCGCCGGCCACGCCGATGTCGCGTTCGACCAGGCGAACGCGGCGCCCGCTGCGCGCAAGCATCAGGGAGGCCACCATGCCGGCCATCCCGCCACCGGCCACGACGACTTCGTTGTGCGACATGTGGCTTTCCCTCGCTGCGTGCTGCGTCAACGGGCCCAGCGCAGCGCAAGCACGTCGAGCCGCCGCGCCGCTTCCATCAGCATCGCCCGGCTGGCCGGGTGCAAGCCGGGCCAGGGATGGCGCGGCGCGTCGCAGGCGATGACGCCGCCTTCTTTCATGAGCGCCTTGGCGGCCAGGAAGCCGCACTGCCGATTCTCGATGTTGATGAGCGGCAGCCAGCGCGTGTAGCCGGCGATCGCTGTCTCGCGGCGGCCGGCACGATAGTCGTCGAGGATGGGCCGCAGGCCATCCGGGTATCCGCCGCCGGTCATGGCGCCGGTGGCGCCGGCGTCGAGGTCGGCGAGCAGGGTGATCGCTTCCTCGCCGTCCCATGGGCCTTCGATCGCATCGCCGCCGAGGCGGATCAGCTCGCGCAGCTTCGACGCCGCGCCGGCGGTCTCGATCTTGAAGTACGAGACCTGCTCGATCTCGCGCGCCATGCGGGCGAGAAAGGCGGCCGAGAGCAGGGTGCCGCTGGCCGGCGCGTCCTGGACCATGATCGGAATGTGGATCGCGTCGGAGACCCTGGCGTAGAACTCGAAGCTCTTGTCCTCGGGCACGCGAAAGGTCGCGCCGTGGTACGGCGGCATGACCATCACCATCGCCGCGCCCATCGCCTCGGCGCGGCGGCTGCGCTCGGCGCAGACCCTGGAGCTGAAGTGCGTCGTCGTCACGATCACCGGCACGCGGCCGGCGACGTGCTCGATCGCGCAACGCGTCAGCACCTCGCGCTCGTCGTCGGCGAGCAGGAACTGCTCCGAGAAGTTGGCCAGGATGCACAAGCCCTCGGAGCCGGCGTCGATCATGAAGTCGATGCAGCGGGTCTGGCTGGCGAGATCGAGCTCGCCGGTCTCGGTGAAGGTGGTCGGCACGACCGGGAAGAGGCCGCGATAGCGGGCGGTGCGGGCGTCGCTCATGACCAGTTCCTTCTTTCGTCACCTCGTCATCGGCAGGGCCGCGCCCATGGCGACGAACATGCCGCCGCAGAGGCGGTTGAATTTCTTGCCGGCGCGTTGCAAGGCCGGCCGGATGCGATGCGCGAGTCGGGCCAGCAGATATTCGACGACCGACTCGACCGCCGCGAAGGTCAGCGCCATGACGACGAACTGGCCGGTCAGGTCGCGGCCGGGCTCGATGAATTGCGGCAGGAAGGCGCCGTAGAAGAGCAGCGCCTTCGGATTGGTGATCGCCGCCAGCAGGCCCTGGCGAAACAGCACCGCGCCACGCGTGTCGGCCGCCGTGGCATCGACGCGCAGGTCGATCGGCGGCGCTCGCCAGAGCTGCACGCCGAGCCAGACCAGGTAGGCACCGCCGACCAGCTTCAGCACCGTCAGGGCGCCCGCCGAGGTCTCGAGCACGGCGCCGATGCCGAGCATCGACAGGCCGATCAGCGTCGTGAAGCCGACGACGCCGCCGGTCACTGTGTAGAGGGTGCGGCGATGTCCGTGCAGGGCGCCGTGCGTCAGCACGAGCATGCTGTTGGGCCCCGGTGTCAGCGACAGGCCGATCGCCGCGACGAGATAGAGCAGCCAGGCGTGCAGCGCCATCGCTTCACGCCGCCCGCTTCAGGGTGCGATCAAAAAGATCGAACAGCCGCTCCCAGTGCCGCTCGGCGGCGGCCCGGTTGTAGATGCCGGCGCGCAAGGGGAACACGAAGCCGTGCTCGACCCCGGGATACCACTCGATGCGGTGCGGCGTGCCGGCTTCTTCCAGCGCGTTCTGCAGCTTGAGAATGTCGGCGGGTGGCGCCCACTTGTCGGTCTCGGCGCATGCGAAGTAGCTCTCGCAGCGGACCTTCGGCGGCATGCGGTGCGGCGAGTCCGGCTTGTCGGTCGCCATGTTGGCGCCGTGGATCGAGGCGATGCAGGCGATGCGCTCCGGGAAGGCCGCGGCGGCCCACATCACGAAGGGCCCGCTCATGCAATAGCCGACCGCGCCGATGCGGCCGCCGTCGGCGCTGGGATCGGCGTCGATGAAGCGCAGCATGGCCCGCGTGTCGCACTCGGTCGTTGCCGCGTCGAGCGTCGCCATGTGGCCGAACATCTCGGCCATCGCCGGCTCGGTGCGTTCCTTCAGCCAGTAGTCGCGCGATCGTCGGTAGTAGAGATTCGGCAGCACGACGAAGTAGCCGACCGCGGCGATGCGCCGCGCCATGCCGTGCAGCTCCTCGCGCTTGCCCGGCGCGTCCATGTAGAACAGCACCACGGGAAACGGGCCGCCTTCTTCCGGATGCACGACGAAGCTGTTCATCGCGCCGTCGGCGGTCGGGATGTCGATGTTGCGTTCGATCATGAGAGCTCCTGAAAGGGCGACGAGACGGCTACTCGACCTTGGCGCCCGACGAGATGACCACCTTCTCCCACTTCGCCGTTTCCGCGGCGATGATCTTGCCGAAGTCCTCGGGCGTGCCGGCGATCGGCTTGCCGCCGAGCTCGGCCATGCGCTCGCGGAACTTCGGATCGGCCAGGGCGCGATTCACCTCGGCGTTGACCTTCTCGATGATGTCCTTCGGCGTGTTCTTGGGCATGCCGATGCCGAACCAGGCCGTCGCTTCATAGCCCGGCACGGTCTCGCCGATCGTCGGCAGGTTCGGCAACGAAGGCTCGCGCTCCTGCGAGGTGACGCCGAGGGCGCGAATCTTGCCGCCCTTGATATGGCCCACCGACGACGGCAGGTTGTCGAAGATGACGTCGACCTGGCCGCCCATCAGGTCGGTGAGCGCCGGACCGGCGCCCTTGTACGGCACGTGCAGCATGTCGCAGCCGGTCATCGACTTGAACAGCTCGCCCGAGAGGTGC